>CAJXVR010000031.1 GCA_913061285.1 uncultured Verrucomicrobiota bacterium | reverse complement strand
TTTAATGATACGGCGACCACCGAGATCTACACTAGATCGCTCGGCAGCGTCAGATGTGTATAAGAGACAGGCTGGATACTGTCAGGGAGGGCGACTGGGTTTTGTTTCCATGCCAACCGTGGAACGGCTGCGTATTCACGCATCGCTTGATCTACCAAATGATACAACGCTGGAGAAGACCGAAGCGTACGTCGAGCGGATCTTGGCCGCGACGACTCAGTTGAAGCAGGAGTATGTTGATCCTGGCAATGGAAAATCTCTAATCGAGAATGTTGTCAAAGTAACGGGGGCAAGCTACGTCTCACGGAGTTTTGACAAGTCTCGTGGATACGTGGGAGTCGAGGTCACTCCTCCGAGTCTACGGAGTGAGCCTGGGCCTCGAAACAGTGAGATCGCGACTCGCTGGTATGAGTTGGTTGGGCCGATTCCTGAGGCCACGTCATTTAGGATTCGACCTGAACAGAGCGGGGGGGAGCAAAGCGAAGACGGTCGAGAAGAAGAGTCACTGTATCTCGAACTACGAGGGCCTTCGTCGGAGCGAAAGAACGAAATTGCCGAGCAGATGGCAGATCAACTTGAAACGTTTGATGGAATCAATTCTGCTTGGGCGAGTGTGAAATACGGTCAGAGCGAGATCGAGTTCACCTTGAAGCCTCGGGCGATTGAGTTGGGTATGACGCAACAGGCGCTCGCACAGCAAATCCGACAGGCGTTTTTCGGTGAGGAAGCGCAGCGAATTCTCCGTGGCGTAGACGACATTCGCGTGATGGTGCGGCTGCCTCGCGCTTCTCGAGAATCGTTGCATACTTTGGATCGAATGAAAGTGAGGGCCCCGTCGGGTGTTGATGTGCCTTTATCCACCGTCGCCGATCTGAAGTTTGTTCAGGCTCCTTATTTCATTGAACGTAATGCAGGGGCGGAAGTGATTCGGATTGGTGCCCAGCCGGCCAATGAAAATGTAGATATTATCGGCATCGCAAACGAGGTGGCTCCCGTGTTTCGAGACATGCTCCGTGACGATCCTAATCTGTCCTTTCAGTTTACCGGGTATGTTGCTGAAGCCGCCGAGTCTCGGAAACGAACTTTGGTTGGTTCTGTGGCCTTGCTCTTTGCTTTGTATGCCCTGCTCGCCATTCCCTTCAAATCAATGATTCAACCTCTCTACGTTTTGGTTGCGGTTCCTTTTGGCATTATTGGGGCTCTCTTAGGGCATATCGTGATGGGGATTACGCCCTCGTATCTTTCCGTCTTTGGGATGTTGGCCTTGGCTGGTGTGGTGGTGAACGATTCACTTGTCTTGGTCGATTTTGTCAATCGGCAGGTTCGGGATGGCGTGTCGCTCAAAGACTCGGTTCTCATGGCTGGTGCACGCCGTTTTCGTCCGATCTTGCTTACTTCCGTCACGACCTTCGTTGGCTTGATCCCATTGTTGATGGATCGATCCATTCAGGCACAATTCTTGATTCCGATGGCAGTTTCTCTTGGTTTTGGGGTTTTGTTCGCGACCGGCATTACTTTGATTCTCGTGCCTTGTGCCTTATTGCTCGGACAAGATTTCGGGCTTGTTGTGACCCGCTTCCGCGACTGGTATTTCGGGCCCTTTCGAAGAACATTAGACTAGGAGTTGCCCTGGGACATTTCTTTGTCTGTCCGAGACATTTTAGTTTCCTATCGTTTAGCGATTGGTTCTTTGAAGTGCTTTGATCCATAGGAGTCCAGTGCCGGAAAAAAAGTTTGATCTAAATGAAACAAACATCCTCCCTTGCTAGTCTCTGTTCTTTGAAGCCGCGCTTGTGGCACGGTCGTCCCTGAATGACTGATGTTGCGCTGCGTTTTGGTTCAAAGATATGAAGTTTTCAACGAAGGATTCTCCCATTCGGGACTCCGTCGACCTGAACTCAGATACTGGAAATCTGGAGTTTGATTTGAGTGCTGTGCCGTTGCACAGCGCACGGCATCCCGGTTTATGCGCTGCGGCCAAGCCAGATTCAAGCCTTGGTCGGCCAGGCGTTTCTTCCTACGGAATCATTTTTATTACCCAAGGGGAGGGCGAATGTGTTGTCGATGCGCAGGCCTATCGCTTGGGGGCAGGGTCAGTGCTCTTTCTCCGGCCTAATCAACGTGTCGTGATCGATTCCATCGACGCATACTGCGGCTTTGAAATTCTCTTCTCTGAAGCCTTTCTGACACTCAATGAAGTCAATGCCTATCGCTTGCCAGGGGCGCTGCTCTTTGACGGATCTTCTCCCCAACAATGCTATGACTTGGCGTCTGCGGATGCAGAAAGAGCGTTGAAAATAATTCAGGATATTAAGAATGAGTATGAGTTGCGACATCCGGCTTACGTGACTGCCTTGAGATCATTTCTGATCGTCTTATTGCTTCATTTTTGGCGAGCACTAGGCTCTCAGAGTACCCAAGGATTGGAAGAGGCTCGCAGTGGCCAGAGTACGCTTGTGACACGATACATCCGACTGGTTGCCGATGAACCACGATTAGAACGAACCGTGGCCGGCTATGCCAAAGAGCTGGGGGTGAGTGCCAGTCATCTCCATGAACTGGTGAAAGACGCGACGGGGCTCACTCCGATTGCGATCATTCAGCGTGAAGTGATCCTCGAAGCCAAACGACAGCTGATTCATACAACGCGCCAGGTGGCAGATATTGCCCAATCGCTTTCGTTCAAGGATGCTTCTTACTTTGGTCGATATTTTCGTCGAAATACCAAGATGACTCCTGGGAAATTTCGCCAAGTGAGCCGGCGGTCTCTGGGACTCGAGCCAGCATAAAGGGCTCTTTATTCGTCGTTGTTCATGGGTGTTTCAGGTGTTATCAATCGGTCTCAGCTCCGGCACTGTCCAAGGACTGATGGATAGCGATGAGTTAAATGTCATTGAAATCTTGGAGCGTGTTCGAGATGGGGATGAGGATGCTGCGAATCAGCTATTGGACTATATGACTCCATTGGTTATGAAGATCGTCTGGCGTCGGTGTCCCTCTTCGCTTGCAGAGGAGGACATGGCCCAAGAGATTTTTATTCGGGTCTTTAAGAATCTTGGACAGTTTAAGGGGACGGCGCACTTTAATCATTGGGTCTCCCGGATCGCGGTTAATACCTGTATCACCCATCTGATCAAGGCGAAGGGACGAAAGAAAGAACTCCGTAAGTCAGATCTTTCGGAAGAGCATCAAGCAGTGATTGATGCAGCGATTGCGGATGAGAGTATCGCGTTACCGGATGAGCGGGCCTCATCCTTGGAGTTGCTTCGGTGCTTGCTGGATCGATTGGATCCTAAAGATCGCCTAGTGATTGAGCTGAGAGAGCTTGAGCAGAAATCGGTAAAAGAAATCACCCAGATTACCGGTTGGTCGGGCGTCAACGTTCGCGTTCGGGCGATGAGGGCGAAGAAGAAATTGCGTCGGTTTTGGCAAGAGTTGTTGGAATCAGAAAACGGATGAAGAATCAAAATCAAGGGTTGAACCGTCTATTCAGTTGGGCTCGTGAGGCACAGGTGAATGAAGAGTTTGAATTGTCGCCCGTGATACGGGGGCGTGTCCTTAGTGTCTGGCGACAGGATCTCTCTCGTGATCTGAACGACGGCGTGCTTGCCTTCCTAAAATGGGCGGTCGCGGGCTCCGTTGGTATCATGGCGATCAGTATTCTATTGAACCACGACTATCTTGGCCCCACACCTTCTCTCGAGGCTGACGGGTCGCCACAGACCGTTCTTCATTCTTTCCCTGCCGCTGAACTCTACGTGCCATAGTTGTGATTGGAAAAAGTAGTATTGCCATTCTCGTTGCCCTGGTCTTCATCACCGGAGGCGTATCTGGATTTTTTGTCGGTGCACGGATCCTGCACGAGAAACATCAACGGACCGCTGAAGAGCGCGAATCGGTTGAATCGAAACCTGAAACGTCAAAGGAAGATGCAATCATGTCTTGGATGGTGGAGTTTCTAGGTCTCAGTGAGAGTCAGGAATATGAGATTCGCCCTCTAGTACGGATGGCATTGAAGGAGCACGATGAACTAGAATTGGAACAGGAGGCTCGTGTGGATGCCCTTATCGATCGGTCTGATATCCGTATTTCAAAGCACCTTTCAGCGGAGCAAGCGGAGAGTCTCCTCCGCCACAACCGCGAACGACGAGAGAAACGGGACAAATATCGGGCCTATAAGAAGAAGTCACAGGTTCAGGAAAAGAGCATGGCGAGTGATGAGACTCTCTAGTTCCAAGTCCAAATCTTTCGACAAATTCCCTTTTCGGTGCTTCCTTACCCCCTAGACGATGCCTTTTCAGTCGCTCGGGTTTCGCCCTAGATCGCTCTCCAAAAACGCTGGAAAAATGGTCTGATTTAGGGTCTTGTGCCGTTTGGTGCCCATGTGGTACGCTGGGTGGCTCAATCGGAAACGTTGAGTCGAACGCTTTAAAATCAGAAAAACCAGTTATATGGCACACGAGTTACCTGCACTTCCCTATGCAACCGATGCGTTGGAGCCCCACATTGATGCTCAGACCATGGAAATTCACCATGGAAAGCATCACAATACCTACATTACGAAGCTGAACGCAGCCCTTGAAGGTAAGCCAGAGCTAGAAAGCAAATCAATTTGTGAGTTGTTGAGCGATTTAGACGCTGTTCCAGCGGATATTCGCGGAGCCGTGAGGAACAATGGTGGGGGACATGCGAATCATTCGTTCTTCTGGACGATCTTAGGCCCTAATGCCGGGGGGACTCCAACGGGAGCCCTCGCTGACGAAATCAATGCGACCTTCGGCAGCTTCGAGGCGTTTAAGGAGAAATTCGAAGCGGCGGGCGCCACTCGTTTTGGTAGTGGATGGGCCTGGCTGTTTGTCAACAAGAGCGGCAAACTAGAGGTAGGATCGTCGCCGAATCAAGATAGCCCTGTGATTGAGGGAACGGGGCGACCGATTCTCGGCTGTGATGTTTGGGAACATGCTTACTATTTAAAATACCAGAACCGACGGCCCGACTACTTGAAGGCTTTCTGGAACGTGGTCAATTGGGACGAGGTCAGTAAGAATTTTGACGACGCCAAGAGCTGATCGCTGCGGTAGTCATTAAGTTTATCCCGCTTCCTTTATTCCAAGGAGCGGGATTTTTTTTCGCCCCTCATTCTCGCCGCTTGCTTTCTTTTGGTTCGATGGTTGTTTCGACCTGCCGTTCGGCTATCATAATCTAGATTCTCATGCACGTTCTCGATTATTTAGTTTTGGTCGCCTATTTCGGCGTGATGTTACGCATTGGGCAACTCGCAATGCGGCGAGTCAAGGCTCAGGAAGATTACTTTCTTGGAGGGCGTTCCTTTGGGAAGGTAATCCAAGCCTTCGCGGCGTTCGGGGCAGGAACGGGATCGTCGGATCCGGTGAATACCGCCCGTACTAGCTTCACCAGTGGGATGAGCGGGATCTGGAGCACGATGTCTTGGCTCTTTGTGACCCCCTTCTATTGGATCACGGCGGTTTGGTATCGTCGGATGCGACACTTGACTTTGGGGGATTGGTTCGTTGAACGATACGAATCGAAACGTATGGGGGCCGCCTATACCGCCTTCGGAATTCTCTTCTATATGGTGTATGGGTCGATGCTTTTTTCTGCGATCGGCAAAGTGGCCGCCCCGCTCTTAGGAGACTCGGTATCCATTGGAGACAGCGTGATTTCCTTGGAATATATTCTCGTGCCCATCATTGCCGTGATCGTCGTGCTCTATGGGGCCTTCGGCGGACTAATGGCTGCCTACTGGACGGATGTCTTGCAGGGGATCTGTATCATTCTTCTTTCCGTACTATTAGTCCCATTCGGGTTGCAGGCTTTGGTAGAACGCTTTGGGGATCCGACGAGTCAGGGAATCCTTGATGGTTTCGCGATCATGCACGAACAGCTACCGGTGTCGATGTTTACCCTGATCGGATCTGCCAACGCTAGCGATTTCCCTATTCACCGAATCGTCGCTGTCACGGTCATTTCACTCATCGGTATCGTGGTTCAACCCCATTTCATCGCGACGGGCGGGGGGTCGGCAAAATCCGAATCCGATGCTCGCATTGGATTGGTGTCTGGGAATTTGGCCAAACGATTCTGCACGATTGGGTGGGCGCTGACGGCTTTGATCGTTCTGACACTTTTTGCCGACAATCCCGAAGTGGTCGCCGATCCAGACAAAGCTTGGGGCGTGGCCTCCAGAGAGCTTCTAATGCCCGGCCTATCGGGGCTGATGCTTGCCTGCCTCTTGGCTGCCTTGATGAGCTCCGTTGACTGTTACATGCTGGTGTCTTCCGGGCTCTTGATTCGAAATGTTTACCTTCCCTTCATCAATTCAAACGCATCCGAAAAGCAGTGTTTGAACCTAGCCCGTGTCACTGGGGCGATCGTGGTTATCGGTGCGGTCGTGTTCTCATGGTCGATGATGGATGTGTTTCAACAGTTGCAACTCACGTGGATTGTTCCCGTGCTGTTTGCGGCGCCTTTTTGGGTGGGGATGTATTGGAGGCGGGCAACGACGACGGCTGCTTGGGTCACGATCGCCTTTACCGCGAGCGTCTTCTTCATCATACCTTGGATTCTTCCTTATGCCCTCCCATCCCTGAAAGGGAGTGAGCGATTCTCTCAGGCAACCCACCTCGTGACGACAACCATCACGCGGGAGGCAACGCCAGCCGACGTCCGGCGGCGTCAGTCAGAAATAGCCACCTGGGATAGCCAGATTGCCAGTCTTACTTTGAGTGGTTCTGCTGAAGAACGGGCCCGGACTTTGGGACAGCTCGGGGCGCGTCCGGAGGCTTTGGGGCTTGGCGAGATGATGCAACAAGTGCATCGAACTGGTGGTCGAGCGGTCTATTGGTCGGCCGGAGTGAAACCCGTGGACTCATTGCAGCTTCGAGAAGTGTCTCGAACCACCACAGGACAATCAGATGTTCTTACTCAAGCCTACGTTGGGCCGATGCAAGGTGAGGGGAACTTCAATCTCGATTTTCTAATCTACGATCTTCTCGGTGTCGACCTGAAGGCTAAGAGTGATTCGATGTTAGCGACAATGGAACTGCCCCCCAAAATCATTGCTCCATTCTTAGTCATGATTGTTGTGAGTCTACTGACGCGACGGAATAGTCGAGACGTTCTAGACCGCTACTATGTAAAGATGAAAACGCCCGTGATTCCTGAGCCAGAGGAAGATGCACGCGTGCTCGCCATGGCACTTCAAAATCCAAGTCACTCGGAAAAGCGCAAACTTTTCCCAGGTACTGATTTCGAATTTTGTCGCCCCGGACTGAAAGACATCCTGGGCTTCGTGGGAACCTTTGTCCTCTGTTTTGCGATTATTGGTCTAGCGGTTTGGGTGGCATCGATCGGCGCCTAGCATCAGATTAAGCTCAGCTCTCGCGTGCTCCGGATTGAGTCATAGATATCTGGGAGATCGTAGTATTTTAAAACGCCGGGAATGAAACTCGAAAGGGGCCACGTGTAATCTTCAGATTCGGCGATCGATTGAAACGATGTGAGTGCGCCTTTTAAGGTGACCCGCTGGACGGATGGGGAATACAAGGCCGCGATGCTCGCCGGAATACACCCTCGTCCTTGAGCAATGAGGTGAATGGCGGTGTGACCTTGCCTGTTTAGCCAACGAAGAACTTGAATGACATCTCGAGTTTTCTGGCCTGGGTAGGGATCGTCGAGCATTATCGCATGGATTGCGTAAAAGTAGTCACTGCCATAGGGGGCGAGGAAGGAATTCTCTCCGCAGGTGTCCGGTTGCGACTCGCCGCTACCTCGAACATCACAGGCATAAAAAGGATCTGAGTTGCTTGTCGCAAAGGATCGGATTTCATCGTCGTGCCGCAGTTCCTGGTCGCTTGAAATATCCGAGATATAGAGCGTGGCATGTTGGCTTCCTTTTTTGGGGCGCGAATCATGGGCTTCGTTTCCAAGCAGGTAGGCGATGGCGTGAATTCCTGGTTCCGTTTCGATGGCGTAGGTTGTGAAATGGGGGCGTGGAAAGCTTCGCTTGCCCCGACGTCGAAGGATTCGGAAGCGGAGGCTCTCACTCTGAGGGTTCAATTGAAGGGTCTTGTCTATCGCGTCCTTGAGCGCGTTTCCCTTGAGGGATGGGCGATCGATTTTTAGTTGTACGGAGCGGGCACGGGTGAAGTGGTGGATCGGGATGGCTCCCATCTGTGCGACTTGCCCCTTCGCCGAGCATTGAAGGGTTGCGTCAGTTTCAAGCTCTATTGGTGGCTCGGTGCCGTTCTCGGAAAGTTCTGTGGCCTGATTGAACCATTGGTACATGGCCTCTCGGTTCTCTCTTGAATAGCCATGTCTCGTCGGTCCGGTAAAGAGGGTGATCTTTGATTCTGCTCCGAGTAGGCGGTAGATGTGTTTGAGTCGATTGAGTGCTGTTTCACTTCCGCGAACATCGAAGTAATCGCGTTCTTTCGCTAGGATTTTAACCGGATTGGGGGCGAGGGCGACGAGGAAATCTTCGTGATCGAGCCCGAGTGCCAGTGCTCGGGGCGGGCATTGTTCCGTGTCGGCGGGTAGTTCATTTTCCAAGTTACGACGGAAGGAGGTCACGAAACAGGACGGGGCCGCCATGGTGTAGCGCTGGTCGAGTCCGGCGAGCCACGTCGTCATCGTGCCGCCGCCAGAATTCCCAGTGATACCCAAGTGCTTGGCATCAAGCTCGTCTCGGCTAAGGAGGTAGTCTAGCGCTCTAATTCCGTCCCAAGCCCGCCACGTTCCGATGAATTCTCCAACCAGAAATTGTTGGTTGCCTGCATACAGATGCTCTCCGACGCCCACGCCGATGCGAGACTGAAACAAGTCGTTCGGGTATTGGAGCCGTTCCCCTTGTCCAATGGGATCGTAGATCAAAACCATGTAGCCCTGCTTGGCAAGGCCTTGTGCGAAGGATTGATAGGCGCTCTCTGCTTTACCGTTTCTTGAGTGACCGCAGGTGCCAATGACCCCGGGAAATCGACGATGCTGCCCATTCTGACGGTTCGGGATGTAGAGGTTGGCCGTGACTGGAAAGCCAGGGCGGCTTTCGAAAATGATGTTTTCGATTCGATAGCTCGTTCGCTTGATGGTCCGTGTCACTCGAGGGTTCAAGGGGGTCCGCTTAGGAAAGGGCCCAAAGGCAGTTCTAATCTTCTGCCGGACCTCTGTGATGTACGCTTGGGCTTCTTGGCGGGTCGAAAGACGGTAGATCCGATCGGTGCGAGCCTTGTCAAGGGCACGGACTCGATCGACGAAGTACTCTTGAACCATTCTTGGGAATCGATTGAGCGGGCGAATTGACGGAGAGCTTTGTCCCCGTGCTGGAATACTTTTCCATGCGACGCCGAGTGCGCCGACCGTTGATTGCCCAATGAAGGCTCGTCGATTGAGCGGACGCGATTGATCTGTTTTCATGGGAGATTGCGGGTTGATATCTTCTGGCTTGATACTCGCGGGCATGGTGCTGATCGAGATGGATTTTCTTAGACTAGATCGAGATTAGGGGCGGCTTACAGATACTGCACTGGCTGCCGGGGGAAAGGCAATCTTGGAGGTGTGAGGACTCGTTGCGTCCCATTCTTCAGATATCGGTTGCCTTTGTCTCTGTTTCGCTAAAGGGGGGAGGCTAATATGCCGATCATCCCACTGGTGGACGTCTCGGGGGCTTTGGTCCTTGGCGTCGGTCTTCCAACACTCATTGTGGCATCCTGCTGAGGGAAGCATGCTCAGACTGGGCCTGGGGCACTGATCCCAGAGAGCACATCGCTTGGGAATGTTGGATCGACCCCCATGAGGATCGTAGGATCGTTTTATAGAACGAAATTGGTGAGCGCTTGTATTGAAGATTCAGTTCCGATGACCGGAGATCAGCTTGATGAGCTGATTGCGAAGCTGCGCCGTTTGCCCAGTGAGTCGGGTGTTTATCACAAGATACTCGGAGAATTGCGGGATCCAAACGGAACTCTCGAGCAAGTAGGGTTGCTCGTCGGATCGGATCCAGCAATAACCGTGGAAGTGATCAAGACAGTGAATTCCGCCGCCTTTGGTTATTCGCGAACCATCTGTGATCCCATTGATGCGGTGATGCTCTTAGGCGGGGACCAGGTGCTGGCGATTGTGCTTATGGTCGAAGTCTTTGGAATCCAGGAGGGGGTAAAGTGCCTGGGGTTTTCGTTCTCACGCCTTTTGAGTCACTGTCGAACGGTTGCATGGAATTCGCGAGGTCTCATGAGACAACAAAGCAAAGATCGACGGCTTATTGGCGCGGCCTTTACGGGGGGGCTTCTGCACGATGTCGGGAAGCTTCTCCTGGCGGCGAACTTTCCAGACGACTATGGTAAGTGTACCGACGAGGGCAAAGAAGAACATGTGTTCGGCGCGAGCCACGCAGCCATCGGGGCACGCTTCCTTCATCGCTGGCAAATGCCTCCAGCCGTCGTTGACACGGTCGGCAACCATAGCCGGCTGAGTCAATCGGACGATCCTGAATTGTCTCTCTCCGATATTGTCTACGTCGCCAATGCGCAGGCGCACTACAAACAAAAGACAGCCCCATCAGGGCTTAGTCTTTCCGAACAGGTTTTGCAGCTTCAGGAGAGATTCGGAAAGGAGTGTCTCGCCACATGGGGCTTCAAGTAGGGCCCGTGTTTGCGATGAGGCCCCGTGCTTTCCAAGAAGGAGGCCCTCGGCTGTTCGCGTTTGTTGCGGGGGCCGGGCGACGTATCTCCTGGGACTACTTTTTCGCTTTGGGGTTAAGATAATCGGGGGCCTTGAACAGTCCAAACGTTGCGCCCTCACGGATCCAGCGTTGAATCAGCGCTTGCTGTTCTTTGCTGAGAGGGTCTCCCGAGGCTGGCATGATATCATCGTGCTCAGCGGGGAGCGCGGTAGTGGTGTAAAGGGGACTCTTCTGAGGTTCTCCCGCGACTATGAGAGCCTTGGTTTCTCCGTCGTCATTCTCATAGCCCTTCTTGATATGCGCGATCGTGTCCAAACGTAGGCCCCCTTTGGGTTTCTTACGGCGTCCGGACTTGGCATCTGTGTAGGTGGGGCCGTGGCAACGGAGACAGTGATCCCGTAGAATAGGATAAACCTGGCGGCCGAAGTCGATATCCTCATTGGCCGAGGTTTCTGTGGATCCTACCATGGACGCTAGCACTGCGGTAACGAGAAGACGTTTCATAGCTAGAATTGCGCTGAGTTTCGATGCGTCGTAGGCGGGTTGACTAGTGGGTTGCCTTCGCTTCCGGACGATTCAGCACCGCGTTCTTGGTTGATGCCGCTACTGCCATGACTTCTTGAATGAGTTCCTTGTCAATCTTCAGTTCGGTAAGCGTTGCTTGTAGATGACCGGCAATCGCTCCGAAGTCACTTTCCTTGAGATCGAGATCGGCGTGAGCCTTACGAAGTGTTTTGCCGGTGTAGGGAGTCGGCCCGCCGAAGGCAGCGCTCAAGAAAGCCTTCTGGCGCTTGATTTGACGCTTCATATTCACGTCTTCAAAGAAATGGTTCACGCGTTCATCGGCTAAGACCTTTGTATAGAAGAGGTCAACCGCTGCATCAATTGCCGCCTGCCCTCCGAGACGGTGATAGATGCTCTTAGGATCGACCTTCCGCGCTTTTGTGTCTTCGGCTCGAAGGACGTGAGTGTTGCAAAAGGAGAGTGCCAATAGGAAGAGTAGGAAGGTTCTCATCATGATTTTCATAGGGTCGGGATCTGCTCAGGCTTGCTTTGGATTTAAAACATGTATTGAAAATAAATGTTTTTATCAAGCCTTCTTTTTTGTTCGTTTATCGGTGGGTTGATGTCGAGTCAGTGTCTAGCGTCGAATTGGATTGTCGACGCTAGACGCCCCGCCGGAAAAGTTGTGCATCTTCCATATTACTTCTGATGGTCCCACCGTTGAAGAACTGACTTCCTTTTTTCATGCCCTTCGATATGATAGGTTTACGTCTTTTGGTTCTGCCTAAATAGCTCATTGCCAATGTGTTAGGGCATAGGGAGTGTATCTGTGGAGCTGTAAGAACCCGTTTTTAATCTGAGAATGACAAGAACCTATGTTTAAACCATTGATGAACAATCGAAAGCCGGCGTTGATAGCGAGTCTATGCCTGGGGTTGGTAGCCATTATCACGAGCGAGCTGATAACCGCCCAAACAATCAACAATGATCGGCGGAATCGAGGCTCGTCTTATGATCAGACGAGGGGGAATTACTACACCGGACGCTCTCCTTATGTCCGGACGGATATGGCTCCTGCAGCAGCCGTCGAGAACGAGCAGCCTGAAACTGCGGCGAGACCAGCACAGGCTAATGGTTTTGGCCCTTCTCATTCGACGGTGATGCGCGATGGATTGAAGTATGTCATCGGATCGATGTCCTTCCCTACCGGGATGCGAGGCCATGATGGGCTACTATTGGAGAAGATTGTTCCCGCAGAAATGATGGCGGGGCAGGCTTTTTCTTATGAATATCGAGTGACGAATCTCACTCCCCATCCTATCCATATGGTTCGACTGATGGATCAGGCATCGTCAGGGCTACGCATCCAAAAGGCGGACCCTCAACCGACCTCTACCAGCGGCGGAATTGTGCTTTGGGAAATCGGGAAGCTCGATGGCAATGAATCTCGAAAGATTCGGATCCAAGGCACTGCCGGTGATGAAGGGGTCGTGACCACTTGTGGCTGGGCGAGTTATAGTCCGATTCTTTGTGAGCCCATTAGGATTGTTAAGGCGGCGCTGCAGGTCGTGAAGAATGGTCCTAGCGAAGTTTCGATTTGTGATCCTATCAACTATGTTATTGGTGTTAAGAATTCAGGCTCGAGCACATTGACGGGTGTCCGATTGATCGATGAAATGGATGAAGGGGTTTCCGCGAATGGGCAACGCCAACTTTCCTTTGATATCGGAACCTTGGAGCCAGGAGAAACTCGTGAAGTCAACGTCAGTGCCCGAGCAGCTCGGACGGGGAGTTTTACCAATCGGGTTCAGGCCACTTCCGCTCAGGGCGTAACGGGCGAGGCACAAGTGACCACTCGGGTCAGTGCGCCAGCGCTTCAGATTACCTGTGAAGCGCCGAGCGCCCGATTTATCGGACGACCGGTGGAAGTCTGCTATAACGTGTCGAACCCGGGAGATTCGGTTGCTGAAAATGCCATGGTCGAAGCCTTGATTCCAGCAGGCGGAACCGTTCGCGGAGTGACCGAGGGGGGACGTGTTTCTGGCGGTCGAATCCGTTGGAACTTAGGCCAAGTTGCGCCAGGAGAAAACAAGACCGTCTGTGCGCAGATTACTTTTGATACCGGGGGCGACTTCCGCCTTGTAGCGCAAGCGCAAGCGAACTGTGTCGAGGCGGTAGGAGCAGCGTGTGAGACCGAGATTCGCGGTGTTCCCGGAGTTCTCTTGGAGGTCATCGATATTGAAGATCCAATTGAGGTAGGAGCCACCGATACCTACGAGATTGCCGTCACCAATCAAGGGACAGCAATTGATAGCAATATCCGTATTGAGTGTTTCATGGAGCCGGCCCAAGAATTTGTTTCGGCCACCGGTGCAACGCAAGGTGCCGAGGTGGAGCCACGGGTGGTTCGCTTCGCACCATTGGCCACATTGGCACCGAAGCAAACGGCTCGGTGGAGAGTCAAGGTCAAGGCCGTTGAGCGTGAAGACGTTCGCTTTAAGGTGAGTCTGACAACCGATCAAATCAGTCGTCCCGTTGAAGAAACGGAAGCGACGAATCAGTATTAGAGTCGCTTGCCCTGTGGGCTGAGTATCGCCTCCTTGGAGTTCGTTCCAGGGAGGCGTTTTTTGTGAGCTTCTCGTTTTATTCTAGAGCCTTTTCTTCCCGGTTTTAGATTCACGAAGGCTTGCTCTTATGGCTTGCCTCATGGTCTTGGGAAGGTGTGGGGTGGTTGCTTACCGATTTACCAATTTACCAATCGACTACGGAGCCGTCGTCCTTGTCATACCTGGTGCGGTATTCGCTGGGCTCGCCAACTTGGGCCATGAGTTTTTCTTCATCGATTGAGATCCCTAGGCCCGGGTCCGTCAGGATTGGTCGGTAGCCGTCCTTCATCGGAGGGAGAGGTTTGGCGAGCAGATCGCTGTATTCATTGTCTCCCCGTTCCTGAACTAGAAAATTGGGCACCGAAGCGGCGATCTGAAGACTCGCCGCCAAGGAACAGGGACCCTGGGGGTTATGCGGGGCGATGGGGGTGTAGTAGGCCTCCGCCATACCGGCGATAATTTTCAGTTCGGTGATCCCACCTGCATAGCAGATGTCGGGCTGGAGAATGGTTGCGGCTCGTTTCTCAATGATCTCTCGGAAGCCCCACTTCGTGAAGATTCGTTCGCCGGTGGCGATGGGAATATGGGTCTTCCGGGCAATTTCCGCCATGACATCCACGTTTAGCGCTTGGACGATCTCTTCGTAGAACCATGGATGATAGGGTTCCAGGGCTTTGACAAGGGAGGCAGCTGTTGTTGGCTGAACCGCGCCATGGAAATCAATGCCGATGTCGACGCCTCGTCCGTAGCGTTCGCGAATGGCTGCAAAACGTTCGGTGACTTCGTCGATCATCTTGAGTCCCTCAGCATGCTTGAATGGAGTGCGCGAGCCACGGGGAGAGACTTTCATGGCGTTCACTCCCGTTCTGGAATCGACCTTGCCGTAAACGCGAACGCGATCCCGGGTTGGCCCTCCCATGAGTCGATGGACGGGAACTCCGTAGCACTTTCCTGTGATGTCCCAGAGCGCCTGATCAATACCGGATGAGATAGCCGTCTTGATGGGGCCGCCGCGATAGAACGCTCCGCGGTGGATTGCTTGCCAATGATGAGTTACGCGGCGTGGATCTTTTCCGACGAGGTAGTCGGCGACCTCGAGCGCCCCGGCAGCACAAGCCTTGGCATCGTCCTTGAGCATCTCGCCCCATCCGGTGATACCGGCATCGGTTGAGAGCTTGACGAAGACCCAAGAGTTCCTCAGGACGAAGGTCTCTACTTTGGTCACTTTGATCTTGTCATTTGGGCCGATGGCCGCAGCGCTGGTTCGAACCGTGTTGAAGGCGCCGAGAGTCAATAACGCTGTTGGCCCATAAATCAGGGATTGGAGAAAATCTCTTCGGTTGGTTGTTTGGCCCATCATGACTTAATCTTCCGTGAAAACCTTGGTTTCAAATGGTGATGTTAAAAGGTTAGGCGTTCCGTTGCTCCGAGTAAAGAAGTTCGAAATGAGAAGTCATTTCCTGGCTAGGGCTGCTTTCGCGCGCGAAGCGCTTATGGGCGGCAGTGTGCTCAATGGGTGAGGGCGTACATGATGATATTAATGCCCAGGGGGTAAGAAACTCGTTCGGAGTAGAGTCGAAAATACTCTTGGTTTTGCCCTTCACGCTCCCATCCATCACCGATGTCGTTGTTGTGACAAAAAAGGGCCATCAGACGTCCCTTGTCGTCGAAGTAGCCCCAGAAATGAGGGCCTTCATCGCCTTCTGGATCCCCATGCCAGTATTCGAACGTGTGTCCTTGTTGCCAGGCAAAGATGCTAGGGACTTGCGGCACGCCCTCGAGATTATAGATAAACCCGAAGAGTTCATGATCCTCTTGGAGCTCCCGCGGTTCCCGATTGGGGAAGACTTGTTTCATTTCTTGTCGCACGTTTCTCATGGCCGCTGGGGCCCAGAAATCGTCAGCCATGAGGAATCCGCCGTTGAGAAGGTAGCGGTTTAGTGAATTGGCTTCCTGTTGACTCAGTGTCATATTGCCAACGTTCGACATGTAGCAGAAGGGGTGTTTGAGGAGCTCGGGATCGGTGAGACGTACGACCTTTCCGTTCGGATCTACCTTGAGGGAGGTAAGTTCGTGGAGTCTCACGGAAAAGTTCCAATCGCAATCTGGAAAGTCATTGTCCCAGTTTCGGCCTCGGCGGGAGGAGCCGCCAGAGTTGTATTGGATGCGGACAAACGTGAAGACGTCTCTTTCAAATCCTGATTCGTGTTCCCAGGTGAGATAGTCGTTTCTGTTGCTCTGCGCTGCGCGTCTGCCGCTTCCGAATCGTTGAGCCTCGATGCTTGGTACGAGAAGAAGGATTCCGGCCGTGATGAGTGAATACCACGTAGCCGAATTCCCGAATACCTTGAGTGCGTTCGATTGCAAGAGATTGAGATCATATCGATGTGCCCTCTGCGTTGCCAGTCCGAGCTTCTTAATTTTAGACGAGCGCAAACGGTAACGACAGATGATCTTGGCGGCGTCTTGGATTTGGGATAGGAATGGGAGGCATGAAGTTTTTGCAGAGAGTGGCAACTGTTGGTTTGTTCGTTTCGCTAGCGCTTTCACCGAAAGCGGGGGAAGTGACAACGATCCTCGATCTTTGGACCGAAACCCCGCCGGGACCGCCGATTGACCAGGGAGTGGAGAAGGATTTTACCAAGCCTACGGATAAACTCATTGCCGGAAGGCGAATTATCAAACTGGGGAACGTCAGTAATCCGCAGGTCCATGTGTATCGTCCCTCCAAAGCCTTGGCCAATGGCACGGCAGTTATCGTCTGCCCTGGCGGCGGATGGAGCATCCTCGCGTGGGATCTTGAAGGAACGGAGGTAGCCGAGTGGTTAAACTCTGTTGGGGTGACGGCGCTCGTGCTCAAGTATCGAGTGCCGACGCGAAACCAAGAACCACGCTGGTTGGCTCCTGTTCAAGATGCCCAACGCGCCATTCGGCTTGCCCGGTTTCACGCTGAAGACTGGAACTTGGCTGCAGACCGGATCGGGGTTCTCGGCTTTTCAGCTGGGGGCCATACGGCCGCCATGGCTGCCGTTCTGACAGAAGCGACGTATGACGCCAGGGATTCGGCTGACGCTCGTGAGTTTCGACCTAATTTTGCTGCGTTGATCTATCCGGGAGGTTTGTTGAATGAGGATAGCTCAGACCTGCATGAAGATGTTAGCGTGACTGCTGGAACGCCTCCTGTTTTTTTTGCGCATGCCTTTGATGATCGGGTGAGGCCAGAGAATAGTTTGCTCCTCGCCCTCGCGTTAAAAAAGGCGAATGTTCCCTGTGAACTCCACCTCTATTCAGAGGGAGGGCATGGATATGGTTTGCGTGAGACAGAACTGCCAGTGACTGGATGGGCGCATGCCTGTGCGCGTTGGATGACGATCAATGGTTGGCTCAAGACTGATTAATACGGGAGGCTTGAAGTTTCTCTGGGCCAATTTCAGCGAGTGGTTATGCTCTCACGTATGCAGTCAAATCAGGTTAAACCTCTTGAGTCGCCCCAGTCTGATCCTACAGCGATTTTTGAGCACTTCCGTGGAAGCTACGGTTCAGAGCTGCTGGCCGCGGCGGTTGCTCATTTCGGACTATTTCGAATTCTGAAGGAAGAATCGCTTGGCTTTGATACCTTGCGAACCCGTTTAGAACTTCAGCAGCGACCAGCCACCGTTTTAATTACCGCACTGCGGGCAATGGGATTGCTTTGTGTCAATGATACCGGTGAATTCGAGCTGACGGCCTTGGCTCGCGAGCACCTCGTCGCTGGCGAAGAGTTCTTCGTCGGTGATTACGTCGGTCTTGCGGCGACGTCTCCTGGGGTTCTGGGCATGGTTGAGTGTTTGAGAAGTAATAAGCCCTTCAATATTGAAGGGGAAGGGGCTGCGTTTATCTATCGTGATGGGATCAAATCAGCGATGGAGCAGGAGGCACTGGCTCGACATTTTACTTTGGCCTTGTCGGGGCGAGCCAAGAATGTCGCGCCAATATTGGCAGAGAAGGTTCCATTGTCTGGCGATGAGCACCTGCTTGATATCGGTGGCGGATCGGGAATCTACAGTATTGGTTTTTTGCGACGCTATCCTCAGGTGAAGGCGACGATCGTCGATCTTCCTCATGTGCTGAACGTAGCCCGAGAATTTGCAGTCGACTACGGAGTGTCAGATCGAATCACTTTCTGTGAGGCAGATATGTTTACCTACAAACCTGAGGAACCAGTTGATATGATTCTGCTCTCAAACATCCTGCACGACTGGGATGTTCCTGCATGCGCTTCTCTGGTTGAGCATTACGCGGGAATACTGGCCAGCGGCAAGCGGCTTCTGATCCATGACGTCTTTCTGAATGACGGTCTTGATGGGCCCCTCGCAACGGCGCTTTACTCAGCCGCCTTGTTTACACTCACCGAAGGACGCGCTTATAGCGCGGGCGAGTATCGGCACTGGATGGATTCGGCTGGCTTGGATGTTTCCGGGCCCGTCAAGACACTGATTCACTGTGGCGTGTTGACGGGCGTTCGCCGATAGTTGGGAGTTACCGGGGGCGCGAGATTGGGAGCGTCTTCACCTTTCGGTTGCGTTCGTTGTGATGCCTTCGCGAAGGGCATCCCTCGCCGTTGCCGCTAAAACGTCCCCAGGCCACAAGCAAAGTTTATTTCTTGGTATAAAGCAAGTATGAGGGAGTGGTAGTAGTCGCCCTAATTCAGTCGTATTAGAGGGGGGAAGTGTCTGATGATTTGTGGGGGCTACTGGAGAAAACCTCAGAATATATGATTTTTTGTGGGATCTTAGGGATAGGAAAAAAACTTCTTAAAATGTCTGAAAAAGGGTTGTCTGGGGCTTGCGTGTGTCCGGGTATGGGTGTAGAGTCGAGGTGTCCAGTCCCTAACTGGACGCCCTAGGAAGCTGGGGTGGGGGAGGTCTACCGTTCTTTCCTCCCCCAAACCCGCTTTCGGCCTTCCTCAGTTCTTCGCCTTCCTGTGCACGTTTCCTGCTTTGAGGCAAAACAGCCCATTTTATGGTGTAATTTGGGGCATTTGTTGCAAAGAACGGCAGTGAGTGAGTCCACGAGATCAATTGAGGGGAAGAATTTTCCCAGAGATCGGACTCGATTCGCTCCTTTCCTCGTTCTTTAGCGCTAGCCCGATGAGTGGATAATTGTTGAGACGAAAATGAAAGGATCCTATCGGATGAATCTGCGTTGGCTAAAACCCTTTGGGCCCCTGCGTCTTTGGGGGCTAGTTGGAATTGGGGCGAGCTTAGTTCTTGGGCTCGCTTCCGCCGATGATGAAGAACAGGCGGTTGGAGGCCGACCTCTCGTGATAACCAGTTTCGTGCTCGAAACGAATTCTGAGGGACGGCCCATTGGTGTCATAGGCGGCATCAACTTCGTCAAGAACCGCAAAACAAGAGCGGACGAGTTTGTTGTCTCGTTGTTTCTCCCAGAAGGTGACGTGCAACAGTTGCCAGTATTGCGGTTCGCTGATGAGAAATATTCACTGATCGTCGATTTTCCACTCTCTCCGGAGGAACTCATAGGGAATTATCTTCTGTCGGTGACTGGCAAAGGGAGAGGCCGAGCCGATACCTTTGTATTGACATTTGGCGAGGTAGGGCCGCCTGGACCTCGAGGGAGGAGAGGGCTTCGAGGGTTTCCCGGTACGACCGGCGAAGCCGGCCCTACCGGTCCCGCCGGACCACAAGGTGATGCCGGTTCTGATGGAGCTGTTGGCCCCGCCGGCCCAGCTGGGCCGCAAGGCGAGTCTGGCCCACAGGGACCTCAAGGATTACCAGGGACGACTGGAGAAGCCGGTCCCGCCGGACCCCAGGGTGATGCGGGTTCTGATGGAGCTGTAGGCCCTGCTGGCCCAACTGGGCCGCGAGGCGAGGCTGGTCCCCAGGGACCGCAAGGATTACCTGGAGCGACAGGCGAAGCTGGTCCTGCCGGACCCCAGGGTGTTGCGGGGACTGATGGAGCTGTAGGCCCCGCCGGCCCAACTGGACCGCAAGGCGAGGCTGGTCCCCAGGGACCTCAAGGATTGCCAGGGGCGACCGGCGAAGCTGGTCCTGCCGGGCCCGCCGGGCCACAAGGTGATGCGGGTTCTGATGGAGCTGTAGGCCCTGCTGGCCCAACTGGGCCGCAAGGCGAGGCCGGGCCTGTAGGCCCTCAAGGCTCTGCCGGATCGTTGACCTTTCTGTCTGATCATCCGGATGGATTCAAAACGATTTTTGGAGGCGATTCTCCAAAACTCTTGGTGGAGATTACGGCTGCCGATTCAGGGGTTGGCTTGCTCAGTTTCGGACCACCTTCGACGAATCCAGTCGGTGGATTTGTGCGCCAGGCCGGTGGGACCTTAGAGCGCCTATCGCTTCATATTGAGAGAGCAGGGGTGACGGTCCTTACCGTTGATTATGGGCCTCCGTTTGCTGTGCCGCTGAATCCTTGGTTTAGCGTTCCGCTCACGACGACTGCGGGTGATTCGATCAAAGTTGTTGCTGAGGCATTCGGAGGTGGGGCTTCAATCCGCTACTTTGGTGCCTCGCTGTCTCTACTAGAAGGGCTTCAATAATCGAAGCGTCCTTTTCGAGCTCCGAAGGGACGTGTTTGCTTCTCACGCGGGTTCTTGAACCGAAGTCTCCTCAGTGAGGTAGGAAGAAAAGAAAAGCAATGGTCGGGATGGCCGGACTCGAACCGGCGACCTTCTGCACCCCATGCAGACGCGCTAGCCAGACTACGCTACACCCCGAACCATGGTGCTCGTTGGCAAAACCAACAGCGCCAGCAGTATTAGACGGTGCCGAATGCTTTTCAATCTCTTTTGTTGGGTCTGTGGTTTTTTTGCTGAATTGATCTTCGTTTCCCCCCTGCATTGTCATCATGCGATTGACAAATGGGGTTTTGATCCGAAGGGTGCCATCGGTGACGGTGATCGACACAGTGGCGCAGGCATTGGTGGCTTCCAAAGTCGTTTTTTCCCAGGAATCGTTGGTAGTGGCGGTTTCAGGGGGCGTGGATTCGATGGTCTTGTTGACGGTGATGCACCGCTTGGCCCTGGACCATGATTGGGATCTTACAATTGCCCATTATAACCATGCGCTGAGAGGGGGAGCGAGTGCAGCGGATGAGATCTTCGTGCGGGAGGTGGCTGAACGGTTGGCGGTCCCGATTGTAGTCGGCTCTGCAGATTTGGGTGAGATTGAATCGCAAACCGGTGTTTCGATCGAAATGGCGGCTCGAAGGGCTCGGCACCAGTTCTTCGTGTCGGTCGCCAAGGAATGCGGGAGTTCGAAGGTTTTTTTGGCCCATCACGCTGGAGATCAGACTGAATTGTTTTTTATCCGGCTCTTGCGGGGGGCTGGATCGCTTGGGATGAGCGGCATGAAGCGGGTCAGTCCTTCCCCGGTAAACCCGGAGCTGACCTTGATTCGCCCCCTGTTGGGGCTAGCGAAATCCGATCTGCTCGCCTTTGCTCGAGAGGAGGGCGTGGGATTTCGTGAGGATGAGAGCAATGCCGATTCAGATATATTGCGGAATCGAGTGCGCCACCAGCTTATCCCGCTGATCGAATCCAACTACTCAGCGTCTCTTTCTAGGACTGTTGAGCGGACCATGGATGTGTTGGGAGCTGAGCATGATTGGGTCACGGAATCAGCACGGCAATGGCTGAGTTCCGATCGGGCAGGGCAGGCGTTTGAAGGGCTTGCCGTTGCCTTGCAGCGCGAAATTATTCGCATCGGCTTGCTTGGGCTGGGGCTTGTTCCAGAGTTTCAATTAATCGAAGGCCTCCGCACGGGGTCGCCAGATGTCGTTTTTATGGCTTCTGAAGGGCGACGTGTGGCCAGATCTGAGCTGGGAGACATTGTTGAGGTGCCGCTGCCGCCGAAGGGGTTTCGAAGCGACTCGTGTGTGATCGAACTGGGGGCGGAAAAAGGGGAGCAACGATTTGGGGCCGGGCAAATCAGTTGGCAATTTGAGCCAATGAATTCGGTAGTCTTGGCTCGTCGATCAAGCCCCGATTACGAATGTTTTGATGCGGGGGCCGTTGGGACGAAAATCTTGTTGCGATACTGGAGACCAGGAGATCGGTTTCAGCCGATAGGACGGGTGGAAGAAATCAAGCTTCAGGACTGGTTTACCAACGAAAAAGTGCCAGCAGATGAGCGGCGGGAGCGTGTGGTCGCAGAAAGTGCAGGCGGGACGCTTTTTTGGGTTGAGGGGATGCGAATTAGCGAGGCCTTTAAGCTGACGAAATCCACAGAAACGATCTTGAAAATTACTTGGAATCGTGATCCGAAAAATTGATGTGGTTTTCTTTTGATTTTTCGAGGGGCGTGTCTCAATGATTGGGATATGACATCGCCTCTCGCGGTTCTGTGTTATGAAAAACTCTTGCCTGGAAGCCAGATGGTTCATCGTCTTGAAGACCTGTCCTATCGGGTTGAAGTATTGAACGATTCCAGAAAGCTTGCGGCGCTTGCGTTGCGGGTGAAGCCAATGGTTGTCTTGGTGGACTTAGATTCACGCGATCACGACGTTGCGAGTGCGATTTCGAAACTTCGTTGCGAGGCGGAAACCTCTCACATTCCGGTGCTTGCGTTCACGGAGTCAGAAGATGAAGCGGGGCAAGAAGCGGCTCGAACAGCCGGAGCTGATATGGTGGCGAGCGGGAAAGCTATCTTGGATCAACTTCCCTCATTGTTGGATCACGTATTGGAGTTTTAATCGGGCTTAGCCCTAGTGAGTAGGCAAATTTTCTTATGGCAGTATCTGAAGTAAAATTGGATCAAGGCATTCACGTGATGCATCTGTTCTATCGCGTGGATCGGACAGTGTGGGACGATCAATTGGAAGGTGTGGCGAAGAACGCGAAGGCGGATCTCGAAGGCCTGTTGGCAGCGAACAACAATGCCTGCCAACCGCGAATCGTGCCCTTCGTAAATGTAGGGGGGAAAGCAGACCTTGCATTCATGATCTATGCGGATGATCTCGTCAAGCTGAGTCAGTTGCATCGGGAACTGGAGCTTTGTTTCCCTCCGGACGCGATCGATCTTGTCTATAGTTTCTTGAGTGTTACCGAGCTTCCGGAATACGTGACGAGCGAAGATGATTTGAAGCGGATGATTATCGGCAAAGAGAATCTCGAAGAAGGGACCGAGGAATTTGCCGCTCGTCTTGATGTTTACAAGCAGAAACAGAAAGAATACCAACACTACCGCTTGAATCCGGAACTGCCTGACTGGGAAGTGATGGGGTTCTATCCAATGAACAAGCGGCGAAGCGGTGCGGACAACTGGTATTCGCTCGACTTTGATACTCGCAAGGAATTGATGGCGGGGCATGCGAAGGTGGGGCGCACCTACGCGGGGAGGATTTCTCAGCTAATTACCGGTTCGACGGGCTTGGATGATTGGGAGTGGGGAGTCACGCTCATGGCGCATCAAGTTGATGCCTTGAAAGAGATCGTCTACGAAATGCGCTTTGATGAAGTGAGTGCTCGGTTTGGGGAGTTTGGTCCGTTCTATGTGAATCTTCGGATGGATCTCCCAGATATTTGGGAGCATCTAAAACTGTAGCGGACGAGAAGAAATTTTTTTGGCCGTGCGAAGTAGTTGATGGCGTGAAGGTTTTGGGATCTGATGGAACATTCGCTTGACGTGAAATGTTTGTTCCGACTAGGCTCCACATCGAATCCACAAGATTATTTATCCATGCTATCTACGTCGTTTTCGGGTAGTCCTTCAACATTCCCGGGTAGTCAAGTTTATCGCTCAGCCAAGCGAGGATTTTTATCAGCAACCGATTCAGGAGACATGTGTTATGGCCAGCGGAAAAGTTAAATGGTTTGATAATAAGAAGGGATTTGGGTTCATCATCCAAGAAGAATCCGGGGCGGATATTTTTGTCCATCACTCTGCCATCAGTGGGGATGGTTTCAAGACTTTGAATGAAGGTGAGATGGTGAATTTCGAGATCATTCAAAGTGACAAAGGGTTGAAAGCGCAGAACGTCCAGCGCGATTACGCCGAATAGAGTGAGTCCTCCGAGCGAGGTGGTAATGCTCGATCCTTGAATGTGTCTAAGGGGGTGTGTATGACCCTTTTGTTGCACTTGAGATCGCTGCATTGCTTCGCGATTATAAAGGCGAGAGCTCTGGTTTATTTGAGTGGTCAGTTCAGTCTATATCCACGTCCCTTTCTGTGCGAAAAAGTGCGAGTATTGCGCTTTTTATTCCGAGGGAACTGACGGGGCTCGTATTGAGCGATACGTTGCTGCCCTTTTGATCGATATCCGGCGTCAGGCGATCCAAGCCCAACCCAGAACCGTTTTCTTTGGCGGCGGAACGCCGTCTCTCTTGACCCTTGGGCAGTGGGCTCGAATTTTTGATGCGTTCCAAGAGGTAGGGTGGACCTCGGTTTCTGAGTTTACCGTTGAGTGTAATCCCGCCACCGTTTCTGCGGCCAAGGCCGCGCTTTTCCGGGAAAACGGCGTCAATCGAATCTCGATGGGGGTTCAATCCCTGGATGAGGGGCTGTTAGATCGGCTCGGGCGCGTCCATTCGCGGGAGATGGTGTTTCGATCCTTTCAAACTCTCCGGGAGGCTGGCTTCGATAATATCAACCTCGACCTCATGTTTGCCATTCCTGGGCAGACGAAGGAAATCTGGCAGCAAACCTTGGATGAAATCCTAGAATTTGGGAGCGAACATCTTTCTTGCTACGAGGTGATCTATGAAGAGGATACGCCCTTATACGACCAGATGAAGGCGGGCGAGTTTGACGTTGATGAGGCGCTAGCAAGCGAGATGTATGAGATGCTTGTTCGTTCTCTCGATCTCAAGGGATATCGCCAATACGAGATTGCCAATTTTGCCCGAAGCGATGGGAATGATCCGAATGGATTCCCTTCGTATGCCTGTCGGCACAATATAAACTATTGGGTTGGAGGCGATTACCTTGCTCTGGGCCCCGCGGCGGCCGGGCATCAAGATGGGCAACGGTATCAGAACTGGTCGAATACCGAGTTATACTGTGAGGCGATACAAGCAGGGCGATTGCCGCGCGACGGTGGGGAATGTCTCGAACCATTGGCCAAGGCGTCCGAAACAGCTGCCTTCTCGCTTCGAATGAATCGCGGAATCCACTTCCTGGAATTTCAAGCCAAGACAGGCTTTGATTTGCAAGAGCACTGGGGGGCAGAACTCGATCGACTCGTGGGCTGCGGTTGGGGAGAGCGGTGTGAAGAAACTTTTCGTCTCACCCGCACTGGATTCCGCTTCGCCGATGCCGCTGGTGCCGAATTATTGAAGGTGTAGGGGGATTATCGTGACGAAGCGATTTTTTCTCGGCTCCGCTTACTTTTCAGCAAGTTCGACCTCTCCCTGCCAATCATCCGCCGGAGGCGTGACGTGTAAGACGTCGATCTGTTTGAGGTAGAACATAGAGGGGCCATCGTTTGGTTTGAGGGCTAGTATTTGGGTGAACTTGGCTTGAGCTTCAGAGAAGTCTCGATTTTGGAATGCTGCGAGCGCTTCAGCAAAGACTCCTGTGTAGGCGAGTGAGCTGTCTCGCACCTCGTCTCCCACCCCAATCAGTTCAAGAACTTGGACCGTTCTTTCAAATCCCTTCAGGCGGAAGTAACCGAGGTCTCGGGTGACTATTGATGAATCAGCAGCGTTTCTTGTCTCGATAGAGATGAGCGTTCTCGTTGAGAGATACTTGTTCAATCCTTCGAGCCGTGCCGCTAGGTTTATGTTTTCGCCAATAGCCGTATAATCGACCCGGTTTGCACTGCCAAAGTTTCCCACGTCAGCGGTTCCAGTGTGAATTCCGATGCGGGTATTGATCGGTTTGCTCTCGCTAAATTCGTAGGGCTGAAGTTGGATTTGGACTGCTGCTTCGCAGGCGCGAGTGGCATGATCGCTTTGTGGCTCTGGAGCATTCCAAAAGGCGAATATGGCATCGCCGATGTATTTCACAACGGTGCCGTCCGTGGCATGAATCCCATTGCTGACGGTTGCTTCGAAATAGCCATTCATCAAATTGGCGAGATCGCTGGAATCCATTCCTTCCGAAAGCGATGTGAACCCTTCGATATCACTGAAAAGAATTGAAAGATGCTGCTTTTTTGCCCCGGGTTTTAGAAAGTTTTCGTCAGATCGACTGGCGAATGCTTTGACAAGTTTGGGTGAGAGGTAGGCTCGAATAGATTGCTCCAAGAGCTGTTTTTGGACGTAAAGTTTGATGGAATTGAAAGCGACGGTGAATGCCCATGCGATCGGAATCTGGGCCGCGACTGAAATCGCCCACGGGAACCAAAGACGGTGAACCCAGTGAAGGTAATGTGCGGTCAAGACGACCAGCACGGCAAGGATGACTGCTGCGAGGCTGGCGGCAAGCGGCCGCATAAAGACGAGTCCGCCACCAACCATTGCACCGAATAGGATAAAGTAGACGAGTTGAATCCGTTTTGGGATCTCGGAGATCCACTCGTTATGCAGGAGATTGAGGAGGATCGTAGCGTGTACTTCGACTCCAGCAATGAATCGCCAGGTGTCTCCGCTAAGATCCCAAGCCGACCAAGGGCTGACGAATTCGTCCTTCCGTTCTCCCGAATTGTAGGTTTGAAGGTGGGCTCCGACATAAACGATTTTGTCCTTGAACAGATTCTCCGTTCTAGCCGATTGCCCAACGACGTCTGAAAAGCTGAGGTAGGGAATGGTTCTTGGAGGGCCATAGTAATTGACCCATCGTGGTTTAGTTCGCTTATCATCCTGTAGTGCCTCAGCTATTCCCAGATGACGTGCTGTGGCCCAGGTGAGGCTATCGATAAGTTCATTGCTCGTATCGATATGGAAGTGCTCACGGACGGTAAGATCTGAATCAAGTTTGAGCGAAGAGAATCCGATATCAGCGCAGGCGAAATCAAAGGGTTCGTAGGGCGTGACGACCTCAAGAAATTTGTGTGCCGACTCTCCACCAAGCTCCGATTTAACTAGATCGGCAGCGAGGATCACGTTCCCATTTTCTTCAATGGCTTTGGCGAGTGCGTTGTCGACGGCTGGTCCGTCCGGGGAGGGATCAGAAAATACGATATCAAACATAATTGCTTTGGCGCCTTCCTGGGTCGCTCGTTCAATCAGTTTGGTATGCCAAGTGCGATCCCAGGGGGCCGTGTAGGGTTGCTGAAGGTCTTGATGAGATTTGTCATCCAAGTAGACGAGAATGATGTCGTCCGGAATTGTCTGCGAGCGCGTGAGAAACGGCTGATCATAGCTAATATGCTTGAGAGCCTTGGAAAACGAGAACTCAATATCCCATAAGAAAAGTCCAGATCCTACTGATAGCAAGATGCTAAGGAAGGCGCCAACTTTGTTTTGATGCCATTGTTGGCGTAGTTTCACAGACAGCGTTTCGTGTATCGATTTGGGCCGTGTTTAGGAGGCCGATAGACCGTCCGAGACTCTAGAAATTGAATCGAAAACTCGCAACAAACATTCGTTCCCAAGGTAGCTCCTGATAGAGATTCAGGGGGTTCAATTGGTAGTCTTTGTCAGCGATGTTGAGAATCCCCACTTGGACTTGTGCGCGACGTTGGTAGAAACGATATCCCGCGAAGGCATTGAATTGCCAGAAGTCATCACCTGGAATGTTGGGTGTGTAGCCGCGATTGGATTGTTGGGACCAAAGGCTTTCTATTTGCGAATAGAATCCTGATTCATGATTGAATCTCGCATAGAGACGCACTTGATGGAGAATGCCTTCGAGATCCTGGCTCGCTGTTGGCAAGACGCTGGTTGGTATCTCGCTTAGGACCTGATCGAGTTCCGCTCTGCTGACGCGGTAGGAGGCTCCGATGCCAAATTGATCGTCGATCAATTGATCGAGCGTTACCTGAAGGGATTGTTCCTCGAACTCTAGGCTCTGATCGGTTGCCGCCGCAATCGCGGGTAGGGTGGCGAACTCAAAGACGCCTTGTGTGCGGTCCGCATCCGACCGGAGGAGTTCTGCTGCAATGCTGAGGTAGGTGCGAGTTGGAAATCGTTGGTCCCAGGCGATGCCGAAGGATTCGAAGGCGCTTCCAGGAACAAGTCCGACGACGGATTCGGGAATAATGCTCCGGAAGGCGTGATTGAATCCCCCGAATTGTGTGGGCTCAAGTCGGATGCTGTTATCGAAAAACACACCACCAAGGGATTGGGTGTAAATGCCTCTGATATTGGAGTCAGTCCAAGGCTCTAATCGAAAGCCCAGCTTAGGAGAGACCTGTGATTCAGAGGATTGATCGTCGGTGAGAGGGGGGATCTCACTATTTGTTGGGAAATCCAAGTGATCATAGCTGACGCCGCCCCATACCTGAAGATTGCTGAGAATATCCCAACCGTAGTAAGCGTAGGCGCTGAAACGGTCGAGAGATTGATCGAAGGACTGATCGGATGGGGGATTAGCAAAGATTGGGGGGAAGGCTATAGGGCTTCTTCCGAGGGAAGCACTTGAGTCGACATCTGCCCATTGGTAGCGAGATCCAACGACGACTGAATGGGAACCAGTTTTTAGCAGATGCTGCAATTCAGTAGAGTAGCCTTCAAGGTCACGGCGGTAGTCGAGGTCGAACAGGAGTGGTGTGATGCCGGTGACGGTTCCTGCGGCATTCTTGTTGAGTGTGGTGACCACAGCTGCGGGGTCAGTTCGTGTCAGCGTGTCGTCGAATCGGCTTGCCAGAAAGAGGGGGTGACTTCCTGGGTGCCATTCTCGGTGATAGCCGACGAAGAGGAGCGGTTCTTGGACCTCTTCGACTCGCTGGGTTGTGCTAGCAGTGCTTTGATCATAGTACTGTGCCACATCGCCTGATTCGTAGTCGGAGTAGACGGTTTGGATGAGCAGACTGTCCTGTTCCGTGAGTTTGAGTTTTGCTTTTGCCCAAACTGAGAAGCGTTCGAAATCATTGTTCGGTCGTTGGCCGAGTTCGGTGCGATAGTCGACGTCCAAGGAGTAGCTGAGCTCGTCGAAGGTGCCGAATTGGGAGGCTGTCTGCTGCCAGTCGCCGTTGCTAAAATACTCCGTATTTGAACTGAGACCAAATCCGGATCGTTCGAAGAGGCGAGAATACTCGTGTTGAGAAACGTTCTGAGAGAGCGGGGCGGCGCCTACGGGAGCCAGGAGGTTGGCAAGAAAAAGCTCGCTCGCCCAGGGCGTTTCATAGCGAAGATTGAGCTGTTTGGGGTCCCTCAAAGTATCGTAGCTATTGGCGAGGAAAAGATGCGCTGAAGCACTGGTGATATCGAAATCAACGGCACGGGAAGCTTCGCGTCGACTGAGCTCAGTCATTCCCGCGTCTCGATAGATGCTAGCCAAGTTTGCAGCACGAACGGCCTGGTCTTGATCCAAGAGAAGTCGGGAACGGAACAAACCTCGATTGTCGTTCAAACGCTGAGACGCCTGGAGATCGGATACAGCTTCGTTGATCTGATTCTGTTCTTTCCGAATGAGTGATGAGTAAAGCCATGCTGTCGGGTCATCGGGATCGAGCGTTCGTGCGCGGTCAAGATCGCGTAGGGCAAGCTCGTTGAGATGTTCATTGCTATAGGCTTTCCCGAGATAACTGCGGAAGAGGGCTCGTTGTGGTTCCAGGATCGCCGCTGTCTGAAGGGCTAAACGCCCCTCTTTGTTTCGCCCCTCTTTGATGTGGACCAAGCCGCGTCCCAGCCAGGCGCTCCCCAGAGATCCGTCAATTTGACTTGCCTGAATGAAGGACTCATCAGCTCGTCGGGTGGCGCCTGCTCCGAGGGCAATAAACCCTTTAAGGGTATAGAGCTGTGCATTTTCAGGGGAAAGTTCTTGTGCTTTGAGCAGTGCTGCTTCAGCGGCCTGAAGGTTGCCCTCCCCGAATTCCAATTCAGCAAGCCTCACCCACGCAAAACCAAACGAAGGCGCCAAATCTAAACTTGCAGTGACGGCTTCCTTGGCGGCGTCAAGATCGTGTTTGGCTTGTCTGAGGTATGAGTGTGCGAGCCAATGGCTAGCCGTTGAGGGAGATGCGATAGGTCTGGAGTCGTCGGGGTTTCTGATTGCCGAAAGGAATACCTGCAGCGTTGCGATCAGTTCTGCGTCGGAAGGGGCATCGGTCGGTGTTGAGAGGAGTGTTTCCGAAGGAGTAAGGTTACCCGCTGATAATTCGGCGATGGCGGCAAAGAATTGACCTGAGAAAGACGTGTAGGCTTCGTTTGAGGGAAGCTGCTCAAGCGCACCAACCAGATCGCCTCGTTTGTAGGCCGTGAGACTTGATTGTAGGAGGAGCCGGTCATTCTCGGTGAGGGAAAGGTCTTCGATGCTGAGGATACCCGGATAGTAGAGGGTCCATTGAATGGCGTTTCGAGCGTTAATAATTGGAGTCTTCCTTGGTTTTGCTCCGGCTGTGACGATGCCTTTTTCGCCGCTTACGATGGTTTCCTCACCAAATTCATTCTCAAGCTGTACCTCACCGTCGAGCATCGTGACTTCCGTTTCTCCGTTCTCTGCGACACTGAGCTCAAATTCAGTGCCGCGAATGGCTCCCGAGGTAAGGGGAGTGCGGAACTTCACTTCAGTGGGACTTTCACGACTGAAGAAATAGCTGGAGCCGGATTTTAGATCGAGTACTGGCTTCTCTGAGGTGGTTCGAGGGGCTTGAATGACAAGGGTGGAGAGCTGTCTCACGCGGAGAACACTCTTGTCAGTCATTTGAATGGTGGCTCGGCTGCGTCGTCCCGTCCTGACTCGATTGCCGATATTGAGAACCATATTTGTCCTTCCGGCGGACCAATTGGTTCCGTTGTTGCGTGAGATTTCGACGCGTCCCGTGAGTGTTAGAATGCGGCTTGGGTCCTCAGATTCCCCCGGGACTGCGGCTGTTGTTTGGTTGTGATTGAGGGTCCAGAAGAGTAAGGAGACGATCACAAATGCCCAAAGACGTGGGAATGAGCCACGTAAATGGGTGAAAACTAGGGGCCTTGAGCTTTCTTGTTTCATTGAATGTGGGCAGGATAGGCGCTTTTGGGGGAGGTAACAACCTTCGACCGCAAAAAGGGACGGTTGCCGTTGGTCTTGAGACTGGGGCCGTAGTTTGTCTTTTATCTCTTGCAAATCTTAAGAATCGTTCTTTGTAAATTCACAGTAGCAGGAAATGAACCAATGGAGGAAACGGGAATGTTTGGCATGGCTTTTGGAGACGTGGTCTAGTAGGGTTTTGTCACTGCTGTGTTAACAGCAACGAAATGAAGAATATTTTGGTGACAGGAGGCGCTGGATTCATTGGATCGAATCTAGTCTTGGCATTGCAGAGAAAATATCCTGAGGCTCGAATTGTGGTGGTTGACGATTTCCGGTCCGGAGATTTTAAGAATTTGGAAACCTACCGTGGCGATTTTGTTTCTGCCGATGTGTCTCGGCTAGATCTCTCTGAGAAATTTTCAGACCTTACTTTTGATGCGATTTTTCATGAGGCCTCGATCACGGACACGACGATTCATGATCAACAGCTCCAAGTGCATGACAACGTCGAGGGGTTTCGGAGGGTGTTGGACTATGCCGTCATTCATCAAACGCCGGTTGTATACGCTTCTTCAGCGGCGACTTATGGTACTGAGCGGACCTTGATGCAGGAGGACATGACTCCGGCTCCTGCCAATATCTACGCTTTTAGCAAAGTTCAGTTGGACAATTTGGCCCGTGCCTATGCCCAGAACAACCTAGCTTGGAAAATTGTGGGGGTAAGGTATTTCAATGTCTATGGCATGAACGAAGCCCATAAGTTGGCTGCAGCCAGTATGATTTACCAACTCTATTGTCAGATGATCGCCGGAAAACGCCCTCGAGTCTTTGTGGGCGGTGAGCAAAAACGTGACTTCGTGTCGGTGAAGGACGTGGTTGATCTTACGATCCGAGCCGTCGAAGCGCCGTCAAGCGGTGTCTACAATTGTGGGAGCGGGGTGCCGTTTTCTTTCAATGAAGTGATTGAAGCACTAAACGAGGCTCTCGGGACCGCTCTTGAGCCCGAATACATTGAGAATCCGTATTCGTTCTACCAGCCACATACTGAGGCGGATATGACACGGACGCAACGGGACTTGGGTTTTTCTCCAACGTGGCAACCTCGAGAGGGCATTGCTGACTACGTGAGATCGCTGCAGGGAGCTTAGTTCTTATGTCGGATCGGCTTATTCATCAACCCGCATCTCCTGAGTTTGATGTTCCTGTCATTAAGCGGCGACGCTCGCGTATTCTCATTGTTTTTGCCTCCGCCAGCCTGTTGCTTTTATTGCTACTTGCCTATACCCAGACAGAGAGCTTTGGTCGCCGTTTGCTCCGGACATTTGAGGAATCGTCTGATGGGCTGATCGTTTCCGCGGATTCGTTTCAGCTCGTTGGTGCGGACGGTTTGGCGGGAACGAATCTCAAGATCGTTGATCGGGACGGTAAAGCCTTATTTCAATGTCGACGTCTCGATTTGAAATTCGACCTCTTGGCGTGGTTGAAGGGATCTTTGTCGTTACGATCCGTCTCAGTGGAAGGGGGGCTGCTTGAAGTTGTCGACCGCGGGGAGGGAGAACGTGGTTTTGGGGCGCTTTGGGCGAAGTTTTCGAAAAGGAAACCGAAATCAAGGCTACCACTGAGGGGCGTTGAACTTACAGACCTCAAGGTTCACGACTGCCTCGTTCGCTTTACGTGGGAACAACGTCCCGAGACCATGATTGAATTAAACGTGGCGAGTGTCACCTGTGATTCGTTTGCACCAGGTCAGGAGTGCGTGGTGGCGTTGGAAACGGAAACTCGATTTCAAAGCAACGAGAAATCATTTGTTACGATGCGGTCTCTTGGTGAGTTTAGGCTCAATCTTCGAGAATCAGGGTTTCCGAAGACAGCTTCCATCAAGCTTCCTTTGAGTTTTGTCAATGCGGCCGGGCATTTTGAGGATCTGGAAACCGCTGTCGGCGAACTAAACCTCTCGATCGACCCGCTGACAATCAATCAATCTGGGGTACGCTTCAGCCGGGACGACAAACTACTGGGGTCGCTTCTTTTTAGCGGTCCCTACGATTCAGCAAAACGTGAGGGGCGCGTTGACATCGAAACGACGCCGTTAACCCGCCCTTTGCTCAATCTTATGGGTGCGGTCTCAGGTATCGATTTTGGAGAGAGTGTGCTACGAGCGGAGGGAACGGCGGACTGGGCTTTTGGAGGGAGCGTGCTTTCGATGCGAGGTAAGATCGAGGGGAACTCCGTAGAACTCATCAAAGAAGACGTACGGACCCCCAAGACGGAAGTGCGTGGAGACTACTCGTTTCAATATAATCATCCGGACGAAACCTTACTCATTCAAAAGCTGCAGTTCACAGCGGCCAGCCGAGGGACGAATTGGTTTTCAGGCAAACTGGGATCGCCTGTGATCATCAGTTGGGGTGATGCTCGGCCGGGGATAAGGGAACCGGTTTTCGACCTATCGGTGAAACACTTTGATGCTGAGGCATGGGGGACCTTTTTCCTACTTGATCTTCCGCCGGGAACGTTTTCTGTCGATGCTACGACGACTATCCAGCGAGACGGGCAAAAGTTTCTCTCGGAAATCACGCTCGGGGCGCGTGACTTAACAGTGGTGACGCCGGATGGCCGTTCGATGGTGACGGATATCGATCTTAGCTTTGATATGCACGTAGAAGAATTGAAGCGATTGAGTGTCCATGACCTAAATTACACTTGGCTGCACGATGAACAGGTGCTTCTCGAGGGTAATGGCGTTGCCGCCTATTCCTTTGATGATGGGAACTATAGTTTTCAGGTTGTTGCTCAAGGCCCAGTTTCAAAACTCGTAGAGCGTTCTGGTATCGGGGGCTTGCATCTATCGGAGGGAGATCTGGATGCTATGCTTCGCATTCAGAATAGAGGCTTGGCTTATGATCTAACGTTGAATGCAAGTTTTTCCGAGCTCGTTGGGGGCTATCAGGGCTTGGTTTTTGACGATCATCGCTTCGAGTTTCAGTTGGACAGCAAGGTGAATGGATCAGCGGTTTCTCTGAAGAGCCTGAATGCTAATGCGATTAAGGGCTACACAGCGGCGGGCTCTTTGGGATTCAGCGGGAATTACGATTTGGAATCGGAAACGGGTGACATTCGTTTCCGAGCCACGGGGATCAATCGGTTTTTATTTGAGGAGTTCTTAAATAGCTATGTAGCGAGCGAGCACGTCGGTGATGCTGTGCTGCGGAGCGAAGGTAGGATCGCCGTTGATCGAGACGGCGAGAATCGCGTTACGGGCAAGGTAGGGATTGATCGATGGCAAGGACTCTCCGCGGACGGAACGGCTACCGTTCCGCTTGATCTTGAGCTTTCAGGGAGCGGCGTCTTCGCGGAGTCCGGCTTTTCTCTGAAAGATGGGCTCGTGGCGCTATCGAGAGGTGAGATGTTTTCCGATGTCAAAAATGAACTCGAATTTGAAATAGCGATTCCCAATTCGGAAAGTGATCAACTCTCAGCTATTGAGGTTAGGGCCAAAAAGCTCGATCTGTCTTCTTATATTCGTTGGGCGAAAAATTTGGAGACCGAGCCTCTCGTTAACCGATCTCAAAAAGACGATTTCGGCGTGCTTCGAGAACTCGAGGATCGTCCCTTGTCAGTGGATCTCGAGCTCGGAGAGTTCTATCTCGATGCACTCGCGGCCACCAACCTTGTCCTTAGATCCGCCATTCAAGATGACAAGATCTTGGTCGATAAGTTCGATGCGGTGATAAATGGAGGAACGGTCTCAGCTCATGGGGCTGTAGCGAACCTGAGTGCGTCGTCTCCAACGACGGAGCTTTCTCTCGATCTTGATCTTGCTGATGTGCCGATTGATCTGTGGCAGCAAGTGATATTGGGCGATCCTGAAGATGCCGCAAGTGGGCGCCTAAGTATAAGAGCGCAAATCGACGGTTTATGGGATCGTCGCTCGGAAGCTGATTCGACTCTGAAAGGGCGGCTCGAAGCCTCCTTAGACAATCCTGTCTTTCCTTCTTTGAGAGGCGAATCCGTCTTGTGGTTTACGCCGATTCTAAGCTCTCTCAAGCTCCCTTCGCTTGACGCTCTCGACCTTGATCGGATTCATGCTTTGCTTTCCCTTGATAAGCATCGGATTGCGGTTGAGGCTCTTGCGCTCGATTCCGCTCTCTTGAAATTGAGGTCGACAGGAGAACTGAAGCTTGCGGGAACACTGGAGTCAACAGTGGTTCAATTGCCGGTGTCGGTCTTCTTTGAAAAGCAACTGGCAGAGACGGCGGGATTGCCATCCAGTTTGCCCTCTGAATCTCATCCGGGCTTCCAGTCCATTCCTTCGTTTCTGTCTCTTCAGGGGACACTCACGAAGCCTCGCTTCGCTGTGAATCAGCAGGCGTTGGCGAAACTGCTGCTTGAGGCGAAACCGGGAGTTAAGTGAGCTTGGGGGGGCAACCGTTGAAGCCGCTTGGGGCTGAGGCACCCGGCGAGGTTCTACTGCTGCTTTGAGGAGTTCTGTGAACGCAGTGGATCTAACGAGATTGATTTTTAGTCTTAGATCCGATTGATTACCGATAAATAGATGAACGAAGTCTTAAGCTATCTCCGAGAAAATCAGGCACGATTCCTTGATGAATTGTGTGAATTTGTGGCCATACCTAGCGTTTCTGCGCAGGCACAGCATCGATCCGATCTCAAACTAGCCTCTGATTGGCTCGTAAAGCACTGCCGCAACATCGGATTAAAAGTCAAACGTCACGCGACTCCGGGGAACCCTATCGTGACGGCAAGTACACGTTCTGCAAAGTCCAAGAACAAGCCTCATTACCTCGTTTATGGCCACTACGACGTTCAGCCCGCTGAGCCGTTCGATCTTTGGGATACACCCCCTTTTACCCCAACGGTGAAGGGGGATTCGCTCTATGGTCGTGGATCGAGCGATAATAAGGGACAGCATTTTGCCCATCTTAAAGCCATTGAAGCCTACCTTGCGACTGGGACAGAATTGCCTTGTGATGTCACCTTCTTATTAGAAGGCGAAGAGGAGGTCGGGAGCGAAAGTTTGGGCGCTTTTCTAAAGGCGAAGAAAGCGGATTTTCAAGTTGATGGCGTGGTTGTGTCAGACAATGGCATGCCAAGTTTGAAGCATCCGGCCCTGACGTACGGGCTTCGTGGGGTAGTTGCCTTTGAGATTCATCTTGTCGGGCCCAATCGAGATTTGCATTCGGGAATCTACGGGGGCGCTGTGGACAATCCGGCGATGGTCCTCTGTCAGCTTCTGGGCTCACTGAGAGGGGCTGATGGGCAGATTGTGGTTCCTGGCTTTTATGATGGCGTTGAATCGTTGAGCAAGTTTGAGAGAACTCAACTGGGTCGCTATCCTGAATCTGAGGCGGGTTTAAAGAAGCAACTGGGCGTTAGGGCTCTGTTCGGTGAAAAGGGCTATACCGCTGTCGAGCAGCGGGCGGCTCGGCCAACCCTAGAAATCAATGGTCTGACTAGCGGCTATCAAGGCGAAGGGAGTAAGACAATCGTGCCATCACGTGCAAGTGCCAAAGTGACTTGCCGCCTCGTGCCCAATCAGAAGCCAAAACAGGTGCTCAAGGTGCTCAAACAATTCCTGGTCAAGAACTGTCCGAAGTCTGTCCGCTTGACCTTTGAGGCCGGCCACGCTGGGGAAGCCTACATGGTGTCTCCGGATGGACCTCAAGCCAAGGCCGCCACCCGAGCGCTTCAAAGCGCCTTTGGTCGGACTCCGATTCTGATGCGTGAAGGCGGATCCATTCCCATTGTAACGGATTTTAAGGAGATTCTTAAAGCTGACACGCTATTGTTGGGATTAGGATTACCTGATGACAATGTTCATTCTCCGAACGAAAAGGTAAGCATCACCGCCCTCAACAAAGGAATGGAGATGAGTGCTCATCTTTGGCAAGAATTGGCTCAATGCTCTAGCTAGGGCCCTCCCTATTGGTTTGCGTTCCGCTTCTATCCTTTACTCTCAAGGGATAGGGAAACTAGATTCCTGCCGTGGCCTCCACGCTGCTGGTAAAGGAAATCTATTATAGTATCCAAGGTGAAAGCACTTGGGCTGGATTGCCGTGCGTCTTTATTCGATTGAGCGGGTGCGATCTACGCTGCTCTTATTGTGACTCCGTCTATGCCTTTCGTGGCGGCACCCGAATGAGTGTTGACGAAGTTGTGGCAGAGGTGGAACGACTCGGAGGTAGCCCAAGCGCATCAGCCGCAGGTAGCCCACTCCCGCTTGTCGAGATAACCGGGGGAGAGCCACTCTTGCAGGCTTTGGTGCATCCGCTTATGGATCGCCTGTGTGAGAATGGGGTTAAGGTTCTGATCGAAACTAGTGGGGCTCATGATATTTCACCGATCAATCAATCCGTATCTCGAATCGTTGACCTGAAATGTCCCAGCAGTGGCGAGTCAGATCGGGTTCGATGGGAAAACTTGGCCCACCTAACGAACAATGACGAACTCAAGTTTGTTATCACCAGCGTTGAGGACTATGAGTGGGCTCGGGAGATGATCCTCCGTTACAAGCTCGCCGAGGTTTGTCCCTTGCTTTTCTCGAGTGTCGCCCCTTTGAGCAACGCACAACAAAGTGATGAACTGAATGTCATTCCGTCGACGCATTCCGTGCTGTCTCGTGAGGCATTGGTGGAGCGGCTCATTGAGGATCGCCTTCCGGTAAGGTTTCAGTTGCAGATGCACAAGTTTATTTGGCCGCCAGATCAAACACTGTCTCTTATACACATCTCCGAGCCCACGAGACCTCTCTACATCTCG
>CAJXVR010000030.1 GCA_913061285.1 uncultured Verrucomicrobiota bacterium | reverse complement strand
AGATGTAGAGAGGTCTCGTGGGCTCGGAGATGTGTATAAGAGACAGAATAAATACTCGGTACGAAACAAGCCCACCCCTTCACCGCCATACAGACTCACATCCCCGCCTTCATCCGGATGATCGATATTGGCCATCAAGTGAATAGGAACCCCGTCGAGCGACTCACTCGGAAGTTCACGAATCGATTCCAACTCGTGTTCGATATGTTCGTGTTGACGGACTACTTCACCATATTTCAGTAAGGTATCCTCACTGGGGTTCACAATGAGCAGACCATCATATCCATCCAAAAGAACCTGCTGCCCCGTTCGAAGCTGGGAACAAACATCTCGCATAGCAACGACGGCAGGAAGATTCAACGACCGAGCGAGAATCGCCGTATGCGAGGTCGGGCTTCCAACATCGGTGGCAAAACCCAGAACAGACTCCCGACCAAACATCGCCGTTGTTGAAGGACTGAGATCATGGCCAATAATAATGGAAGGCTCGGAAATATCACCCAGCGGATCTTTCCGTCCTCCACCAACAAGATTCCCCATCACACGATCCGACACGTCCCGCATATCGGCCGCTCGTTCTCGTAAATAATTGTCTTCAACAGCGCTGAGTGCCGCCGAAAATTTCCGCGTAATCCGATCGAAAGCAGCCTCGACGTTTAGGCGTTCACTGGCCACGAGCCGAGTTACTTCATCAATGATCATCTGATCTTCCAGAACAAGAAGATGAGCATCAAAAATGCCGGCATCGCTCGTTTCTACCTTACTACAAAGCTCACGCTGTATCGCCTGTAATTCCTCCCGAGTCCGGAGGAGAGCACTCTTGAACCGTTCTATCTCACCTGGAATTCCCGCCTCACTTACCAAATATTGGGGAACATGAAGGTTCTTAGCTCCAACGAGCACGACAGGGCCTTGGCAAACCCCTGATGAAACAGGAATCCCCCTAAACACTACCTCTTGCTCTTTGGCATCGGTCGACACGCCAGCATTTTAGAGTTACCAAGCCACGCAAGAAAGTAAAAAGCCCGAGACTTCCGAAAGTAAAATCGATCGAGAAAGGTCAAGAATGCTCAAATCCGAGCCGGATATTGCCTGCAGATGGCGGTTTTCAAGATTTGAACTTGGCCAGGCTCGAAAAGTCGGTTAACTGATTTTCATGGCTTCCAACCGGTTAATCTCCAATCTCTCCCTAACAGGTTTCATGGGGGTTGGAAAATCGACCTTGGGGCGCTTCCTGGCCAATTCCCTTCGCTACGAATTCGTCGACACCGACGAACTCATCGAACGAAAAGCTGGAAAAACAATCACGGAAATCTTCGCGAGTGAGGGAGAAGAACACTTTCGAAAACTCGAACACGAGTTAGTCAACGAGATGGCAAACTGGAATCGAATGGTCATTTCAACCGGAGGTGGACTCGTCACAAAGAACAACAATCTAGACATCCTCAAAACCTATTCGTTCGTTGCCTGCCTTTGGGCCTCGCCGGAAACCATCTATCACCGAGTCAAGAGACAACAACATCGCCCCTTGCTCCAGACTGAGAATCCGGTCGAGCGAATCTGCCAACTACTCGAACAACGCGCCCGATTCTACAAACAATCAGACTACATCGTTAACACAGACAACCGTCCTTTGCGAGTCGTGGCCCAACTGATCTCGAAACAGTTTCACGAGGCAGTCAATAAGGGAAACCAGCAGCGTCCCTGACGGACGAGTTCACGATCGCTGATTATGGAAGTTGATGCCAAACGGCGGGTTCAGTCCAAAGCAAAGGCTCTGGGATTTGACCATTGCCAGGTTTCCGATGGGTCTCAACCTGGCTCGCGAAGCCATTATGAAGCGTGGATCGAGAAGGGCCGCCACGGCAAGATGGCTTACCTCGAACGCAACCGAGAGAAACGTTGCGATCCATCTCTCGTCGTTCCGAACTTAAAGAGCGTTATTTCTCTTTCGACTAGCTACTTTCAGCCGTCTAAGCGCCACCCTTCCACGAACAGCACCATTCCAAGAGGAGTGATTGCACGATACGCTCGCTTTCGGGACTACCACGATATTCTCGCGGAAAAACTAAAGGAACTGACTGACGAGTTAACCCGGAGCGTTTCTTTCGATAGTCACTCTCTGTGGTATGTGGATACCGGTCCAATCTTGGAACGAGACATGGCGCAACGCGCGGGAATCGGATTCGTAGGAAAGCATACGAACCTAATAAGCCGAAGACTGGGAAATTGGTTTTTCATTTCAGAAATTCTGACGACGATTCCTCTCCCTGTTGACTCCCCAGAGAAGAATCGCTGCGGCACCTGTCAAAAATGTATTACCGCATGCCCTACACAAGCGATATCAAAACCATTCGAGCTCGATGCCCGTCGCTGTATTTCGTATCTAACAATTGAACTCAAAGGATCGATCCCCCTCGAGCTAAGACCGCTGATCGGAAATCGAATTTTCGGCTGCGACGATTGTTTAGCCGTTTGTCCCTGGAATCGTTTCGCTGTCGAAGGCCGCATCATGAAACCTCACGCCCTTTCCGATCCCACAGACATCGATCTCGAAGCCTGGGCACAAATGGACCAAAGCAGCTTCAAAGAACGATTTCGAGGCACCCCATTCTTCCGAACCAAATGGAGAGGCCTCATGCGAAATATCTCGGTCGCACTCGGAAATACAGGAACTTCGAGGAACATACCGACCCTATCTCGCCTGGCATCTAACGAAGACGCCATCGTTTCTGAGCATGCAACATGGGCGATCGAGCAGATCCAAGACCGGCAGCAAAACTGACAAGAAACGGCCCATGACCGAGCGAATATCCCGTTCGTCCATAGCTTGATTTCGATAAATTCTCCGCCGAACTAATCTCAACATAGAAATTTACCACAGAGATAGATTCTGATAAAAAAAACCCATGTCTGAGTTCGTTCGGTTCGTAAATCATGGGGCTTCTCTTATCACCTCGTCCATTGTACAGCAGGTCATGCGGCAATTGCCCGTATGGAAAGCCGAATTCGCTCAAATTAACGCGCCTTCTTTCCCCCACCTCGTCGATCAGCTTGAGTTCCTAGCCGACGTCGTGGAGGATTGCTACGAAGGCGTCTACAAGGATATGCCATACTTCGCCCTCGCCGAGTCAGTCTTCGCCCTTATGTATGCTCACAAGAAGGTCGACATCATTCCAGATACCATCCTACAAATCGGCAGAGCGGATGACTCAAGCGTCGTTAGAGCGGTGTTGATTCAAAACGAGGCCGCCTTTCAGAAGTATGCGAAAGCAAATCAGTTTGACTGGGACAAGGTAACCAGCAACCCCTAATACCCTAATAGGACGCGTGACAGCTCCCTCAAGGTGAAAGAGAGGAGTCTACCAGGCCGAAAAGAACGATCTCATAGGATCAAGATCTCTGTCCTCGGCAGCGAGCTTCTTGATAGCCGATCGACCTCGAAGCGCGGCAGCCTTCTCTAACCATTCTTCGGCCTGCTTAAGATTCCCGAGCTGGCAGGCATAACAGGCGAGATTGTAAGGGATTGTTGCCTCTTTAGGAAACCGATCGACGGCAGGAAACAGCTTATTCCAAGCCTCGAGTGTCCGAGCAAGTTCGTGGAGACAATAGGACCGATGCAACCAGCCGGAAGAACGTTCAGGGTGGCCTAAGACCAACGAATCAGCAATCAGCAGCGCCTCCTCCCACCGTTCTTGCCGACCCGAGACCTCCCACCGCACCTCGAGAACATCTGGATGCTCTGCGAAATCACTGGCAATCCTAGCGACCTCATCGCCTGCCTCACCTGGGTTTCCTAGACCCAGCCAACCGACAGCGGCATCAAGATGAATCTGACTCGTTCTATCGAGAATCCGTGGACTAGCCATCGATCAATCAATTCTCAAGCAAGAAAAAGACTCGAGCTCAGAGAAACTACCAAGGATTAATCAGATGACAGTACTATCAGGGATCGTCGCATTCTTGGGAACGATCACAATACCATCGCGAATGTAATAGTGCTGGCCATCGTAGTTATCCGGTTTTCCCTCGGGCGAAAGAACACAATCGGTACCGATTCGAGCGTTCTTATCAATAATGGCATTGGAAATCTTCGACCGCGCCCCTATGCCTATCGCGGGTATATCATTGGCATCTCTAGACTCTTTCCCAACCTCGTAAGCATCGCTCCCCATCATCACAACACGATTCAACTCACACTGCTCGCTCACGATACTCCGAACTCCAAGTAAGGTTTCCGAGAGCACCGCCCCATTGATCTGGCAACCATCCGAGATCAGCGATGAACCGATCTTTGAGCCATCGATCCGAGACGCTGGGAGAAACCGAGGGTGCGTATAGATAGGCGACTTTCCTTCAAACAAATCAAACCTCGGAACGGGACTCGCTAGATCCAAGCTTGCTTCAAAAAAGGCTCGAATCGTTCCTACATCTTCCCAATAGCCCTGAAAAATATATGAAGACACACAGCTTTTCTCAATCGCGCCGGGAATGATGTGTTTTCCAAAATCGGTATTCGTACCCTCCATGCTCTTTAGCAACGACTCTCGGTTGAACACGTAGATTCCCATCGAGGCAAGCCAACGAGGATCGTCTCCCGCCAAGCCGAGACGTGAGTACCATTCTGGGTCCACTTTGAGGCTTTCCTGAACACTTGAATCGGTAGGTTTTTCCTCAAAGCGCTCAATTCTCGATTCGGAATTCATCTGCATGATCCCAAAACCAGCAACATCACCCTTAAATACTGGAGTCGTCGCGACGGTAATATCGGCATTCGCCTTGATATGGTGATCTAGCATCCCTCGGCAATCCATCCGATAAAGCTGATCGCCACTCAAAATAATCAAGTACTTAAAAGGATGATTCAGCAGATGAATCATGTTCTTTCGCACCGCATCCGCGGTTCCCTCATACCAAGACGTACTGGTTGGGGTCTGTTCTGCCGCCAGGATTTCGACAAATCCTCCGCCAAAATGATCGAACTTGTAGGACTGAGATATGTGCTTATGCAGCGACGCCGAGTTAAACTGAGTCAGGACGTAGATGCGTTTAAAACCTGAGTTGATACAATTAGATATCGGGACGTCGACCAGTCGGTACTTACCACCAAGAGGCACTGCCGGTTTAGACCGCTCCTTCGTCAACGGGAAAAGTCGGGACCCTGCCCCGCCCCCTAAAATCACACACAGGACATCCGATTCTGAAATCTGACTCACGCTTTCATCCTCACAATTATTGATTAACACACAGCAGGTTGACGAATCTCCAGACTAGCCGAAGCCCTCGGTATCAGCAAGACCGATTGACAGACATTCAGATTTAGAGATGATTCCTGGGCACCGACCGGAGAGGCAAACTCCTCCTCTGAAATCCGTGGACTCACTCATGAAAAATGTCATCATAACCGCGGGCCCAACCTACGAACCACTTGATGAGGTTAGACGCCTAACAAATCATTCGACAGGACGCCTGGGGACAGAACTGGGGAACTTCCTTACCTCCAAGGGATTCCAGGTAACCCTTTTGAGAGGCTACTACACAACCTACCAGGGCAACTCTCACGCCGAAACGATCATCCCATTCACCACTACCGAGAGTCTTTCGGGCATCCTTCAATCTTTGTCGGAAAGGTCCTTTGACGCTGTCTTTCACGCAGCGGCGGTCAGTGATTTTCGTTTCGGAAGAATAGCCCCGAGTGATGCCGCCGAAAACGACTCCCACACGCATACCGGCAAGTGGTCAACGAGGACGGGCAATCTCATTGCAGAGCTGATCCCAACGATGAAGATTCTGGGAACACTCCGCAGCCTCTTCAGAACTTCAATGATTGTCGGTTGGAAATATGAGGTCGATGGAGACCAAGCATCAGCCATCAAGCAAGGTAGCGCACAGCTGGAATCGAATGCTACCGATCTTTCGATCGTGAATGGGCCCGCGTACGGAAATGGATTCGCGCTTATGCGGCCGGGTCTGCCAACTATTCACGCCGAATCCCATGATGCGCTCTACGCTCAGCTTCTCTCAAATCTTGAACAGCATGCAGGAAAGCACTCACACTGACCGACAGCCCCCTCGAGACGTGCTTCGCGCTACATGACGTCGGTTACCTCAATCCCTAGCAGGTCCAGCCCTTGACGGATCACAATTCCCGCCTGATTGACAAGCGCTAATCTCGATGAACGAACCCCAGGAGTAGCTTTGAGGATCGGACAGTTTTCATAGACCCGGGATAGGAAGCCAGCCAACTCAAAGAGATAGGTACAGAGATAGTTGGGGCGGTATTCGTCGAGGACCAATTGTAAGATCAACGGGAAGTTGATCAGATGCTTCGCGAGGGCGATTTCTTCCTCTGTTTGCAACTGGATTCCGCCTGACAAATCGATCGATTCAGCGCTGATTCCAGCTTTACGAAATATCCCCTGAATCCGGGTATAGGCATATTGGAGATACGGAGAGGTGTTTCCCTTCAGCGCTAACATCGTATCCCAATCGAAGACGTAGTCCGATTGGCGGTTGGGTAATAAATCCGCGTATTTAATCGCCCCGATGCCAACAATCCGCGAAATTTCTGCCTTCTGGGCCTCATCAAGGTCCGGATTCTTTTCCTCAACAATTTTGCGAGCACGTTCCTCAGCTTCATCCAGCAACCCAGCAAGTTTGATGACTTCACCCGAACGTGTCTTAAAGGGTTTTCCATCCTTCCCCATAATAGAGCCGAACCAAGGGTGCTCTAGATTTGGACAATCATCGGGCCGCCATTTCGAGTAGGCACGAAACAACTGCTTGAAATGCAACTGTTGTCGCCCATCAGTGACATAAAGGATCTCGTCTGGAGACCAACGCTCCCGACGGTAGTCTAATGTCGCCAAGTCGGTCGTCGTATAGTTAGCAGCTCCGTCGCTCTTCTGAATCATGGCAGGATGATCCTTCAGCTCTTTGTCATCCGGAAAGAAAACGACTAGCGCTCCCTCGCTCCGTTCAGCAAATCCAGCGCTCTCCATCGACGAAGCCAAATCACTAAGTCGATCATTGTAGTGACTCTCCCCCAGGGTTTCATCAAATGTCACACCAAGTCGGGAATAGATTTCATCGAACTGTTTTCGAGAAAGCTCAATCATTCGATGCCAAATTTTGAGATTCTCCTCATCCCCCTGTTGCAATTTTAGCAACTCCGATCGAGCAAGATCCAACGCGGCCGGATCATCATCGCAGCGTTGGTTCATCATTCGATAAAGTCGCTCCATTTCCCCCAAGGCGTCCATTTCAAGGGCGTTCGGATCGAGATCATTCTTCCAACCAACAATCAATTTTCCGAACTGGGTTCCCCAGTCACCAATGTGGTTATCGGAAATGACAGAATGCCCAACATAGCGAAGAATACGGCAGAGACTATCGCCTAGATTGGTCGATCGAATGTGCCCAACATGCATCGGCTTGGCGACATTAGGAGAACTGAAATCAACCACGACGGTCCGCGGCTCCGCTACTGGCTTAACAAAACAGTGAGCGGCCAGCTCGGGATCACTCATCACCGACTCTAAAGCCGATACTTTGAGTCGAAAATTTATGAATCCAGGCCCCGCAACATCGACAGCCTCACAGAGTGCATCGTCGACTTTAAAGCGCTCGACAACTTTAGAGGCAACCTCACGAGGATTGCTGCCATTTCGTTTTGCCAACCCCAAGATTGAATTGCATTGGTAGTCACCAAACTTTGGCACAGGGCACTTGCGTACAACTACCTGACGGTGATCCAATTCAGGACAAAGTTCGGCAACGACCGACTGAAGATGTTCTTCGATTCTCTTAAATAGCACAATGCAGTCTTGAAGAATTCGGCTTAGCGATACAGCTCTAAGCTATTTCGAATTAATAATTTTCTCCATCGCAGCAGCAGACTCCGCTTCGCAAAGAGCGCTTCGGAATTCACTATCATGAAGGGTCTTGGCAATATTGGCCAAAGTGTGCAGATGCTTTTGAAACTGCCCTTGCGGGACGAGAAATAACATGACCAGTTTCACGGGCTTATTATCAAGGGCATCAAAATTGATTCCTTGAGCAGATCTCCCGAAGACACCAATGACCTCATCGACCAAATCTGTCGATGCATGAGGAATCCCAACCCCGAACCCAATTCCCGTGCTCATTGAGGTTTCCCTCTTTTTTACCACTCCAGCGATAGCATCACGATCCTCTCCACGAATGCGATCACAAGAAACCAAATGATCGATCAACTCTTCAATAGCCTCCCATCGATCAGATGCATTGAGAGCGGGGATGATTTGTTTCTCTGTCAGAATTTCGCCAAGAAGCATAATCGGAATTGACCATTTGGGAATCGCCTAGCCTTCTTCAACTGAGACGCCCAAAACGGACACAGCAGCGACAAGCAAAACCTAAGCAGTCCAAGACTCAGTGCTATACCGACCAACTCGGTTCCGCAGGCAGACTCGCGTCAAATTCAGATAGTAGCGCTTCCTCGTAACTTCCTGCGTACTTTTCATCGAAAAATACTTGGAGCGCCTCCTCAAACAGACGTTGCCAACAACGCTCCTCTTCTCCTGGTGTGATAGGATAGAACAAAGCGCCATTGCTCTTGGCAGCCTTAAAATCCCCAGGCGCATCACCGATCATCAAGATCCGATGAGCAGGATACTTATCTGCGGCTGCAAGCTTGATGTGCTGTGTTTTCGTTCCCATTTCTTGCCCCGCGATCAACTGAACGTAGCCAGAAAGCGCATGCTCCCCCCACTCACGTTCAAGCGCTGAGATGGGCGTCTGCGAAATACAGAATGCATCAGCAACGCTCGATAGTTTTGCCAATGTTTCCCGCACCAACGGAAAAGGCGGAACACCATGAACGATATCCAACACCGCATCATTTACAGCATTCGACCATTCGAGAACCCCCTGCAGACTATCATTCCCCCCCTTTACCTCAGCCTCCAAACTCGCATTTCCGAGTTTGCTCTCACGACTGATCCACTCATCGACGGCATCGGCGCTAGGCACCTGAACTTGCCGAGCAATGACCTCAGGTCGATTACGAAGTAGTTCCAGAGCATTCGAGAGAGCGGGAAATCGGTTGATCCCCCGAGTCTTCGAATACAAGTTCACAAACTCCCAACACTCCCGAGCATACTTGCTGGCTGCTTGAAGACCAAAATGCTTGATGAACATCGGAGCAAAACACTCTTTGTGCTTAATCTCCATACTATCAAACACACAACCATCAGAATCAATTCCAACAAAGAATTCATTACGGGGTTGAAAATCGATTAGCTTTTGAACTGGATCACTCATGCTTCTATGCTTCTCGACTAATTTTCAACTAAACGTTGTAAGTGGACGACGAAACATCACCACCCCGCCCTGTCCAATTGGTGTGAAAGAATTCTCCCCGTGGCTTATCTTTGCGTTCATAGGTATGCGCACCAAAATAATCCCGCTGAGCCTGCAGCAGATTAGCTGGGAGGTTCTCTGTGCGATAGCTATCGTAAAATGTCAGAGCCGTCGACATCGCCGGCACCGGAATGCCTTTTTTAGCTGCGGTAGCGACCACATTTCGCCAGGAGCGTTGGCTCTTCCGAATTTCCGACTTAAAGAACGGGTTAATTAGGAGATTAGTCAACTTGGGCCGCTTGGTATAAGCCTCTTTGATATTGCCTAGGAATTGACTACGAATGATACAACCTCCTCGCCACATCAATGCGATAGCGCCGTAATTTAAATTCCACCCGTACTCCTTCGCTGCCGCCCTCAATAGCATGTACCCTTGAGCGTAGGAGATGATCTTGGACGCGTAGAGAGCTGCTCGGATATCGTTGACAAACTTAGCTCGATCTCCTGCGATCGTTGGCTTCGGTCCCTTCAGACGCTTCGATGAATTCTCACGTTCTTCCTTCAGAGCAGAAATGCATCGACTATAGACAGCCTCTGAAATCAGTGTGATTGGCACTCCCAATTCAGCAGAAGAAATGACCGTCCACTTGCCAGTCCCCTTCTGCCCAGCCGTGTCTAGAATCTTCTCCACGAGTGGCGATCCATCTTCATCCTTCACTCCGAGAATATCTCGTGTGATCTCGATCAAATAGGAATCCAATTCCCCCTTGTTCCACTCAGCAAAGACCTCATGCATTTCTTCAGCACTCATTCCGAGACCAACGGACATCAAATGATATGCCTCACAAATCAGCTGCATATCTCCGTATTCAATACCATTGTGAACCATCTTCACATAGTGGCCAGCGCCTCCTTCTCCTACCCAGTCGCAACAAGGAGAACCGTCTTCAACCTTAGCAGAGATTGCTTGAAAGATGTCTTTGACGTGAGGCCAAGCAGAATTGGACCCTCCTGGCATGATAGAAGGACCCCGACGGGCTCCTTCCTCGCCACCTGAGACCCCCGTGCCAATGAATCTCATCCCCTTAGATTCAAGATATTCGGTTCGTCGTACGGAATCTTGGAAGAGAGAGTTGCCTCCATCAATAATGATATCACCAGGCTCCAAATGAGGAAGAATCTGCTCGATAAACTCATCAACAGCACTTCCAGCCTTGACCAACATCATGATGCGTCGAGGTCGTTTCAGTTTTGCGACTAATTCAGGAATACTATGAGCGCCAACGATTTTCCGGCCCTTTCCCTCACGCTCCAAGAAATCGTCAACTTTGGAAACTGTCCGGTTATACACCGCAACAGAGAATCCATGGTCATCCATGTTCAGGACAAGATTTTGCCCCATAACAGCCAGCCCGATCAGGGCTATATCACACGTTGCTTCTTCCATTTTAAATTCGAGTCGTTTTAAAAATCTCTATCGTTTTGCCCTACCGTTGATCACGCAACACCGTAACTAAACCTTCTATCTCGCTTTTTCTTCCCAGTTTCTAACGATCCATGCTGTGATAATCTAACTAGTCGCACTGACACGAGCTTGATTGGCTGAGAACCTAGCACTTTTCCGCACCAAAAACGAAAGACGAAAGTAGAAAAAAAATTAGCGCGGGTCAACACCCGCGCTAATCTAAAAGGAATCTGCCTAAGTAATTAAGCTCGCTTCATTCGACGGAAACCGAACAAAACAGCGCCACCAAGAACAGAAAGGAGAATCGTTGCAGGTTCAGGGACCGCCACGATTTCAACTGCGAAGTTTGCGGTGGCACCAGGAATTGCAGCAAGCGCCCAATCTCCAGCACCATCACTGATCCAAATATCATCTGCGCTCGAACCGATGATCGGAGGATTACGAAGCAATGGCCCAACTTGCTGACCCGCAGCAATTCCTGAAAGTTCAACAGAAACTAGGACGCGGCTACCAAGAACGTTCGATGGCAACTGGTCAATAACAAGAGTGTTGAAATTTGCTCCAAGATCAATTGAAGGGCTCTCGTAGGCGATTGTACCAGGCTTGAAGGTCGCAGCACCAGCACCAGCCACTTGATCACCGTCCATTTGACGGATTCTCACAACCATAGACCCGGTCGCTTCCGATGAAAAATACTCAAGCTTAATGGAAGTCAGAAGACGATTGGTACCATCAAATGCGATCTCATCCCCATACTCGAGAGCGTTATTCGCAGGAGCATAGAAACCCAAAATTGGATCTGAACCATTGCGATAGACCACCTCAGGACCATCAATTTGCGCTTGCGCTTTGAATGCCAACCCTACGCCAACTACAAGCGCTAGAAGCTTTCCGACCTGTGCTTTGTTCATGATTACTTACTAACTATTTGGTTACATGCCCCTCATCCCGCCCGATGAGGATGCGGTCTAATTTGAACCAGGTTTTACCTAGAGATGCCTCCACGGTCAAGATCTTTGCCAATCTTTTTGAACGATTATACCAGCGACGTTCCAATTTTAGAGAATAAGTTAATTACCATCCCTCCCCTTAGAAGACCACCCGAAAACCCCACAAAACGACTCCGTGGACGAGCAATAAAAAAAACATACCATCATTCAGCCGAGATGCCAACCCAGATTTCTTTCCAATCTGGGCGTTTGGTTCGATCGCGCGTATACACCGCCTGAAACGAGTTCCCGGAGTTAGTAACGCGTGCTCCATCATATTGATAGCGAAACCCTGTAATAATGTAGCGATCCGAAGAATCCCGCGAGCGATTGAGACGCTCTTCAAAAAAAACTTCGCCGCGAGTAATCCATATTAGTCGCCGCTCCCCCAGAATAACGCCAACGTGAGGCCGGTGCTCCCTAACCTGTAAAACGTCTCCCTCCTGCACATGGTAAACACTTCCTAAAACGAATGCTTTTTTCTGTTTGGCAGTTTCCGATGCCACGATGTTCCACCCAAAACCGTCGCCAACCCAGGCAAATTGCCCGGCCAGGATAAATACGTCGTGAAATCCGTCGATTCGCAATCGAGACTCGAAAGAGACCGTGGGATACCAGCGATGATCCACGGGCATCTCGCTCCATTTACCAAACCACTCCCCTTGGAAACTATCAAAAGTCCGAGTCCATCGCTTGGATCCTGAATCTCCTTCCAGCGCTTTGAGAAACTGTTTCGCTTTGATTTTAAACCCATCCAAGGACTCAAAGCCATCAGAACGTTTTGACATTTGCTCTCGAAATTGAAGGCACGCACGGGCCAATGAATCAATCTGCCGCTGTCCAGAAGCACCTCGTCGCAACAATTCACGCCGAAACTTATCGGCACTCACAACACCTTCTTGTAATCGTGTCTCCGAGATCGTTCTGTATTCCTCAGGAATCAGCGGATGGGCTGCGAAAATAACCGGTCTCCCAGAAAGAAACACGATCAACAATAGGACCTGAGGCCATTTTAGTTTCATCACCGTCATGATTGCTTGATTTCGGGAGCGACTACCAGAGCAACTAACTTTGGAACGCCCTCGTTCATTTCCGCTTGTCTATAAGGTCACTAATGACGGTGTATACCGTCGGAATAATAAACAGTGTCAGGAAAGTACTCGTCAGCATGCCACCAACTACAACTACCCCCATAGGCCGTCGGCTTTCAGCGCCAGCACCGAACCCAATGGCAATAGGCAAGATGCCCGAAACTGTAGAAACAGCGGTCATTAGAATGGGACGCAGCCTTACTAGCCCCGACTTAATCATGGCTTCTCTGGAGGACTCGCCATTTTCTCGAATCTGGTTGGCAAATTCAACAAGCAGAATTCCGTTCTTTGTCACCAGCCCCACCAAAAGTATCAATCCAATCTGACTAAAAAGGTTGATATTCATCGCTGGAATTGGGGATATGACGCTCATATCTCCCAACCATTTCAAAAACCAGAGGAGCCCGACCGCACCGATCCCTGCGAGAGGCACCGTCAACATGACAGTAAAGGGATGGATCAAACTTTCAAACTGAGACGCCAAGACCATGTAGACGATCACGAGCGCAAGCAGCAGAACCCACCGAATCTCTTGCCCTGCATCCTTGAAGTCTTTCGACTCTCCTTGCCATTCGTAAAGAAATCCGGGAGGGAGGGTTTCGGCTAGTACCGCATCAACTTTGGCAACCGCGGTTCCGATCGGAATATTGATCGGCGTCCCCGAAATCGTGGCACTTCGAATGCGATTGTACCGCTCGATCACATTCGGAGAAACACCAACCTCGCGATCTAACACATTGCTCAACTGCACAAGCTCACCATCAAGATTCCGGACGTAGACGTGATCAAGCTGCCGCGGCGTAAGCCGCGATTGCCGCTTCAATTGAGCGATCACATCGTATTCCTTACCATCTTTCTTGATCTTACTCAGATCAAGCCCACCAAAGAGCACCTGCAAGGTCTGAGAAACATCTCGAACTGAAACCCCTAAGGCCGCAGCGCGGTCTCGATCAATGGCCAAACGGAGCTCAGGTTTGTTGATCTCGAATGACGACCGAACATTCCCGAGAAAGCCTTCCTGCCGCAATCGATTGCTCAATTCCCGAGCGTAGACATCTAGTTGCTCCAAATCTGGAGCTTGTAGCACCAGTCTAAATGGGGCATCAAAACTGCGATTGATCGTTTTCGGAATATTCGGAATGGCAATCGCTCCTTCAATCTCACCGAAAAACCGTTGGGCGAGGCCACCAGGACCATTCACAATTTCCTGAACCGAGCGTTCACGCTCATCCTTTAAACGGAGAAAAACGACCGCATTGTTAGCAAGTCCAGGCCCCGAAAAACCCGGAGCGACGATGGCTCCATACAGATCTACTTCTTCAGTTTCTTTAAGAATTTGTTCCATCTCAAGGAGCATCCGATCAGTGTACTCGCTTGTCGCCCCATCAGGTGCAATCACAAAGGCAAACATTCGCCCCTTGTCCTCAGGTGGCAAAAAATCCCCTTCCAACGATCGAAACAAGAAGATCGTCACCGCAGCAACGATGAGCGCGGTACACGCAAGCCCCCCTATTCGAACCCTGAGGGAGCGACCCAAGGTAATCCGCAAGAACCCCTCATAGACCCAAGTGAGGCGTAACAACACCGCTTCAAATCGAGTCACTAGCCATCCTGGTTTCGATGATACCGGCCGCAACAGCCTTGAGCACATCATCGGTGTTAGAGACAATGCCACGAAGGTTGAAATCACAACGGACCCAGCGATCGCGACCGCGAACTCAACAAACAGCCGCCCGGTCGTGCTCGTTTGAAAGGCAAGCGGAGCAAAGACAGCCACCAGCGCAAGCGTTGTAGCAATAACCGCGAAAGAGATCTCTCGCATTCCCAACCGGGCCGCTTCCATCGGGGAGAGCCCGGATTCGATATGGCGATAGATATTCTCTAAAACGACGATCGCATCATCGACAACGATACCAATGGCGAGAATGAGAGCCAGCATCGTCAACACGTTAATCGAGTAGCCAAACCAATCCAAAACTAGGAAATTCGCGACAATGGAGACTGGAATCACAATCGCTGGGATGATCGTTGCCCGGACACTGTGCAGAAAGGTGTAGATGACAATTACCACCAGAAGAAACGCGATTCCCAATGTCAACCAAACCTCATTGATCGCCTTTTCAACGAACTCCGCCTCATCATAGTTAATTTCAATTCTAATCCCTGGAGGCAACGACGGCCTCACCAAAACTAACTGCTCACGAATCCCCTGTGACACACTCACGGCATTCGCTTTCGATTGCTTAACAACGCCTAGGAAAATGCATGGACGACCGTTGCTACGGGCTTTAGAACGAAGGTTCTCCACGCCCTCGACAGCTTCCCCAATATCTCTGAGACGAACGAAGCGATCTTCTTCCTGCCGAATTACTAGCCGGTTGAATTCCTCGGGGGTCTTCAGCTCGCCCAAGGTCTGAATGGTCATCTCTCGGTCCAGGTTTTCGACCCGCCCACTGGGCAACTCAATATTCTGAGATTGGAGAGCCTCCCGGACATCGAGCATGGTAACCTGATGGGCTGCCATTCGTTCTGAATCAAGCCACAAGCGAATGGCATAGCGCTGTTCCCCGCCTAAGAATATCGACGACACACCAGGAACCGTCTGCAAGCGATTCTTTACCAGACGATCCGCCAAGGAGTTCATCTCCAGAGGGGTATAGTGGTCGCTTTCCATCGCGATCCAGATCACGGGACGAGCATCCGAGTCCTGTTTGCTAATGACTGGTTCCTCGACACTGTCCGGCAACAAACCACGGACGCGAGAAACGCGATCACGCACCTCCTGCGCGGCGACGTCGATATCCCGAGAGAGGTCAAATTCAATCGTAATTTGGCTCGACTGCTCCCGACTCTCGCTTGAAAGGGTCTTTATCCCCGGCACGTTGTTGACGGCCTCTTCGAGGCGCTCGGTCACCTCCGTCTCCACAACCGAAGCATTTGCCCCGAAATAAGTCGTGTTGACTGAAACAATTGAAGGATCAATATCAGGGAGCTCCCGAACCGGGAGACGAGAAAGACTAATGGCCCCAAACAACACGAGAGCCAGGCTCATCATGCTCGCCAAAACGGGCCGCTGAATTGAGATCTGAGGTAATTTCATAGGGTGGATCAACAGGCAGCGACGCCTTACTTGTCTCGATTGGAGACAACAACCGGGGCTCCGGGACCTATTTTTTGGGTTCCCTCAATGATTACCCGATCCCCGAATTCAAGTCCGCTTAACACCTCTACACGGCCAGCCATTCTCTCACCGATAGCGATCGTTCTCATTTCCGCCGCACTCTCCGAATCCACCACATATACCATCGCCATATCGTCTTCAAGAGTGCGGAAAAGGGCCATCTCCGGAATCACAAGTGCCTGTTCACGAATAGTTAAGGTCAATTCTAGATTTGCAAACATTCCCGGAACAAGATGGCGCTCGGGATTGGGGACCAAAGCTTTCACCTCAATGTTTCTCGTATTCGGATCCACAAACGGCGCCACAAAGTAAACGCTCCCCTCGAAGCTTCTATTGGGAAAAGCAGCAACCTCAATCGAGACCGCTAATCCCTTCTTGGCAACCTGCAAGAATCGTTCTGGAACATTGAATCTAACCTTCACTGGATCCAGATCAACCAACCATGTGAGTGTCTGATCGCGCGTGATCACTTGTCCCGGACTGACATTTCTCGATCCGACGACGCCAGAATAGGGCGCCAGAATCTGTGCATCTCGCAGCTCTCGTTTTCGAAGCTCAACCACCGCGCTTAAGGTTTCGACTCGAGCAGCCGATTGATCGAACTCCTGTTGGCTGATGAGCTCTTCTCCAAAAAGTTGTTTATCGCGAAGCATCTCCGACTGACTCAATCGAAGATTCGCGGACGATTCTTCGAATGCAGACTGTAGTTTCCTTCGATCAAGCCGGATCAGAACGTCACCCTTAGCGACATCTTGACCTTCCTCGAACGCAATTTCCTCGACGATCCCCAAGGTCTCCGCCTTGATCTCAACCAATTCGTTCGCCTCGAGAGTCCCCACAAGGGAAAGGGACTCTGTTACCGGCTCTCGCCCAACGCTAACCGCGACCACAGGCGTCCCCGGCCTCGCCTGATCAGTAGATTCCACACCAGCGTCTTCTTTTCGACAACCGGTAAGGAACACAAAAACAACGAACGCAAGTAACGCGTCAACCCGACAACAGAGTTTCATATAAAGTCGCAAACAGTCTCTCTTCTAGGTACGGCAACCGCCCCCACTGTGACGGCAAACGTAGATTGCATCCTCGACCACGGTCAAACGCAATCCCTCACCATTCCGAAACAGATCAACATGGCAATGGTTCCAGACCATCTCTCGCTTTGTAATTGAGGCAAAGCCAACACTTTGGAAGCCTAGGGACGAACAGCAAACAAAAACCTCAGCGAAAGACAACCATGTTCCCATTTTTCGTCGTACAACAGCAGTCAGCCGCCCTCGTCCACCGATTCGGAAAATTCACGCGAATCGCTGAACCCGGCCTTAATTTTAAAATGCCTTTCGTTGAGCGTGTCGCGGGACGTGTCAACCTTCGAGTTCGACAGCTTGACGTCGATGTCGAAACAAAAACGGAAGACAATGTCTTCGTGAAAGTCATCGTTTCGGTTCAGTTCTATGTCCTAAAAGACAAGATTTACGACGCCTTCTACAAGTTGGACGATCCAGCGCGACAGATTAAATCCTTCGTGTTCGATGTCGTCAGAGCCCGCGTCCCAACTATCAAGCTAGACGACGTCTTCGAGAAAAAGGATGAAATCGCGACCGTTGTGAAAGAAGAGCTGGCGCAGGTCATGAACGATTTCGGCTACGGCATTGTTAAGGCACTCGTGACCGATATCGATCCCGATGCGAAAGTAAAGGCCGCGATGAATGACATCAACGCCGCTCAAAGACTTCGAGTGGCGGCCGCCGAAAAGGGCGAAGCAGACAAGATTCTCCAAGTGAAAGCCGCGGAAGCCGAGGCAGAAAGCAAAGCGCTCTCAGGCAAAGGAATCGCGGATCAACGAAGAGCAATCGTGGAAGGATTGAAAGAGTCCGTCGACGAATTTCAAAAATCAGTGGAAGACGCCAGCGCAGCGGAAGTCATGAATCTGGTCTTGATGACCCAATATTTCGACACCTTGAAGGAAATCGGCAACAGTTCGAACACCAACACAATCCTGCTCCCGCACTCCCCAGGCCATCTCACAGATCTGGCGGGGCAAATCCGCGATTCGATGATCGCCGGGGATCAGGCCTCAGCAATGACTAATGCCGGAAGAAACTCGAGTAAGCTGTCCGCGGTGCCCGAGCCTTTACCGCAATCAACGAAAGCTTCTACTTCACCACAGATTAGTTAGCCACTCTGGGGCAAAGCCCCCTGATTCGCGACTTGGAATCACATCACTTTTGAGTGAATGATTCCACGGCGCAGAATTCATGAAACACCGGCTTGATCAATACCTAGTGGACCAAGGCCTCAGCGAGAGCCGCGAGAAGGCGAAACGAGCAATCATCGCGGGAAAGGTAAAGGTCAACGGACATCGGGCAAAAAAACCAAGCGATCCTATCCGCGACACGGACAAGATCGAAGTCGCGACCCCCGAGAAATTCGTCAGCCGGGGCGGATACAAACTCGAACGAGCACTCGATCAATTCGATATCGACGTAACGGACCTAGTCGCCGCCGACTTAGGCGCATCGACAGGCGGGTTCTCAGACTGTCTTCTCCAACGCGGCGCCAAGACGGTCTATGCCATCGATGTTGGCAAGGGACAGCTGGCCTGGGCATTGCGACAGGACCCACGGATCGTCGTCATGGAAAAGGTCAATGCTCGCCACCTCCAGCCAGCGCAAATGCCCCAGCCCTTTGCCGGGGTAGAGCTTGTCGTCATTGATTGCTCATTCATTTCGCTAACAAAGATCCTTCCCACTGCCACCAAACTACTCGTCCCGGGAGGAAGAATCGTCGCCCTGATCAAGCCTCAGTTTGAAGCAGGTAAGGCAGCCGTCGATGCAGGCAAAGGTGTGATCCGGGATCCAGAGATCCATCACCAGGTTGTCGAAACGCTCAAAGCCTTCGTCAGGAACGAACTACATCTAAACTGGATTGATATCACCGAATCCCCTATTCTGGGCCCAGCAGGAAACAAAGAGTTCCTCTGTTTAATCGGAACACCTAATGCGACAGATCAAGCGAATCGGACTTATCGCCAATCCGGAGAAGCCTCGCTGGAGGGCGAATCTCGCCCGAGCAGTGACCCTGATTGAAGAAGCGGATCGTTCAGCCGTCGCCCCTCAACAGGGAGCCGAGCCTCACAACACAACCCAGGAGGAATTCAAGCGCTACCTCGATGCAGTAAGGCGCACAGATCTCATTCTCGTCATCGGTGGAGACGGGACAATGCTAGGGGCGGCGAGAGCTTTGGAGGGAAATAAGACTCCCTTGGTCGGAATCAATACCGGAAACCTTGGATTCTTGACGGCCGCCCCGATGGCTGAGTTAAAGAACGTGCTCGAAAGCATTTGGGAAGAGCACTATCAGATTTTCTCTCGTCCATTCATTGAAGCGATCATCACGGACCGTGAAAAAGAGGACCGCCTCATCGCTCTAAACGATTTCGTCATCAGCCGGGGAGAACTGTCGCGTATGATCCAACTGGATGTCTCGGTTGATGGCGGCTTTCTAACAACTTACCAGTGCGACGGTCTCATTGTTTGCTCTCCAACCGGATCGACCGCTTACTCGCTATCGGCCGGAGGACCGATCGTCAGTCCCAATACAGAAGCCATTACTCTGACACCCATTTGCCCGCATGCGCTTTCTAATCGCTCGGTCATCGTCCCTCTAGATTCCAAAATAGATGTTCAAGTGGGAGTCCATCGCCCACAAACAATTCTCACCGGGGACGGCCAGGTTCCAACAGCCCTGAAACCAGGCGACACGATCCGTTTCCAAAAAAGTAAATCACAATTCCGTCTCTTGTCAGTCAGCGGAACGAGCTTCTTCCAAACATTAAGGCAAAAAATGAAGTGGAGCGGTTCAAATGTCTGAATAACCACCCGGCATCTGATTCACACCCGGCGCCAGGCCGCCACAAACATTCCATTCCCACTTCCAACTTCCACTCCAAGCCATCGTCGATAATCCGTATTGGGCCAAGCATTGTTGGCTTCGCTTCCTGGCATACTCGGCAACGAGAGTGGTTCAAAACCAAAGGGAGAAGCATCAAACCAATCAGCAACGCCTTGGGTCTCTTCATCCGCCAACGTACAAACTGCATAGATTAATTTGCCTCCGGGTTTCACCTGTGCTGCGGCCACTTTAAGAATGCTTTTCTGGATCGTTGCAAGATCAGAGATATCCTCCGGCATGATCGTCCAACGGGCATCTGGATTGCGTTGCCAGGTTCCAATCCCACTACACGGCGCATCAACAAGAACGCCGTCAAAGATCACTTTGAATGGCGCTCGAGCACTCAAATCAGCTTGACGTGAACGGTAGTTAAAGACCTTGGCTCGCTTGGCTCGCTGCTTCAATCGGGTCAATCGTCTCGCGGATCGATCTGTGGCCCAAATCAACCCTCGGTTCTCCATTCGATCCGCGAGGTCCAGGAATTTACCGCCTTCTCCCGAACAAACGTCCCACCAACGTTCCCCTGGTTTCGGATCACAAAAGGCACTCACCCACTGAGAGTTCAAATCCTGAATCTCAAAGGCACCTTTCTTGAATAATTCCGTCTGGAACAAATCCAACGTCCCCTGATACTCGCGGGATCCAGCCCCTGGCGAAGGAAGCGCAGCAACTAGCTCCTCGCCCAGTTCCGTCATTTCATCCCTCATCTCCCGCCGGCTACGAATCCAGAGTTGAGGCACACCTTGGATCGATCTCAACCAATCTTCCGTCACCCGCATCGTCTTTGGCAGCCAATCCGGCACAAGTTGACTGAGACGCTTGAGATCAAAATCCAAAGGACATTCGGAGTATGATTGAGACAAGAACGCTGCTTGACGAATCCTGCTCCGCAGGGGCTTACAAGAATCAACCAAACCCACCCATCGAAAATAGTTAAAAAGCTCCAAGCTCACTTCCCTTCTCAGAGAGGGGGATAGCCGACGGCTTCGAGAGAAGTGACGACGCAGCACCTCATCGGCCCTATTCTCCCGATCGACCTGCGATACAAGCTCTGCCGTCAGTTCCAACACGTCTTGTTTAATTTCCATATCAGCCAATCCGCTCCAAAGTCTCCCCGTCAAACCACACGCAACGCTTTACCAGGACTCTCACTCGCTGGGATTCGGTGAAAACATACTCACTCCGATCTCGAACAACGAGTGACTTAGTCCCACACGTTACCTCTACAAAAGCCATCTCTTCGAAACGATCCACTCGCCGCACCTCCGCCTCGAATCCGTTCGCGGAACTTCGAATATCAGGATCCAAATGAATCTCACCCGGTCGAATTCCCGCAACAACAGTTCGGCCCATTCTTTCTCGCAATGCCGGTGGCACGCCAATCGTGAATGGATTGCTTCCCTCAACGGTAGTCTCCATCAGAAAACAAAACCCCGTCGAATCATCGCCTATGGTTCCAGCGAGGAAGTTCATCGGAGGATAACCAATGAAACTGGCCACGAACTTGTTTACGGGGTATTCAGAAACACGCCCTGGAGTATCCAACTGCTGCACCCGCCCTCGATCCATCACAAGCACCCGATCCCCCATGGTGAACCCATCAAATGGCTCATGCGTCACACAGACAACGGTGGCACCGGTTTGTTCGTGCCAAGACAGGATCTCTCTTCTCACGAGGAATCGAAGTTCCGGGTCCAATCCGGTGAAGGGCTCGTCTAGGAGTAAAAGTCGAGGTTGATAGAGAAGCGAACGCACGAGGGCAATTCTCTGTCGCTCGCCTTTAGAAAGCTGTTCCGATCGCCGGCCCAAACGGGCATCGAACTGAAATCTGATGGCTAAAGATTTGATCTTGGCCTCCATTTCATCGGTGGGCAGATCAGCCCGCTTGGCAGCCATCATCAGATTCTCAAATACAGTCAGCTCAGGATAGAGCGGAGCATCTTGAAACAGGATCGCGACCCCTCGATCCGACGGAGGAATATCCAAGACAGGCTCATTGCCGTAGAGGACCTGCCCAGCCGAAGGCTGGTCTAAACCCGCTATCACCCGCAAAAGCGATGATTTACCAGCCCCTGAAGGCCCGACAACGGTCAAAAACTCCCCGTCTCGAATGGAAAGGTCAATATTGGCCAAGGCCAAAAAAGGTTCTTTCACCCGATTCTGATAAGTTTTTGTGAGATTCTTAACGAAGATTGAGACCATTGTTTCGTCAGCAAGCAGATTTTAATCGCAACCCGCACCTTTCTGAAACCTTCCTTTCCACTCCGGTGTAAAGCAAGGAATACATGACTTCCGGTCGATCAAATCTCAGTTGGTTGACAGTATTTCGGAAGCGTTCTAGAAAAAAACATCTATGAATACCATGCTTTGCTTCCTGGGCTGGCTCCTACTCCTGGTGCTTTGCTGGCCGATTGCTCTCTTAGCACTGCTCGCCTACCCGATTATCTGGCTGCTCCTGATCCCTTTTCGTCTTCTAGGGATTGCGGTCGATTCCGTCTTTGCCCTCCTCAAGGCAATTCTCCTCCTCCCAGCTCGTGTTCTCGGTTACCGCCCGCTGGCGCCACAGGCGGATTGCCGATGCCACTAGGCACGCAGCAGCGAACCCACAAGCAGCATTGTCATCCAAGGCCTCAGACTCTCGCCCGTTACGCTCCCGAGGTGCAGGTCTCAACCCGCCTAACCGATTCGATTCCGTCCATCAGGACCCCGATTCTGAAATCGATGTTAGCCCCGATGACGATCCGTTCCCACCGGATCTCACCACCTACCTCAAGGATCACTCGGAGACGATCATTACCTACAACGATAGTCCTGATGTCGGCTTTGACGCGGGAATCAACGTCTACCGTGGATGCGAGCATGGCTGCGTCTACTGCTACGCTCGCCCCACACATGAGTTTCTTGGATTCTCCTCTGGGTTAGATTTCGAACGAAAGATCCTCATAAAAGAAAAAGCCCCGCTGCTGCTTCGCCACGAACTAAGCCAGAAAAAATGGAGACCCCAGGTCTTGGCGATGAGCGGTGTCACGGATCCTTACCAACCGATTGAGCGGAAGAAACAACTAACGAGACAATGCCTCAAGGTCTTAGCTGATTTCCGCAATCCCGTCGGCATCATCACCAAGAACCAACTCATCACTCGCGATATCGACCTGCTACAGGAACTGAATCAATTCTCCGCGGTCGCAGTCTTCATTTCGCTGACCACACTGAACAGTAATCTGAGAAGACGAATGGAACCCAGAACAGCTCCGCCGGAAGCAAGGCTCCGAACGATCGAAGCCTTAGCTAAGAATGGGATTCCGGTAGGAACGCTTCTCGCTCCAATTATACCCGGACTAACAGACCACGAGATCCCGAGCCTTATCGCAAGAGCAAGGGATGCAGGAGCTGGATTTGCGGGCCATGTCATCCTTCGACTGCCTTATCAGGTTAAGGATCTATTTGAGAACTGGCTCCAAGAACACTTTCCGGATGAGCGAGACAAAGTGATCAATCGACTTAAATCAATTCGCTCAGGGGCACTCAATTCCGGAGAATTTGGAAAGCGAATGCGAGGCGAAGGCATCTTTGCTGATCAAATCCATCAGCTCTTTAAGGTTTCATGCCGTAAAGCAGGCATTCTCCACCATCATCCCAAACTCAGTGCCGCTCACTTCCGCACCAATCCTTCTCAACTCGATCTCTTTATTCGCTGAGCCAGATCGATTTGTTCGCAGATAGCTTCGATAAAACGATCTTCAAGCTGGGGATCAACAAAACCTTTCAAGGGAAGCGTCGCGGCCGTGACACCGGCTCGCAGACAGAAACCCTTCATTTCATCATTGATCGGAGCCGTCATTCCTACCGACACGCCGCCAAGAGTCAGTTCTAATCCAGAGGCATGGAGTGCGTGACAATCAAGAAGCAAGCGCCTTGCTTGCTCCTCACTCAGCTCTTTCATACAGAAGCTCAAATAGGCATCCGGATCAACCCCATAGATCTTGTCCCCAACCAAGGGAAATCCCGCATGAGAGAGATGAATTCGAATTTGGTGCTTCCTGCCAGTTCGCGGGGCGACCTTCATTAAAGAGAAGGGGGTCTGATTTTCGAAGAATCGTTCAACAACCACAAAATGAGTCTCGGAAGGGGCCCCGTCTTCGCGCACGCAATCTTTCACGTAGACAGGACTCGCTTCATCATCGCCGAGGGGGGCGTTCACTGAGAACTCAGATTCCTCCGGATGCCCATGAACAATGGCGAAGTATGTCTTAGCGACTTCCCGTCGCTCCCAGAGTTTCCTCAAGAACCCCGCACCCTCTTTTCGCTTCGCCACCACAACAAGCCCGCTTGTTTCCCTGTCTAAGCGATTGATCATGTGCGCCTCGGCGTCGTCCCCCAGATACAATCTTAGGCGCCCAATGAGACTGGACGTCGGACCATTCTTGGTGGGATGACATACCAGACCAGCCGGTTTATTGATGACCAAAAGATCGGCATTTTCAAACAAAACTGGAAACAGGGGCTCACTCACGATTTTGCACCCCCATCCATATCTGAAGTGATTCCGCTTGGCGACGTTTTCTAAAGCCCCTTGCCAACTGGCACTATCCGACTATGATCCGCCGAAGTGACAGAGAAATGGAAAGTGTGGCTCCCGATCGGCTTGATGGTTGCCTTTGCCCTTACCCGCTGGCCAGGGCTAATGCCGCTCAACTTTAGTGCAGCGTATGCCTTGGCTTTTTGTGCGGGCGTCTATTTTGGGAAACGAACCGCCTGGATCTTGCCGCTCGGCACCCTTTTACTCACGGATATTCTCTTAAACGCTCACTACGGCCAGCCATTTCGATCTTACCAGCTCTTCACTTACGTCGCATATGTAGTGCTGATCGCCCTCGGAAGATACGTTGGGCCCAATGCCTCGTTATTAAAATTACTTTCAGGCAGCTTCGTCGGCGCCGTCATGTTCTACTTGATCACTAATACTGCCGCTTGGTTCTTCAATCCATTCATGAATCCAGAGTATACCAAAGACCTGACAGGTTGGATTATCGCGCTCACCAAAGGGACCGCCAATTGGCCCGATACTTGGATGTTTTTTCGTAATACCCTCACCAGTAGCGGTCTTTTTACCGGCCTTTTCGTTGGAGCCATGAAACTCAGTGAGGCAGTTCAAGAGCAGGAAGAAGAATCCGCTGAACCGGATCCCGACGCAGCAGAGACGCCCGCCTAAATCAAAACCCGTTAATGGCGGCCCCTATTCGGATTGGGATCATCTCTGATACCCACGGCTATCTTGATCCAACGATTCAGGATATTTTTGCTAATACAACGCACATCATTCACGCTGGCGACATCGGCCCCTCGACAATTCTTTCACAGCTCGAAGCGATTGCTCCGGTGACGGCGGTCGGCGGAAATACCGATAGCGACCCGAGTTATCGAGAGACGGCCGTGGTAGTGATTGCAGAATACAAATTCTTAGTTCACCACATCATTTCAGTCGGGGATCGCTCGCAACCAATCAACCGTACCATCAGAGCGAACCATCCCAATCTTGTCGTCTTTGGCCACACCCATCGGCGATTCTATGGCATGAGTGAGGCTATTCCCTATCTGAACCCAGGCTACTCCGGGCACAAACGGCGCGACACCGAGCGTTCAGTGGCCACAATCACGATTCAAGACAAGGCCTTACTAGAGCCACAATTCATTTCACTCGATCAAAAGCGGGGTGCCAGAATAAATAATCTTGATTCGAATTCAAATGCCACTTGAAACAGAGGCTCATTATTCGAGAAGATAGACGGCAGAAATGACTCCGACCTTTTCGCGATACCTGCGAAAACTTCCGAAGAGGACACAAACGATTGTCCTCACCTGCATATACGGCCTCTTCGCTGGGCTCGTCGCTGTACTGTTCCATCTCGTCATTCACGGCATCTTCCAATCAACATTTCAGCGATTCGCTGAAATGAGCACGAGGGCATTCGTCATCGGCAGCTTTCTGACGATTGTTCTTTCCTCGCTTTCTGTCGGACTCCTACTCACTAAGTTTTGCCCGGGAGCCTCAGGAAGCGGTATACCACAGCTCAAACTCGCATTCTGGAAGGATTTCGGCTGGGTCTCATGGCGCGTGGTCTGGGTTAAATTCGTCGCTGGCGTTCTTAGTATTGGTGGTGGCTGTAGCCTCGGACGGGAGGGGCCCAGTGTTCAGATCGCAAGTGGTGTTGCGTCAAATCTTGCGGGATTACTAGGCGAACCTAAGCAGAATCGCCGCCATGCCGCCGCCGCCGGAGCCGCTGCCGGGCTCGCAGCTGCCTTCAATACGCCACTCGCAGCAATCACCTTTGTTCTGGAAGAAATCGTCCAGGACCTCAACAGCCGTATTCTAGGCAGCATTCTCCTCGCTTCAGTTCTCGGGGCCTTTGTGGTTCATGGTATTATCGGGAAACAACCAGCCTTCGAGATCGCCGCCATTAGTTCTCCAGATTGGAGAGTGTATCTCCTGATTCCGGTCGTCGCTGCCGCCGCGTCGTTGGTCGGCATTCTCTTTCAAAAAACAACCCTAGCCCTCAGGAATAAACGGAAGCGATTCGATCGCGTCCCGCTCTGGCTAAGACCCATGATTGGGGGACTCATTACCTGGGTCCTTGGAATCACGGTTTTCATCGTCACGACTCGTTCTGGGCAGCCCGGCTCACTAGGGGTATTCGGAGTCGGCTATGAAGATCTCAGTCGTGCCCTCACAGAAACATTCGATTGGAGAATCGCAGGCTTACTCCTGATAACAAAGCTTATCGCTACCTTCGCCTGCTATGGCTTTGGAGGCTGCGGCGGGATATTCTCGCCAACCCTATTCCTCGGCGGCATGTGCGGCGTCTTCGTTACGGGGCTCTTCGGTTACGTGTTCGAACTCGACACCTCGGCCTACGTCTTACTCGCCGTCGTGGGAATGAGCGCCTGTTTGGGGGCTGTCGTCCGGGCCCCCGTCACAGGGATTCTCATCGTGTTTGAGATGACCCACGAATTCTCACTCGTGCCTGCCCTGATGCTTGGCGCCCTCATTAGTTCGGCAATATCGAGACGCCTTGGACACGAGAACTTCTACGAAGCGATCCTGCTCCAGGACGGCCATAATTTGGACCACGTCATACCGCCAAGAGATTTGCGGAGTTGGCAGCAACTCCCAGTCTCCGCAATCGCCACCTTTAAAGTGGCTCAGACATCAGACCTTTCCCCTGATGCCATCAAGGAGCTGCTCAGACAATATCCCTACGGTCGTTTCCCGGTTATCGAGGACGGGAAATTGAAGGGAATACTAACAAGAGCTCACGCCACCGAAGCGCTGGAATCCAATTTGCAACCGGTCTTAGAACCCGCAATCACGTGTATTCCAACCGAGACGATCAGGGAACTTCAGTTTCGGTTGATAGAATCGACAACCGGTTTTGTTTCCGTCCTGGATCGCAATGGCGGTAGTATGATCGGGCTCGTGACGCTCCATGACTTGCTTCGAGCGGAAGTTTCAATCACTAAAGAGGGCTCAGATGATCGCTAGCGATAACAGTGATTCTTGAAACTCAAGAACGCGAACGCCACAATCTAAGCAGTCGATCTGCGAGACAGATTCCGCAAAGATCGGCAGCGAGATCTAAGAGCGAGAATGTGCGGTTTTCGAGTCCAATCTGGCTCAATTCCTCAAGAAAAACGACGGCACAAACCACCAAACTTCCCTTGTAAAACGGTCGCCCTAGTAGTGAGACATCCGTAGTCAAAATTGAGGCATTTACCAAGAAGGCCAGAGTTCCAATCAAGAAAAAATGCCCCAAAGTGTCACCATAAGGAATTTCTCGATAGGCTGCTAGGAAGCTAGGAAGGCTCCCACGATCTGCCTGCACAACGATGTAGAGGACAAAGGTCGCAAAAAGAAACGCGGTAAGTTTCATCTCCTTTTTCGACCTCCAAGGCAGCCATGGGGGTTACCAATCGACTTCAACCGAGAGACGGGTCCCAAACCGGTTATTGTAGAAAACCTGTTTATTCTTCATGCCGTATTCGTGAACCATTTTGGTGATCTTCACATCAAAACAACAGTACTCCGCTATTTTTAGCATTTCCCCCTCTTTGAACCACTGGATTGCCTGAAGGCCTTCTGCAGTCTTCTCCGTCCCCAAACTCGCCGAGGCAACTGCGTCCAATGAGAGGCGATGGCTCAAGAGACGCTGCAAATCAACCATCAGATCCAAGGTGGGAGCCTGAGTTAAATCGATTATCGAATATCCGTGAAGCACCTCGTAGTCGAATCGTAAGTGATTGAAGCCGACCACCAGATCAGCCTTGAGAAGCTCCTCGATCAAGTCATCAACTTGGGACTCTCCGTAAATTTGATACCCTCCACGGGCCGTGCTGTAGGTCACACCAACACTCAATCCCATATCGCGGATTCGATCCCACCCTCCAACCTCCTGGGCAGAACGTTGAGTTTCCAAATCAAAATAGACAATATTACCCTCTGGCATAGGCAAACAACGATCAAATGGTCACAGTCTTGAACACCCTATCATGACTCAAAAATGTCTTGCTGATACATTGGCGATCGAACAGTTTAGCGCTATCTGTTCGAAAGCAAGTTTCACGTAAGACCATGAGCTTGCCGTTCAAAACGACAGACCTCCAGAAGAAACCGGAACATAAGCAAGCGTAGTGATCAAAATGAAAACAGCAATTATTTCCCTCGGACTCGTTCTCGCAACCCTTTCAGGATTCGGCCAAGCGGCTCTTCCTAAATCAAAATCAGCACCAGACGCCAAAGTCTATATCATTTCTCCCGCTCATGGTGAGACGGTGGGCACAACCTTTAGCGTTAAATTCGGTCTTCAAGGAATGGGAATCGCCCCAGCCGGTTACAATATCGCCAACACGGGACACCACCACCTTCTGCTTGATGCTCCCGAAATGCCTGATCTCAATAAGCCTCTTCCGGCGAGCGAGAATGTCATTCACTTTGGAAAGGGCCAAACCGAAACAACCCTCACACTCCCAAAGGGAAGTCATACCCTTCAACTTGTCTTCGCTGACTACCTCCATATCCCCCACGATAAGCCCGTAGTCTCAAGGAAGATTCGCGTCACCGTCAAGTAAGGGCGAACACGCGCCGACACGAAGCACTCAAAACACTCCTGTTCCATCGAGACCTGAACTCATCTCGATGGAACCATCAGCCACAACCTAAAAATAGCCATGTCCGGGGATATTCGAAACGCAAGCGGAGAGAAAATTGACTACTCGTACCACGAGGGAAATAGCGAGTCCAGCCATCTGGTGATTATTGGACATGGCGTGACTGGAAACAAAGACCGCCCCTTTCTCGTCACGCTTGCAGAGGGCTTAGCTGCGGCTGGAATCTCGAACGTTCGGATTTCATTCTCAGGGAATGGAGACTCCGAGGGCCGGTTCACCGATTCCAACATTTCCAAGGAAGTGGCAGATCTCGGATGTGTCATCGATCACTTTTCCAACAAGACCATTACCTACATAGGCCATAGTATGGGCGGTGCCGTCGGCGCTATCCGTGCTAGCGATGACTCCCGAATTCACTTCTTGGTCTCCCTTGCGGGCATGGTTCACACCAAACAATTTGCGGAAACCGAGTTCGGCATGGTGACTCCGAATCAGGGAAACATGTGGGAAGATGAAGATTGCCCTCTCTCAAGTACTTATATGAACGACCTCGCGGCCATCGAATCGACCGTCCCATGCGGCCCAAAGATCAAGATTCCCTGGCTGCTAATCCACGGCTCAGAGGACGATGTCGTGCCTCTGCAGGACTCAAAAGACATCGCTGCCGTTGCAGGCGGAGTAACCGAGCTGGTAGAGCTGCCGGGGGCCAATCACGTCTTCGCAAATGAGCACACAGCTCCAATGGTTACCAAAGTTGTCGCTTGGGTCAGCGAACAACACGCAAAAGCATAGTGAGAGCTCTTGAGTGCGGCGCCACTGACTCTTAAGGCGCAAATCTAGGCATCACCGCCGCTAGGAATTGCTGAATGAGCACGAAGCCAGGCTTCGTGCTCGCGGTAATCTGGACAAAACCCCCTGACGAGATCCCAGAACCGGCTGGAGTGATTCATCTGTTGGAGATGACACAATTCGTGAATCACCACATAGTCTCGCACTTCCGTCGGAACCTGAATGAGCCGCCAATTCAGTGAAAGGTGCCCTTTTGCTGAGCAGGATCCCCAGCGGGTCCGTTGCCCACGTATCGTGATCCGCCGAGGCGACACTCCCATTTGAGTAGAATGGATCGAGACCCGGCCAGGAATCTCAGATTCAGCTAGCGTCCGAAGAGATGCCTCGACCCTCACACGAAGGTCCGCTTCGCCCGTGGGCCTTCCAATCTCAAGATCGGCAAGCTTGATCACGCCATAATCATCCCAAAGTCGCTCCTTTCGCCCCCGATACCAAACCCTCGTTCCAAGCCGCCACGGCCGTATGCCTTGAGGTATTCGAGCAGCCGCTTCATCCAACCGAGATCTTGCCCATTCATCATTTCGCTGAAAAAAGGCGAAGGCTTCTCGCCGAGATCCCCCCCTCGGAATGGTCACTCGAATGGTCGTTTGATCAATCACTCGTAGAATATAGCGACGAGCGCGATCATTCCTAACAAAACGAACCGCGACCTCGCCCCGTTCAACCGGTTGGCGGTCAAAGACAAACGCTTTCGGAAATGATAGATCAAGTTGCAATGGCACAATCCTATCGTTGCTAGCCCAACATCGCAACAATCTGAAGAATAACGCTTGATTTCTTTAGAAAAAACAACACCCTAAGCGGCTCAATTCGGTAAGTTAAAACGACAAACCGAACAGAGTTAATACTGGATGGAAGATCACATCGAACTGGAAGGCAAGGTTAAGGCCGTTTTGGCCGGAACTATGTTCCGCGTTGAATTGGACAATGGTCATATCGTGCTCGCGCACATTTCCGGTAAGATGCGAAAGCGATTCATTCGGCTTACCATCGGTGACCGAGTCAAGATTGAGATGTCACCGTACGATCTCAATAAGGCTAGAATCGTCTACCGACTAGGCTAGCCCTTCTTCTCTTCAGCGCTTTCATGGTTCACGGGCAATAGCCCCAAAACCCGCATGATCAGCCACTCATTCTCAATTGTATGAGTGGCACGCGACTAGCTACTCCTCTCCATGTGCCTCCGATAGTTATCGGGGCACCTGAAAGAAACGTTGTAGTTTGGAGAAGCAGTCATGAAGTTCCGATACGCCCATCGAAGGCTCAATGCCCTCGCAAAACATGTTGAGCCAACCAACAGTTCCCCTGTAATCAATTGGCCTCCTGCTGCGATGGAGAAGCCTCGGTCCAACCAAACACTGCTCCAGGCCAGACACCTATTGAAACCCTCCGGGCCTCGAATCCAATAAAAGCTTTCTGAAGATATGTCCGGGGGCGACCCTCGTCGCTTACACTGCCACACATTCTCCGGTCTTGATTGACTGTTCTTCGGCCGTGCATGTCTCAGTCACTGCAAGCGCATCGGCAATCGTCACCTTGGCCGGTTTAGTGCCGTTTCGCACGTGATTCAGAAAATACTCCAGTTCTCCAGCATACGCATCTTGTCCCGAACATTGAATCACCTCGCCATCTCCTGAACCGCTGAAGAGTCGGAGTTTCTCCTCCGCGCGGGATAGATCATAGTCAGCCGTAGCTTTCTCAAAAATAGCGGTATAACTCATATTGAATCCAAAGCCAGGCGTCATGGCCCAACTCCCTTCAGCTGACACGCAAGCGCCAGACTGGACCGTGTATTGAGTAAGCACGTGATCAACGGCCCCGCTAATCTTGCTGAAGCCTGAAGAATAGACGCGTTGAGGACGCCCACAACAGTAATGAACAAAGTCCACATCATGAACGTGAAGATCAAAGAGTGCACCTCCTGATTCTTCTCCTGCAAGATAGTTATCGAGCCCCCATCCCGGAGGCTCTGCCACTCGACGCAAGTGAAGCGCCTGGAGTTTTCCGAATCGCCCTGAATCGATCGCTTCCTTCAACCAAGCCCACTCCGGCCAAAACCGCAGACACATCGCGGGCATAAAGATCCCAGAGGCTTTCGAGACAGCATCTGCAATTCTCTCTGCTTCAGCACTCGTCCGAGCCAAGGGCTTCTCACAAATCACATTTAAACCCTCCGCAAGGGCACGTAGACACAAGTCAACATGAGTCTTCGTCGGGGTACAGACATCGACAACAGTCATTCCTGGGTGTTTGAGAAACGCATCGAAGTCCCGATAGGCGGTCACTGAACTCATATCAAGACGAACCGGATCCAAGTCTCCCACATTACCTACGACGGCCGATAAATCCCCATCAAGTCGTCGACCGGAGGGATTGCACACAGCCACAATCTCAACACCCGAAAGCTGACGATAGCCCTTAATATGAGCCACAGACATGAATCCCAATCCAACAATTCCTACCTTCATAAGAGCAATATTCTCATCTCTTGACTCATATTCGAAGTGGATTCGGCAATCCACAAACAGGCCTTAAGCCCCTATTTCAATTCTTCGGCGATCGAGAACCGGGCATCTCCTATCGCGGCCCGGGTTCCCGTCTCAAACCATTCCGAATCAACAACTGCCAAACAACGATCAGTGCCTCTCGAATGATTGATTTCGACATCTTTGAGTTCCCCTGAAACCGATCAGTAAAAATGATGGGAATTTCCACGACCTTCAACCCCCGCCGCCAAACCTGATGCGTCATCTCTATCTGAAAGCTGTAGCCATTTGACGTAATCTGACCAAGATCAATCGCCTCTAGTGTCGATCGTTTGAAACACTTGAACCCACCGGTAGGATCCGAAAAAGACATTCCAGTAATGAGCTGAACATACCTCGCCGCACAAAGACTGAGAACAAGCCGATTAAGAGGCCAATTTATGACTCGAATGCCATCACGATAGCGGGAACCAATCACGAGGTCTGCATCCCGGGCGGCCGCTACAAATCTCGGGACATCCTTGGGATCATGAGAAAAATCGCCGTCCATCTCCAACATGTACTCATAATCTCGAGCCAAGGCCCAAGCAAACCCGTCGCAATAGGCTCGTCCCAAGCCATTCTTTTCCCTCCGATGGAGAACGTGGACTCCGGCATAGCGCCGGGCAAGTGAGTCTGCAATATCTCCGGTTCCGTCCGGAGAATTATCGTCGACAATCAGTACGTCGACCTCCGGTGCTGCTGACAAAAGACAGTCAACCAAAGGCTTGATGTTCTCACATTCATTAAATGTGGGAACGACAACGATCGCTTTCGAATTCATAGACAAACCAAGACTTGATTACTGCTCTGGTGGACAGGCCCCGTTCAAATCGCTCCCGCTACGAATGGAAGAATGCCAGGGATTCAATCCTTGGACCAATTGGAGCCATCCATAACCTAACAAGCCCCCGACCATATAATAAAAAAAATCAGAGGCAACAAATGTCGTCCCAAGTAGTGTTCTCCCAATAAAAAAACTTCGCCCCCACTCGAGCACCGGGTGCCGAGACAATTGCAGTATCTCAAGACCAGATGTTAAAAGGAAAACGGAAATCGCAATAATTCTAGGATCGTGCCTCGGCCGAACTAGATTCCAGATCATAACCCAGAACACGACGTAAAGAATCCCACCTAACGAATTGTTGATCCAACCCTCCGCCAATCCACGATGAAACTTAGAATAGAATCCAAGACAAGTAACCCCCATAAGCACAGCAATGCGGGCTAGTGAAGCATTCTGAACAGTCATAACGTCAATATGATAGACGGTACTAGCGAAGATATTTAAGGGCCAAAAAGCCCGCTATAAGCAATATCATGAACGCCCACGCACAAAGATTGAAGTACTTGTCAATGGTCGCACGGATCTTGGCGCCAAAAAAGTACAAGGCGGTCGCAACAGCAAAAAACCGTAGGGACCGGCCAATAATCGAAGCGAGGAGGAATTCGTGAAATGAGAACTTGAATGCTCCCGAGGCGATTGTGAAAACCTTGTACGGAATCGGAGTCACAGCAGCGAGAAGATTGCCGAAGAACCCATAGGTATCATACCAATACTGAATCTTCTCCATGACCGCCTCTCCATGGTACGCTCGAACAATCGGTTGACCAATCACCTCGAAGCCCCAATACCCAATGCCATACCCTATAATTCCCCCAATTATTGAGCCTGCCGTGCAAATAAGAGCAAAACGATAGGAGCGGGAAACACCACCGACACAAAGCGCAATTAAGAGTACGTCCGGAGGTATCGGAAATACTGATGACTCCAATAAAGCTATCACGAAGAGAGCCCACGATCCCGCTGGATGCTCCGCCCAAGCGAGAGTCCAATCATAGAGTCGTCTTAGGATGGACGGCTTCTTCACTGGGTCAATGGAAACGTTTTCTTCGTTCATTCGGCCCAAAGTGGAAGTCAAATCGAAGATGACGTCAAGGGTAAGGGCCAGCAAGTAGCTTAAGAATGATTCATAGAAGTAACGATCACGATTCTACAAACGCACTCGAAGGACCTCCCCGGGGTGAGATTTCCCCCTTTTCGACAATCATCACCAAGTTTCTCCCCTCCAGCCAACCGAAAAAGATCCCATCATTCACGATTCCGGAATACGGTCTCTCAAGATCGAGGCTTTCATCCGATTGAAACCCCGATTTGAATCTCGATAGAGCACCATTTTTCATGAGAATCATTGGCGGACATGAGTCAGGAACTCGACTTGCAACACCAAAAGGCCAAGGTGTGCGACCGACCCAAGATCGGGTACGAGAGGCAATATTCAACCGATTGGCCCAAGATCTCATTGGTGCGACTGTTCTTGACCTTTTTAGTGGGACCGGCGCGATGGGCCTAGAATCGGTAAGTCGAGGAGCGAGCGAGGTCCTTTGTGTCGAGAAATCCGCCCTTCACGGGAGGACGATAAAACAGAATATTCTAGCCTGCGGATATCTCCCAAATAAGCTGAACCTCCGGATTGCCTGTACCTTTGCAACGATTCGGTCCTTCGCAGAATCAGGGCGACAGTTTGATATCATCTTTGCCGATCCCCCGTTCGGAGAAAAGACCACCAATCAGCGGAGTCAATCAATGGCTCAGAGACTCTTCGACGATCAAAACCTACTTCGTATCGCCGCCAATCATAGTATCGTCGTTATCGGACACGCATCTAGGGACAAAATAGATCTCCCAGAATCTTGGCAGATCTTGAAATCCCAACGATACGGGGACGCCACAATCAATTTCCTCCGCAAGGCCCATCAATCACCAAACCCATGAGATAACCAACTGCCAGCCGACACAGTCACAATACCGCAAACGACACTCCAAATAGTCAAAAGAGCTACCTAAGAGAACCATTCCACTTAATGAGATTGCATCTTCTCACGCCAATCAGCTAAAAAGACGACGTGACAAGCATGCCCATGCTGATACTCCTAGCGATCCTGTTTTACGGGACCGTTTTTTGCGCCCTGGGACTAGGTTACGCATTCTGGAGGGTACGAAAACAGGATATGGAGAAGCAGCAAAACAAGAAGCGTCACTCCACCAGGCGAAGCACTTTGATTAAAGAAGACTAGATCACCGAGAGGGGACTGTCACATTTCACCAAATCGACGTTCACGTTCTTCTTGGATCATTTGCCGAGGGCCAATACCATAAAAAAGCTTAAACTCTTCGGCGAACTTGTTCTCGTTTATAAAGCCCAGCTCAGCGGCAATCTCTTTCGGAGACAGTCCGGATAACAAGAGTTTTCGGGCGTTAAGCATCCTCTGTTGCCTTAGCCACCATTTAGGGTTCACCCCTAGAACAGCCTTGAATTCCCTCTCCAACTGACGCGAGGACACTCCTAACGTATCGGACAAACGTTTCACCCGATACCGACAGTGATTCGCGATCTGATTCAAATTAACAGGATTCTGGAGACGCCGAACCGACATATAGAATACCTCTCCGTTAACAATCCTGATCATCTAAATCCTTTCAAACCACCGAATCCAAACTCTTGTTATGTCGCATTTCTAACACATTGAAACCTAATGCAAAGCAGGAATGCATCACCAAGAGCAAATAGTTCCCCCAAAAATCAATGTCGAACTATAGAAACGAAGTCCCTGCTAGATTCAATAGGAATAGCGATACACTCCTCAAATTGCAACAAAGCTTTCCGAAGTATTCCGTAAAAAACAAGAGAACCCAGCTCATTTCGCCTCCCGAGATGATCCCTTAAAGGCAAAGAGTGACGCTCGCTCCTTCACGCTCAGCTCACGCCATTTGCCACTATCGAGATTGCCCAGAACCAACTCTCCAACACCGATCCGCGTAAGACGACTCACTCCGAGGTCAAAAACATTCAATAGTCGCCGAATCTCCCGGTTCTTACCTCCAATCAGACGAATAAAGAGCTTTGTCAGTCCATGATGAGATCCGTCATTCCGCAATTCCTGAAACCTGAGATATTCCCCGTCTACTGTCACTCCGTCCAGACAACCTTTAATAACCGACTCATTCACTTCCCCTCTCACCGAAACTTCGTAGAACTTAGGCACCTCAAAACTTGGATGCGTCACAATCTGGGTCAACGCTCCATCAGTTGTTGCCAACAATAAGCCATCACTCGCAACATCGAGTCTCCCGACGTGGTGAACTGACTGCCAGACCTTAGGTATTAAATCTAGAAAAGAAGGAAATTTGGAATGCCGATCATTGGAACAGACAAACCCTCGGGGTTTGTTGAGCATCAAATAGACCAGAGGAACCGGAGAAATCTCCTTACCTCGAACCATGATACGGTCTTCAGCACCAACTCGAATTCCCAATTCAGAAACGATCTCCCCATTAACAGAAACGAGACGATCCAGAATAAGTTGTTCGGCTTGACGCCTCGAAGCGACGCCCGCTTGGGCGATCACTTTTTGAAGTCTGACTAAGTTCTTCTCACTCACTGCGAGGCAGACTGAGGATGAGAAGGAGGCCGGCGAGGAATTAAGCGTCGGGTTTGGTTTTACGCAAGCCCAGGACTTTGTCGCCAGGTTTCCAGAGGCCGCGTTTTTTCAAGAGTTCGACGCGTTCGAACCGTTTGAGCACGCTACGCTTTGCGCCGAGACCACTGGAACCTCTTAAACTAGGATGCTGCGACATAAGCCAATCTTCTAAGTTAAAAAAAACGCCGAACCCTAATGATTCGGCGTTAAAGAAAGATCTGGCGGCTACCTACTCTCACACAGGCTATACCTGCACTACCATCGGCAACGCTGCGTTTGACGTCCGAGTTCGGAATGGGATCGGGTCGGACCACAGCTTTATGGCCACCAAAAACTGTTGAGAACGCATGTTCTCTAAAAACTACACACAGGGTAAAATGACTATTATTCGCTTTGTTAAAATCGCTTTTAGAAAAAAAAGCGATCAAGCCTCACGACCGATTAGTATCAGTCCGCTAAACATGTTACCACGCTTACACGCCTGACCTATCAACCCGGTAGTCTTCCGGGGGTCTTAAGGGACTTGCGTCCGGGAAACCTTATCTTGGGAGGAGCTTGGCACTTAGATGCTTTCAGCGCTTATCTCTTCCGCACTTGGCTACGCAGCGCTGCCCCTGACGGAACAACTGCCACACCAGAAGTGCGTCATTCTCGGTCCTCTCGTACTAAAGAATGAACCCCTCAAGTTTCCTACGCCCACAGTGGATAAGGACCGAACTGTCTCACGACGTTCTGAACCCAGCTCGCGTACCGCTTTAACCGGCGAACAGCCGGACCCTTGGGACCTTCTCCAGCCCCAGGATGCGATGAGCCGACATCGAGGTGCCAAACCTCCCCGTCGATATGAACTCTTGGGGGAGATAAGCCTGTTATCCCCGGAGTACCTTTTATCCTTTGAGCGATGGCCCTTCCATGCGG
>CAJXVR010000029.1 GCA_913061285.1 uncultured Verrucomicrobiota bacterium | reverse complement strand
CCGAGATCTACACTAGATCGCTCGTCGGCAGCGTCAGATGTGTAATAAGAGACAGTCTCAATACGGCGTTGGAAATCGATATCGATGAATATCCTGACGCTCAGCTAGTCAATATATTGATGAGAAAACGAGCCGAGTGGCTCTTATCGCAACTGGATGAACTCTTCTTGCTCGATGAAGGAATCGAAATCAATGAATAAGCCCCACATTGCCCAAGGCATTCGCCCCGCGTCTTACTTCCTGTCAATAGCTCTTATCGTAGGGCTGTTTTCCAGCACGGCTCTCCTCAATGGGGCTCAAAGAATCCGCCTCGGCACCCTCGCGCCCAAAGGATCCTCCTACTACAACGAACTCAACAAAATGGGTCGCGAGTGGACCAAAGCAACCAAAGGAAAAGTCTCACTCACAATCTATCCTGATGGCCGAATGGGGGGCGAGGCACAGATGGTTCGCCGAATGCGGGTAGGACAACTTCAAGGGGGTTTTCTGTCCGCTGTTGGCCTCAGCGAGATTGAACCTGCAGTTTCCGGTCTTCAGGACTTACCGCTCATGTTCGATTCATTGGACGAGGTCGATCACATCGGAATCAAACTTCAGCCCTTGCTCGACAAGAAGTTAGAAAAGAAGGGGTTCAAGGTTCTTTTCTGGGTAAACGCTGGATGGGTCCATTTCTTCACCAAGAAACCCGTGTCAACGCCAGACGACCTCCGCAAGCTCAAAATCTTTACTTGGGCTGGTAGCCCTGAGGCAGTGGATATCTACAAGCACGCAAGATTCACCCCTATTCCTCTCGAAACCAAAGATATTCTTCCCGGACTTCAAACCGGGTTAATCTCTGCCGTCCCGATGCCTCCACTCATGGCCAACGCCAGTCAGATCGACCGCAAGGCGCCTTTCATGCTCGATCTGAACTGGGCTCCTCTCGTGGGGGCTGCGGTTGTCACGACAAAGACGTGGAATCGCTTACAAGACGACACCAAGAAAGAAGTGCTCAAGATCGCCCGAAAACAAGGCTCCGTCATTCAGCAAATCGGCCGGAAAGAGGCGAGCGAATCCATCGACGCGATGAAAAAACGAGGTCTCAAAATTCAGGCGGTGACCCAGGAAGAAATGGTTGTTTGGAAAGCTGCTGCAGAAGACGTTTATCCCCAGATCAAAGGGAACATCGTTCCAGCTGACATCTTCGACAAGGTCAATTCCTGGATCCAAGAATTCCGAGCTAAATGACGGAAAACGCTTCAAGCTCCAGCGACAACGCATCCAGAACAGCTTGGCTAAAGAAAGCCACCGGGCTGGTTTCTCATCTAGAAACAGGGCTCTTGACCAGTGCCCTGCTGTTACTCATCGCCATCCCCCTGATTGAGCGTCTCTTGAGGCAATTCACCAGCACCGGCATCTCCGGAGCCTCTGAGTTTGTCCAACACCTTTCACTCATCATTGCCATGCTCGGGGGCGCCGTGGCCGCCCGAGAAGATCGGCTCCTCGCGATCTCTACCCTCTCCCAGGTCGTATCCGAGCGATGGAAAAACTACATTAAGATCATCTCCAATGCGGTTGCAGCGGCCATCACCGTCTATCTCGCCATCGCAAGCATCGAGCTCATAACAACCGAACGAGCGGCCGAAAGCGCTATCGCCTACGGGATCAAGATCTGGATGCTACAACTTGTGATCCCAGCAGGATTCGCTGCGATAGCAATTCGAATCCTTTGGAATACCGGGGATCGATGGACCTACCGGACGAGTGCGCTCATGGGGACGTTATGCTTAGTATTCCTGACCTGGAAGACCCCAATGACGCCATCAAGCATGTGGATTCCAGGGATCATTGCGATCGCTATTGCCACGATCCTTGGCGCACCGATATTCACCGCCCTTGGCGGAGCTGCCCTCCTTTTCTTTTGGTCCGAGGAACTGCCAATCTCGATTGTCGCGGTTAGCCAATATTCGCTCGTCATTGAGCCAATGGTTCCAACCATTCCCCTCTTCACCCTCGCCGGTTTCATCCTGGCAGAAAGCCGAGCATCGGATCGACTTGTCGCGGTCTTTCAAAGCCTCGTCGGACAATTCCGCATCGGCCCTCCTTTGGTCACCGTCCTAGTATGCGCCTTTTTCACTACCTTTACTGGCGGCTCAGGAGTGACCATTCTCGCCCTTGGCCCCCTCCTAATGCCCTTACTCCTCTCAGCCAAGTGCCCAGAGCGAAAAGCGATTGGTCTCCTAAGCGGCGCCGGGTCACTAGGCATCTTATTTCCTCCCGCTCTCCCCGTCATTCTCTACTTCATTGTCGCCAACGCGAACGGTGATGGGACCCTCCGGCTAGAGCATCTTTTTCTAGGAGGCCTGATTCCAGGGCTAATGATGCTCGGGGTTCTCGCTTTTTGGGGTGCCAGACAAATTCCCTCGGCCCCCAAGGAAACCAAGGTGTTCTCCGGAAAGGCAGCGTGGTCGGCCATCTGGATTGCTAAATGGGAACTCCTCCTCCCTGCCGTTGCCTTGGTCGCTCTCTTTAGTGGCATTTTTAGCACGCCGGTTGCAGCGGCAGCGATTACCGCCTTCTATGCTTTATTCATCGAAACCGTAATTCATCGAGACTTGAGCTTGATTCGTGATATCCCTCGCGTCTTCGCCAAGTGTGGGCTCCTCGTAGGGGGCGTGCTTTTGATTCTCGGGATGGCTTTCGGCTTCACTAATGTCCTCATTGATGCTCAGGTCCCTGATAAGGCAATTGAGTGGGTCACCGCAACCATCCACTCCAAATGGCTGTTCCTTCTCGCCCTCAATTTGCTCTTGATTCTCGTGGGATGCCTTATGGATATCTATTCGGCAATTGTAGTTGTTGTCCCTCTCCTCATCCCACTGGGCGTCGCTTTTGGAATCGACCCCGTTCACTTGGCTATTCTGTTCTTGGTCAATCTTGAACTGGGCTACCTGACACCGCCCGTAGGAATGAATCTGTTTCTCGCTGCCTACCGCTTTGATAAACCTATTCTCGAAGTAGCCCGCGCCGCCATTCCGGTATTACTCCTTTTTTTGATCAGCGCCCTCCTGGTCACGTTCTTCCCTCCCTTAACGACATTTCTCCCCAGTCTCTTGGAATAAATCCGTCGCTACCCTTTCCCACTTGTAGTAAGACTGAGGTACTAAAGAATCATTCCCTCATTAGACTATCGAGCCTTTGAAGAACTATCCCATCTATGATCTCGACCGCCCGATATACCTGCCGAATCGCTGCTTCAGACTCCGATGTCGTTGCCGCACAGGAACTCCGCTTCCAAGTCTTCAACCTCGAACTTGAAGAAGGACTCGATCATTCCTACCTATCAAATCTCGATCGAGATCGATTTGACGAAGTCTGCAAACACCTCATTGTCAAAGAGGAAGAGACCGGAAACGTCATCGGCACCTACCGCTTCCAATCCGGCACTGTCGCCCGAGCCAATCATGGCTATTACAGCGAGCAGGAATTCGATCTAAGCAATCTTGATGTCTACCGCACTCAGGTCCTCGAGCTCGGGCGAGCCTGTATTCACCGGGATCATCGGAACATTTCTGTTCTCAATCTTCTCTGGCGAGAGATCGCCCGCTATGCCACGGAAAATGGACTCCGTTTCTTGATTGGATGCAGCTCACTGACAAGCCAGGACCCGGTCTACGGATTAGAAACATTCAACTATCTAAAGAACAAAAACCACCTCGTTTCGAAGCATCTTGAGACGCCACCACGGCCTGCATTCGAGTGCCTAGACACTTCGAATCCTCGCTCTCAACCAAACAATCAGAGCGTCAAAATACCCAGACTTCTAGGAGCCTATCTCTTAATCGGAGCAAAAATTGGTGGCCGCCCAGCCATTGATCGAGAATTCAAGACTATCGACTTCCTAACCCTTCTTGATCTCGACTCAGTTCCACTCAAAGTCTATCGCCGATATCTTACATAGCACCGCAGGAGACACCCAACGGAGCGCCGCAATTCTCAGCCGGAACTCAATGGAGACATACAAAGCCTCTTCATTCATGCAGCGTCATACTTCCCCAAGAGCAGAATATGAGGAGGCAACGGCCTAGCGGAGCCCACCTCAATTCGCCTTCGATTCGACTCCTGCATCCTTCGAACTTCCCTTACCCAATTTGCTTCGCCGATGATCCGGATGAAGCGACTTTCCTAGCATGTGCTCGGTTCGGCCTATGACATGGGCACTTGAGCCAACAATCAAGGGATCTGGACCTCGAACGATACGCTTGTTCTTCCCGGGATAAGGCAGCTTCGAGAGGAAATGTTGCATGCATGCCAAACGAGCCCTTTTCTTGTCGTTCGATTTCACAATAGTCCATCGCGAGTCTGCGATATCCGTATAAAAAAACATCGCCTCCTTGGCCTCCGTATAGTCGTCCCATTTATCCAGCGATGCCCGATCAACCGGCGATAGCTTCCACTGTTTTAAGGGGTCCGTTTCCCGGGACGAAAATCGGCGAATCTGTTCTTCCCTCGTCACCGAAAACCAATACTTAAACATCCAAATCCCCGAACGGACGAGCATCCGTTCAAGCTCCGGGCATTGCCGCATGAATTCAAGATACTCCTGCGCAGAGCAGAATCCCATCACCCGCTCCACTCCAGCTCGATTGTACCAGGACCGATCAAAAAACACGATTTCCCCTGCCGCAGGGAGTTGACTCACATAGCGTTGGAAGAACCATTGCGACCGTTCTCTCTCACTAGGCTTGTTGAGAGCGACAACCCTTGCCGAGCGGGGATTCAAATGTTCTGTGTAGCGCTTGATCGTGCCCCCCTTTCCCGCCGCATCTCGTCCCTCAAACAACACCACGACCTTCTGACCCGACTCTTCAACCCATTTCTGAACTTTTAGCAGCTCAACTTGTAGTTCGGCTTTGTGCTTCTCATACAACTTCCGCTTGTACTTACTCTTATAGGGGTACTCACCGGTCTCAAATCCTTCGCGAATTCGATTCGAATCGTGCCGTAGTTCTGCCAATTGATGAAGCGCCGCCCCTACTCCGTTCCTCTTGACCGTAGGTTTGACCACAGGCGCTTTCACTAAACGACGACGCCTTGGTTTGCCCGCCGTAGCAGGAGTCCTTTCTTGAGGTGAAGAATCCGCCATAAGTATTCAAGTATTTCGATAGGGCCATCGGTTACAATAAGGACTGCAAAAGGATCACTGAATAGCAATGATCCGCCTTAAGAGGAAGGATCCCTCATAATACTACGACAGGAAACACGCACTCTGTATCTTTCGTCGATTGAGACCAAATCAGGTGACGTCATAGCAATATTGGGAGAGTCACAACAGCGAAACCCAATCAGAGCATACAAGATGCCCCCTATTCCCACCGTAACTTCGCCCCGATGCTAAGAAAGACTCTTCCACCGACAAGCTTTGGAGGAACTTAAACTTCTGCCTAGTATCGCCCACTCATACAGTCGAGGTCCCTGGGCAGCGCAACTATTCTCATCAGTCCTACCATGTCGATCTCACTCATGAACGACAGTGGCTACACCGACGGTTTCATCAACGAACTCGTTCAGATGGGAGAGGTTCTTTTCTTCACCAGAGAGAGCAGTCTACGTGAAGCGAAACGAAGCACTCCAACAAGAAAGAGCAAACACCTAAAGCACGTTATAAAAAAACTCACGAGCTGCGAAAAAGCGTTAAATGAGAACATTCAAAAGAGATCCATCAAGCTGATCGCCTAAGGATAAAAACAAACATTATTCTGGTACATTGACTCCCTCGCCGGCTGCTGTCGCGAGCCTCTTGCTATTCGAATCATTGTCTCAAGTGACCTCAATCACTATCGACAAACTGACCACCAAGGAGGATGGAGGAATATTCGATCGATTGTAGCCGCAACGCTGCCGAAGGACGCGGTCAATCGCTGTCGCCTTCCCGAGAATCTAGCCCTCGAATAATCTCCTGAAACCGATCACGATCGCCCGGAAGCAAATATTTTTGAACTATTTTCTCACGATACTCGTTCGCTTCAGCAAGCCTGCCACGGATATACTCAATCTCAAACCACGCGAGATAGTAACCGTGCTTCAAAGGTTCAATCAATGGTTTCGCATTGACTCCGTTCAACAAGGATGCGGCCTCTTCAACCCGTTGATTCAACAGCAAAGCATGGGCATGATTGATCAGACCTGAGACATTCCCTGGATCTTGATTCATGATTTGAAATGTCAACGTGATCGCTTCGTCAGGACGAATACGAAGACTCAGCAGCATTGCTGCAAAATTGTTTTTGGCCGCAAAATCGTTGGGCCGGATTCGATGGATACTTTCTGAGGCCAAAAGCAGGTCCCGAGAAGAGCCAATCTCATTTGCCGCTTGAAAGAGCAGTTCCCAAAAAACAAGTTTATCGCCATACAACTCTTTGATATCGATCAGAACATCCCTAGCCTCTTGAAAGAATTTCCACTCCATCAAGTTGGTTGCGATATGTAATCCCATCCGACTCCCTGATAAGGAAAACCTCTTGAGCGCTCGAAAGGCGGTTTGAGCGGCCGGCCGTCGCCCTCGTTCAATCTCTGCCCGTCCTTCCAAGTAATAGCTGTAGGCGTTCAAATAGTCCGAGGGGTTCTCAGAGTCACGAATGGAAACCGCCAAGAAGAAGAGATCATCCCAACGCTCTTCAGAGATCAGAATCTGTGCTTGGGTAAACCAAACACCTTCATAGGATCCATAATCGATGGAATAACGCTGGAGAAACCGAAATGCCAAATCTCGAAGCCCCAACCGAATATACGCCTCTGCAAACATGGTTGCCTCAATTGCCGATCGGGGAGGCGAGGGGTAGCCCGTGGCTAAATCAATCGCTTCAGCTTCCCGATCCAGCTCGCTCAGGAGAATCCAATAGTTAACATGAAACGGAGGACGATCGAGGTTCTTAGCTTCAAGGAAAGCCAACGATCTCTGATACGCTTCCGCGTCCAAACGAGTGTAGCTAACAGAGAGATTTAGCCGGTGAGCCAAGTCCTGCAGCTCAGGATTCTTCATTGCCTCCTCTAAGAAGGCGATACTCGTAGAGGCATCCTCAGGATTGCCCCAACCAGCCAAATACGTTTGGTGAAATAGCTGCATTTTGGCGTCACCGCTCAAACGGGCACCACGCGATTCCCAGATATCCGCAAAGGCTTTAACCCTACCTTGCAAGAACAAGGCCCGCATCTGAGCTCTCTCCATAGAGGCTGTGAGCTCCTGATCGAATTCCGACAAGACCTTCAAAGTCAATCCATCAAGTTCATAATGCTCAAACGTTTGCACCACTTTCTCCAGATCGGTGACGTTCGTTCGATTCAAACGCAGCAGCCACAACGAATTCTGAATCGCCGAATTCTGATGGAGTCGCCGCTGATCTACCTCGAGTAGGAGATCCAGAAAATCATGGCAAACGGTTACCTTGCCTGGATCATTGGCAATCGCCCCGCGCCAGGCGTGAATCGCTGCTTCGCCATCTCCGGCATCACGTGCGTTCCGGGCTGCACGAGACAACGACCAGGCCTGAACCTTGTCTAAGAGACTTACTTTAACAACCGGCAGAAACCCATCAGGGGTAGACGGCACGAATTTCAGAAGAGACAGTGGAACCCCCAAAAGCACGACAACAAAGAAGACGAAAGCAAAGCGGAACCATCGACTGAAATACAACAAGCGGAGCAATGGGAGTTCGCGATCTACGACGAACTCATGAATATCATCACGATTCGGTATACGCATCAATCAATCCTCTCAATCGTCGGTTCTTCATTTCTCAACAAACTCCTGTCCATCAACCTCTAGGCATAATCGACTGACCACCAGGGAGGCAAGAGATCCCGATAACGCGGATCCGCATATCGTCGGTCAATCAGCAAGATCGTTCCTCGATCATTCTCATGACGAATCAATCTCCCGGCTGCCTGAACCACACGGTTCATTCCCGGCACCTGATAGGCCAGTTCAAAGCCCTCCCCAGAATTTTCATCAAAGTAGGCCGCCACGAGATTTCTTTCCTTCGAAATCATAGGGTACCCCACACCAACAACGATCACCCCCCGGATCGCACCGTCAGGGACATTCATCGATTCTCCGAACAGCCCACCTAAGACGGCAAACGTAAGCACGGTTTCATTTTGAGAACAAGAGATATTGGAGACAAAGCTGGCCCGCTCAGACTCATTCATACCGGGCACCTGCCACACACATTCAAGCTTCTTGGGACCGGCTTGCCCGCTGCCTCTTCTCAGCAAACTCCCAGTCACAACAAACCGCTGACCTGGACTCGAACCACGGGCGCTCCCCTGCCCGGAAAGCGGCTCATCACCAGAAACCTGACATCCCGATTCAAGACAATAGCCGCGGAACGTTCCGAGAACGCTCAACATATAGTCGTAGGATGAAAAGAACACGAGATAGCTCCCCTCCTCCAACGAGACCGTCTGAATCATCCTTTCCACAAGAGCTAGTTCATTGGCTCGCCGGTATTTCAAGCGAGTATCAATGGTTGTATCCAGGAGCACCGGAGCCTTCCGGGCATCAAAGGGACTCCCAAATCGAAGTAGCTTATCAGATGGGTCCCCTCCAAGAAGCCGACGAAAAGCATCCAACGGGCTCAGCGTTCCTGAAAAACAGATCGTGGCTCTAAATTCATCGAAAGACTCTCGCAAGAGTGTTGCAGGATCCACACAGAACACACGGAGCTTCGAATGCGTCTCTTCATCGATATAGCAGCGAAACAACGAAGGCTCATGTTCCTTAAGCTTCATGAAACCCAATAGTTGAAAGTACAATTCTAAGAGCCGCTCCTTAAAGGGTGCGTCAACTCCATGAATCAACCACTCCTCAAACCCCGTCACACCCCGTCTAAGAATCTCAACGACATCATCGGGAATACCCGTAGCGATACTACCATCCCCCAAGCTCAAGGCCACTCGTTTAGGCTTGGTTTCCGCCAGGATCTCACTCTCAGAAAAAAGCAACTGCTGTACGGGCCTTTTTGAGCGAACAAGCTTCTGAACCTCTCCCTTCCGAAACAATCCCAACAAGGAAGTAACACCGCGCCGCAGGGTTTTCGATTGAACACCAATCTCGCTCTTCAACTGCCTCAACTCCGCCGAGCTCAGTGTCGCGGAATAGAGTTCGCGGCCCCGTTCAACGAGGTTGTGACACTCATCGACCAACGCAACCACTTGACTGCTCTCAATGCGAAGAGCTCCTCGCAGAATCTTCTGCTGATCAAAAACGTAGTTATAGTCACAGATCACGAGATCAACAAAGGGGACGACCGCCATCGCTAGCTCAAAAGGACACACACAATGGCGATTGCCGATTTCGGAGAGGCGCTCGAAGTCTAGATGATCGTGACCCAATGCCTCCCCCATTGCTGCCTTATGATTGCGATAGTAGTCGACGGCTAGGGGACAGCTATCCATGTCACAAGGCTGACCATCTCGCAAACAGGTACTCGTCCTCGACTTCAAATTAAGGCTTCTCAATCTCAGCCCTTTACCACGAAGTAAACTCAGGGCCTGAACGGCCGCAGCCTTCCCAGTGTTCTTGGCACTTAAGAACACAATACGATCCGCGTGCCCCGTTGGGAAGCCGTGGATCACGGGATATAGAATTGCCATCGTTTTCCCCAGCCCCGTCGCGGCTTCAACAAACAGTCGGCCCCCAGAACCGAGAACGCCTTTCACCCCAGACATGAGTGCCGCCTGCCCTACCCGCATGGATTCAAAAGGAAATTCGAGCGCCGCTATCGACTGATCCCGAAGCTCGCACCATTTCCAATATCGCTGCTGCCAGGAACAAAAATGTTCCAAGGTATCAGAGAGAAACTTATCCAGAGAGCGGCGATCTTCCCTTTCACGAAAGTATTCTAACTGCCTTGTATCTAGATTGTAGTAGGTCAACTGAGAAACGACCTCATCGAGTTCATTCTGTTCGGCGTAGACCGCCGCGTAGAAGCGGAGTTGCACTTGATGCAGAGAATTCGGTTTTCCGTTCCACCGTTGGGTGACAGTCTTGATTTCCTCAATCACAATCGGAGACTCGTCTTGAAAGACCCCATCGATTCGGCCTAGAACCGTGAGCCTAAAATCGTCATCGGTGAATTCATATCGAATCGCTACCTCCGGAACATACCCAGCAGGACGTTCTCGCTGCACCTCTTGATGCCCCCGGGTTCCGCGGAGTGCACGATTCGGCAGGCGTCCCTCACCAGAGCGACTGAGCCCCCCTTCTCGCCAAACGAACTCAACTAAGTCCCGAACTGATATCGAAGCGTATCGCACGTCCCCAGCACCCGATTTCGCTAACCGAGCGTAGCCAATTCATGATTAATTCGAACCAGCGCCTCGATCAATGCATCCCAGTCCTCTGGCGTCGTTTCACCGCCACTGCTGCAACGGATCACTCGGCTCGATTCATCAGCCGAACAAGCCATGGCTTCAAGGACATGCGATGGTTTCTCCTTACCACTAGAGCAAGCTGATCCCGTCGACACCGCCACCCCAGATCGATCCAATTTCACAACCCAGCGAAATCGGCAATCACACTCGGGCATGACCAAGGCGAGCGTGTTCCACAAGCAGGCTTTCTCCTCACCCAAGACCCGAGTCCCAGGCAATTGGGTAACAATTCTCTGTTTCAAGGAACATCGCTCCTGTTCCCGGGCCTGGAGCCAGGCATCAGAAAACCAAGCCTCCCGCTCTCTAAGCGCAGCCACCATCGAGAGAACACCGGCAACATTCTCAGTCCCCGCGCGCCGCGACAACTCCTGCGGGCCGCCGGAGAAAAGTGAATGACAACGTCCCACCGAAGGCACCTTCAAAAAACCGACGCCTTTGGGCCCGCCAAATTTATGCGCACAGCCCATCGTCCAATCACAGGCCCCCAAACCAAGCGCAGGATACTTTCCGATCCATTGTGCTGCGTCGCAAAAGAAGGGAATCGCTTCCCCACGGCACCAATCACGAACCGATTGCCACGCTTGAATGACCCCCGTTTCATTATTAGCGGCCATTAATACAACCAAGCTCGGCCGTTCGTTTGAGACCTGATCCTTGAGCCAACCGAGCTCGACGACACCCTCGGGAGTCACTGGAATCTGTCGAACCCGGTCCCCAAGAAAACGTTCCGCTGCATTAAGCACACAGGGATGTTCAATTGCAGAGACCCAAACGACATCGGTCGCGTTTAGCTCTTTGGAATAGTGATGGAACACAATATTACTCGCCTCCGTCGCACCGCTCGTCCAAATCAAGTCAAGCGCTTGTGCTCCCAGCACGGAAGCAAGCGATTCGCGGGCCTCCGTCAAGGCATACTCAGCTCGACTCCCCAGCCGATGAGGGCTTGATGGATTTCCGGGATAGCGCTCAATTGCCTCCAACCAGGCATCACGAGCCGCCGGGCTCAAGGGTGTCGTAGCATTATGATCGAAATATCGCATTCTCTGATTCACAGATCCCCTAAATCATGACCATTCTAACCCTTATTCCACAATCACATTCTCGCATTCCCCAAGTCAGGACGAACAATCAGGGTTGCTCCTCTAACACCTGTCCCCTTATTCTTCCCGCCCAAGCAGTCACGAGATTCGGGAATAGTTCACCGGATGCGTTGATGCGGCTAGAAAACGATCAATGAATCCGCGGCCCAAGCTCCAACAACGCTCTACTGACATCACTGTCTGCTTACTGCTCTGCGCTCTTCCGGGTCTGCTATGCGCCGCAGGCTCACTCAAATGGGACGAGCTCGCTACCCATCGAACCGCAGCAGTCGGAGTCCTGCCAAAATCCCAAGCCGGATTCTCATTGGTGCCATCGAAACAAACAGGCATTACCTTCCAGAATCTCCTCTCCAACCAGCGATCCCTCGAACGGCGTGGGCTTCTCAGCGGATCTGGAGTTGCTGCGGGCGACATTGACGGTGATGGCTGGTGTGATCTGTATTTCTGCGGCCTAGACAGCCCCAACGAGCTCTACCGAAATCTTGGCAATTGGCAGTTCGAACGGATTCCGCCCACTGGCGGTATCGATTGTCCCAACACGGACGCCACTGCTGCGGCATTGGCAGATATCGATGGGGATCAGGACCTCGATCTGATTGTCACCGCTTCAGGGCATGGCGTTCGCCTGTTTCTCAATGATGGCCAGGGAGCCTTTACGGAACATACCCGCGAAGCTGGGCTCCAGTCCCGCCTCGGCAGTATGTCGATGGCCTTGGCGGATATTGATGGGGACAACGATCTCGATCTGTACGTCGCCAACTTTCGTCCGACAACCATAATGGACGAGGCTTCAACCAGATTCTCCGGGCGCAATGTCAACGGGGTCCCAACGGTCACTCACGTGAACGGAAAGCCCACAACGCTCCCCCTCTACACCAATCGATTCATCATCTCTCCAACCCGAAAAATCCTCGAGTTGGGCCAGGTCGATCAATTATTCATCAACGACGGCAACGCCCATTTCACATCACTCTCATTCACCTCTGGGGCTTTCCTCGACGAGGATGGACAACCCCTCGAGGAACCTCCTCGGGATTGGGGGCTCGCGGTGCAGATGCGAGATTTCACGGGAGATGGCGCCCCTGATATCTACGTTTGCAACGATCTCTACACCCCAGATCGGATTTGGATCAATCGAGGCGACGGAACCTTCAGAGCCCTCGAGGAACTGGCGCTCCGAAACACGAGCACCTTCTCAATGGGCGCTGACTTTGCGGATATCGACCGCGATGGAGATCTCGATTTTTTCGTCGTCGACATGCTCAGTCCTGACCACAAAAAACGCCACGTTCAAGTGAACATGAGCCCGCCTCGCCCCAACCTAGTTGGACTGAATGCGAATCGTCAGCAAATCCTTCGGAACACCCTACAACTCAATCTCGGCGACAACACCTACGCTGAGATATCGCAGTTTAGCGGTGTTGAAGCTAGCGATTGGTCATGGGGCCCCATCTTTCTCGACGTGGACTTAGATGGATACGAAGACATTCTTGTGACCAACGGTCAATTGCGAGACTTTCAAAACGCCGACCACGCCCGCCGCCTTGAAAGCATCCGCCAAGGAAAGAAAGTCTCTATTGCTGAGTTTCGCGCTCTGATCAACGAGTATCCCAATCTCAGCACTCCGAACATCGCGTATCGCAACCAAGCCAATCTGAAATTCGAAGATTCCAGCCAAGCCTGGGGGTTTGACCAAGCGGGCATCTCACAAGGCATGGCCCTCGCCGATCTCGACAATGACGGCGATCTCGACGTCATTCAAAACAATCTGCTCACCACCCCAAGCCTTCTCAAGAACAACACATCAGCACCAAGAATCCGTATTCAACTTCAAGGCAAGGCACCAAATACCAAAGGCATCGGAGCAAAAATCGAAGTCACCGGAGGGCCCGTCTTCCAATCCCAGGAAATTCTAAGTGCCGGACGATATCTTTCTTCTGATCAGCCCACTCGAAGCTTCGCCGCTGGTGTCGATGGTGGCCCCGTATCCATCAAGGTCACTTGGCGATCGGGCGCCGTTTCTACCCTTCAGCAAGTTGCCGCCAACACCCTTTGCGAGATTGACGAATCCAAAGCCGAGGGTCGAGTGAGCAAGTCAACGAAGAACCCGACTGAATCCGAACTACGGTTCGCAGACATCAGCGATCAGCTCAAGCACCATCACAGAGACGAAGCCTTCAACGACATGGAGCGTCAACCCCTCCTCCCCGCCCGACTGAGCCAAGGAGGCCCCTCAGCAACCTGGACCGATATTGACAGGGACGGATGGAAGGACCTAGTCATCGGAGCCGGCAGAGGGGGCGCGCTCGCAGCATTCAGAAATATTCAGGGAACGACTTTCGAACGCATCGAAAAACGGATCACACGAATCCCTAGTTCCCGAGATCACAGCTCCGTTCTTCCATGGGGCAACAACGCCGAGAATCTACTCATCGGACTATCAAACTATGAAGACGGGGTCGTCTCGGGAGATGCTCTCAGTCTGGTTAACTGGACAAGCGACAAAGTCCAATCCCTCGTGAACGCAACTCACTTCAGTTTTGGCTGCCTCGCGGCTAGCGATTGGGACCAAGATGGCGACCTCGACTTGTTCGTTGCGGGACGGGTTAAGCCAGCCCATTTCCCAACACCTGTCGATTCGCTTTTCTTCGAGAACGATCAAGGCACTCTGAAACTCGCCCATACATTCGAGGGCCTCGGATTGGTGACAGGAGCCGTCTTTTCGGATCTCAATAACGACGGAAGACCAGAACTCATTGTTAGCCGAGAGTGGAACACGCTCAGCATCTTTGCCGGTAGTTTTGGTAGTATCAAGGAGACGACCCGGTCCTGGAATCTCGATCAGCTTTCAGGTCGATGGCACGGAGTCACCACCGGCGACTTCAATGGCGACGGCCGCATGGACATCATCGCCACTAATTGGGGAAGCAACCACCCTTTCCGCGTCAGCCCAGAGCAACCACTACGCCTCTACTATGGTGACGTCGATAAAAACGGAACGACCGATCTGGTGGAATCCTATATCGGGCCCGATGGTCGAGAACTTCCCTCCCGCTCGCTCCGAACCGTGGGACTCGCACTCCCAAGCGTCCGCCAAAGAATGAAATCCTTTGAGGCCTACGCCAACAGCGATCTATCAACGATTTACGGGCCATTGTTGGACAAACTTCCAGCACACGAAATCAATCACCTGAAACACACCCTCTTCCTTAACGAAGGCTCACGATTCACGGCAAGCCCCCTTCCAACCATGGCACAGCTCGCACCGGCATTCGGAATCGCCGTTGCCGACTTCGACAGCGACGGCTTCGAAGATCTATTCCTGAGTCAGAATTTCTTCGCAAACAACCCAGGGACTCACCGATTCGACGCAGGACGGGGTTTAATTCTCAAAGGCAGAGGCAACGGCTCCTTTGCCGCCCTCCCTCACCACAAGACTGGTATCGCGATCTTTGGCGAGCAACGTGCGGCTGCAGTCGCAGATTTCAATCATGACGGACGCCCCGACCTCGCGGTCACACAGAACGGAGCCGAAACCAAGCTCTACGCGAATCAATCACAACAAAGAGGGATCCGCATCACCCTTGTTGGTCCGCCCTCAAACCCAAACGCAATCGGTGCCCAACTGAGACTCGAAGCCGAGCACGAAGTCAGTCCTACAAGAGAGATCCATTCGTCAGCCGGATGGCTCTCAGTGGATAGTCCGACCCAAATTCTTGCTCCCCTCACGTCTTCCTCCAAGCTTTGGGTTCGTTGGCCCGACGGCCACGAAACGCGCACGCCACTCCCTGAAAAACAACTCGCATTGAAGATCGGAACGGGTGGGCAGATGATTCCATAGTCCGCGTTCACGAGTCCGAATAGGCCCAAAGGCTCCGCTATTGCGCATGCACGATAAACACTCAAGACAGTTCCTCATTGGATTCCGCGGCTTGTTAACCTGGGGAATCTTAGCAAGCGTCGTCGTGTGCTCTGCTGCAGAGCTCAATTGGAAATCCCTCGGACCCCATCGAGTCGCCCCATTGGACGTCCCAGCCAGCGGCAAAGATGGGTTCGAATCCCTTTCACCGAAAGTGACCGGGATTACCTTCACGAACAGACTTACAGACCGGCAAGTCGCTGAAAATAGAATCCGTGAAAACGGATCTGGACTAGCGCTGGGAGACGTTGATGGGGACGGGCTAACCGATATCTACTTTTGCGGCCTAGATGGCCCGAATGCGCTTTTTCGCAATCTCGGCAATTGGAAATTTAAAGACATCACGTCCCAGTCTGGGCTCGCGCTCAAGAATCAGTTCTCCACAGGAGCGGCGCTGGCTGACCTGGATGGAGATGATGACCTCGATCTCTTGGTCAACAGCATTGGAGGAGGCACGAGAATCTACCACAATGACGGCACCGGCAAATTCAGCGCCGATGCGAAATCAAAACTGATCCCTCAATTCGGAGCCACGTCAATCGCGATCGCCGACATCAACAATGACGGTGATCTGGATTTCTACACTACCAACTACCGCACCACCACAATCCGCGATGGGCTCGACGGCGTGAGCGCTGAGATTGAACGCATCAACGGAAAGATCGTGGTCACCCCCGAAGAACGATTCAAAGCCCGACAAGTCCCGAGCGGCGGGATCAGCGTGATCGAACGAGGAGAACCCGACATCCTCTACGTCAATCGCGGCCAGGGCGTTTTTTCACCAGTTCCTTGGGATAGCGGCGCATTCCTCGACACCCGAAGACAGAAGCTAGTAAGCGCCCCGAGAAACTGGGGGCTTAGCGCCTTCTTCCATGATCTCAACGGAGATCAACACCCCGAACTCTACGTCTGCAACGACTTTGGATTTTCAAGAGATCAATCCTACTACAGTCGACAAGGGCGTCAGTTCCAAACGTTTTCCCCTTACAGCCTTCGGAATATGAGTCTCTCTGCAATGGCCATCGACGCGGCCGATATCGATCGTGATGGAGACCAGGATTTCTTTGTGGTCGAAATGCTCAGCCGAGACATTCGTTCCCGACAACGACAACGGGCGAACGCCACAAGTCTACGAGCGATGCCATCGCCGGTCACCGACCCCAGCTATTCCCCCGAAATACTTCGCAACACACTCTATCTCAATAGAGACGACAACACCTTCGCAGAGATCGCACAATTCGCCGGACTCGAGGCGAGTGAATGGTCGTGGGGGGTTATATTTATCGATGTCGATCTCGACGGATGGGAGGACTGCCTCGTCACCAATGGGAATTTCCACGACGTTATCGATGCAGATTCAATGAATCGCTTAAAACAAGCGAAAGAGACGAATTCCATCGAAGAAGGAGAGAAAAATCTAAAACTCTTTCCCCGCCTCAAGACAGCCAACCTCGCCTTTCGAAACCTAGGGAATCACCGATTTGAAGAACGAGGCAAGGCATGGGGATTCGACACCGAAGCCATCTCCCATGGTTTTGCCCAGGCTGATCTCGACAATGACGGAGATCTCGACATCGTCGTCAACCACCTAAATCAAGCCGCAGGCATCTATCGAAATACGAGCGCGGCGCCGCGCATTGCCGTCAGGCTTCGAGGCAAGCTTGAAAACACCCGAGGCATCGGCGCCAAGATCGAACTCCTCAGCGACGGACTCCCGCAGAGCCAGACCATGCTCGCAGGAGGCAGGTATCTTTCCAGTGACGATACCGTACAAACCTTCGCCGCAAGGAATCTCACGACGGCCAAACTCGTCGTCACGTGGAGAAACCGGCAGCGAACGATCATCGAGAACCCCAAAGCCAATCATCTCTACGAGATCCGAGAAGCCGACGATACTCAGGCACCGCTAAAAAAGGACGCCCCCAAGCGCCCCCTCTTCACTCGAAGCCGGCTCACCATACCCAGCCGCCACCGGGAAGAAGCCTTCAACGACTTTGAACGGCAACCTCTCCTCCACCGAAAATATGATCAGCAAGGCCCTAGCCTAGCCTGGTTTGACGTCGACCAAGATGGCTGGGATGACTTGATTCTTGGTTCCGGTCGAGGGGGAAGACTTGGTGTGTTCCGCAACGATGCGGGTCGCCAATTCACCGAAATCACCAAAGCCCCCGTCACCCTATCGATACCGCGAGATCTCAGCGCGGTCATCGGTTGGCACCGGAGCAATCAACAGTCCTCCATCTTAGCGGGCGCTTCAAACTACGAAGACGGTACCACTCGAGGTGCCGCCGTCCTTGAATACGACCTTTCGGCGAAAAAACGGCTCGACACCATTCCCGCGACAGAATCCAGCACCGGACCACTCGCCCTGGCAGATATTGATCAGGATGGAGATCTTGATCTGTTCGTTGGCGGACGAATCATTCCTGGCACCTACCCAGCTCCCGCGACATCACGCCTCTACTTGAATGACAACGGAAATTGGCGCCCTGATACCAAGAATCAGCCGTGGTTAAAAGATCTCGGGCTCGTGAGTAGTGCCACCTTTACGGATATTGACGGAGATTCAGACATGGATCTTATCATGGCACTCGAATGGGGTCCGATCACAGTTTTCCTCAATGAGTCTGGCGTTTTCACGAACGCAACCGCAAGCCTCGGACTCTCCGAGCAAACCGGCTGGTGGAACGGCGTGGCTACAGGGGATTTCAACAATGACGGCAGGATCGACCTGGTCGCCTCGAACTGGGGGCAAAACACTCGATACCAAAGCTACCGTCAAAAACCGATCGAAATCCACTATGGAGATTTTAATAGAACAGGAAGGATCGTAGGGGTCGAATCCTTCTTCGATGCACGAACGGGAAAAAACAAACCATGGGCAGATCTTGATCTGATTACCCTAGCCCTCCCAGAAGTTCGACGACGTTTTCCATCCTACCGTGCCTACGCCGAAGCGAGCACTGAAGCGGTATTGGCCCCTTACCGAGCACAGGTCAAGAAACATACAGCAACAACGCTTGAAAGCACCCTCTTCATCAACCAGGGAACACACTTTACCCCAACGGCACTCCCGGCTGAGGCTCAGTATTCCCCAAGTTTCGGCATTGGCGTTGCCGATTTTGACAACGACGGCAATCAGGACATTGCTCTCGCACAAAACTTCTTTCACGTCGAAGCAACGATTTCCCGATATGATGCCGGTCGAGGCCTCTTGCTTCTCGGAGACGGCACCGGTTCCTTTCGAGCAATCCCCGGAATCGAAAGCGGGATCCGGCTCTACGGAGAACAACGTTCGCTGTCACTCGCCGATTTCAACCATGATGCACGAATCGACATCGCCGTTGCCGAGAGCCACGGTCCACTTCACCTTCTCGAAAACCTCAGCCCCAGACAAGGCATCCGGGTTCGCTTATTTGGCACCGGCTCCAATCCAGATGCAATCGGCGCCAAACTAAGGCTCGGGAACAAAGACAAGCTTGGCCCCCTAACCGAGATCAAAGCCAGCACCGGATACTGGTCTCAAGACGCCAGTCAAACGGTCCTCTCTGGTCCGGCGAAGGCGCTCGTTTGGGTCCAATGGCCTGACGGAAGCGAGTCTTACACCCCTGTCCCTACCGGACGCAACTCAATCGAGATCACTCAAAAACAGGTGGCACTCGATCGCAGATAGCCCCATCAAGACTCCCTTCAAGCGAGCTACATACGTCCACTGACTCGCGGCACTCCGAGGGCACTCTAACTTCCTTCCACATCCTCCGACTGACCCGTCTCGCTTCCGACATCCGAACGTTGCCCACGGGAACTCGGAGAACCCTGACAGGAACTACAAAACTGACTACTTCGCTCTGCGCGGCGCTTTGCCATTTCATAGAGCAGCAAGGAGCGGGATGATAGTCGTGGATACCTTCTTGTCGATTCCGTCTTCATAGGAATACCTTTCTAAGCGGGGAATCTTCTCAAAATTAAATTACCTTCCCTTTCCCCACTCATGAGAAGGCGACTTATGATAGCTCGACTAAACTGTCTCTCATCACAGCTAAAATATAGCATAAGCAATGCCACTATCAACGGGCCCCTGGTCAATATACGAACAACGAGAACACTATCAACGCAGAGATTGTTCACTGGAAAGACAAGGCTTCACTGACGGGATTCTTTCGGGTATTGATTCCGTATGCACTCGTTCAACCCCACGCGCTGGCGGACAACTCTCATGAGTATCACTCTCGTGATTACCCTCATTCCCACAGTCACCGGAAACGAAATTGCCGGACGAACAGAGGCCGAATGGGCCAAGGATCTTGCAGCTTCCAACGAGACCGTCCAACTCCGTGCTGCCAAGATGATTGGCCAATTCGGAAAAAGCGCCGTTCCCCGTCTCACTACGATGCTCCAATCCGAAAACGATGCCATTCGCTATTGGGCCGCCAGCCACCTCGGGAACATCGGGCCCGATGCTAAAGCAGCCATTGAACCTCTAAAATCAGCCGTCAACGATCCATCCCTTCCCGTTCGAATGGCGATTAACTACGCCCTGTCGACGATCGATCACGCGGGCCCCTGGTTCGTCTCTCTCTTCAAAGGCGTTGAGTCGAATGACCGTAGCACGGCCTGTGCGGCAGCCGATTTCTTCGCTCGAATCGGCCCCTCAGCAGAATCCGCGCTACCGCGACTCCAGGCTGTCTTTGATAAGCAATCCGTCAAGGGGGGCGACTACCATATTAGCGGGGCAGTTAAGAACGCACTCCGCAACATAAGAAACACAGGCGAACTCGAGCATCACACACGTCCCAAGGGCGGGGGACCTCGAAGAGACTTTAGCAGGGTAGCCGCCACCAGCGGCCCCGCGCCAAGATCAAAGGCGGACGCGAACCAAACGCCCAATATTCTTTGGATCAGTTGTGAAGACATCAGCGCTAATCTTGGATGCTACGGCGACACCTACGCCTCGACGCCCCATCTAGATCGGCTAGCTGCTGAAGGCGTTCGATTCACCCGAGCCTTTACCCCATCAGGCGTTTGCGCCATCAATCGCACAGGAATCATTACCGGCAAATACCCAGTCTCCTACGGGGGCCAGCACATGCGGATTTCCGTCCCCTTTCCAGAAGGCGTAAAATGCTTTCCAGAATACCTTCGTGAAGCCGGCTATTTCACGACCAACAAATCAAAGACCGACTATCAATCGCAGCAAGACCTCAGCAAGGTATGGGACCGACAAAGTGCGGACCACAATGATTGGCGAGACCGAGCCCCTGGCCAGCCCTTCTTCTCCGTCATCAATTTAACAATCACCCATGAAAGCCAGATCCGGCATGGTGAAAAGACCCATGCTGCCTTGCTGGAAAGACTCCAGCCAGAGCAACGGCACGACCCCGCATTGGCCGGAAAGCACCTTCCTCCAATCTATCCGAACACGCCAGAATCACGAAAAGATTGGGCCTGGTACCAGGACAACATCTCCGAAATGGATCGCCAAGCAGGCGCCATCCTTCAGCGTCTAGAAGATGACGGACTTACTGACAACACAATCGTGGTCTTTTGGAGTGATCACGGTCGCGGGCTGCCACGGGGCAAACGATGGATCTATGACGCCGGCGTCCACGTGCCCGTGATCGTTCGTTGGCCACAGCACCTTGAAGCAGGATCGCTTAATGAAGAACTCGTCTCCACTCAGGATCTCACCCGTACGACCCTCTCACTCGCTGGCCTAAAACCAAAAAACTACATGCACGGCCGAATCTTTCTAGGTCCTGAAAAACAACCTGCCCCCGAATACCTATTCTTTCACCGGGATCGAATGGATGAGGCCCTTGAGTTCATGCGAGCAGCGCGGGATCACCGCTTCAAATACATTCGAAATTTCGAGCCCGAGCGAAGCTACTCTCAGCACATCGACTACATGGACATGATGCCCACACTCGTCGATATGAGACGAATGCATAAGGCAGGAACGCTGAACGCTGCCCAGTCACTTTGGTTTAGCCCCACCAAGGCGCCAGAAGAGCTTTACGACATCGTTGCCGACCCTCACGAATTAAACAATCTGGCAGCACTGCCACAATACCAAGCGGTGCTTGCACGCATGCGCCACGAAGTGGAGGAATGGCAAGTCGACGTGGGCGATCTAAGCCTCGTTCCAGAGGCGATCATGGTCCGCCGACTCGGCGTCATCAAATAGCAACGCTTCCAACGCGTCAGAGAGATCTCACCACCCCGCTCCCGCTCTAGGCCAAGAGAGCCTGGACGGGACCGTGTTCCTCGACACCCGTTAGGCGCACGTCCAATCCTTGGAACTTCACGCTCAAGCGCTCGTGATCAATTCCGAGACGATCGAGAATCGTGGCGTTCAAGTCGTGAATGTGTACGGGATTTTCAACGATATTGTAGCTGAAATCATCTGTTTTCCCATAGACCATCCCCGGCTTGATGCCGCCACCGGCCATCCACATGGGGAAGCAGCGAGGATGATGATCTCGACCATAACTCTCGCGAGTGAGTTTCCCTTGGCAATAAACCGTTCGGCCAAATTCTCCGCCCCAAATAACGAGAGTATCCTCTAGCAGGCCACGAGTTTTCAGGTCTTGCACCAGAGCCCACGAGGCCTGGTCAATGTCTCGACATTGATTGGGCAGATCTTCAGGAATATTCCCATGTTGATCCCACCCACGGTGAAAGATCTGAACAAATCGCACGTCACGTTCAATCATCCGCCGAGCCAAGAGACAACTCGCTGCATAGGTGCCAGGCTTCTTTGCTTCAGGCCCATACATATCAACCACATGATCGGGTTCATCAGATAGGTCCGTAAGACCGGGAATTGAGGACTGCATCCGAAATGCCATCTCATACTGATCAATTCGCGTCTGCGTCTCGGGATCACCAAAACGGGTTTTCGTTCGCTCATTGAACCGCGCCAAGCGATCGAGTAAGCGGCGCCGGCTCGCAGCATCCACCCCCTCAGGGTTCGACAGAAATAACACCGGATCCCCACTCGATCTCAAGGCCACTCCCTGATGTTTGCTAGGAAGAAAGCCGGATCCCCACAGCCGGTTGTAGAGAGCCTGAGCCGTCTTACGCCCTGACCAAGTCGGTGTCATCACCACGAAATCTGGCAAGTTTTCGTTCAATGAACCAAGCCCATAGCTTAACCAAGAGCCCAAACTCGCCCGTCCCGGCAACTGATGTCCGGTACAGATGTATGTGATCGCGGGATCATGATTGATCGCCTCGGTATGAACCGAGCGAATGATCGACAGATCATCCACCATTTTCGCTGTGTATGGCAGCAACTCACTCACCCACGCGCCCGCCTGGCCATGCTGTTCAAACTGATACTTGGAGGGCGCAATTGGGAACCGAGTCTGCCCCGAAGTCATCGTGGTTAGTCGCTGTCCCTGCCGAACGGAATCGGGCAAATCTGTATCAAACAAGCGATCCAGCCCAGGCTTGTAATCGAGCATATCGATCTGACTCGGAGCTCCCGCCATGAACAGATAAATCGCCCGTTTTGCCTTGGGCGCAAAATGAGTTCCGTGGGCCCCGCCCAACAGCCCTTCACCGTGAAGAACGGACTTGGGTAACAGCGACGCCAACGCAGCTCCGCCTAAGCCCATGGCGCCTTGTCGAAAAAAATGGCGCCGAGTCATCGTCTGATAGTATTGATTGACCGGATTCATGATTAAAACCTTCTCGCTGCGGGGCTCTAGTTCTTCGTGACGACCTCATCCAGATTGAGCAACAGACTTGCCACAGTAGTCCAGGCAGCCAGCTCTGCCTCATCGACGTCAGATCTGACCGATGTTTCGCCGACACCAATTAATCCTCGAGCTGCCGTCAGGTCTGACCGATAGAATGCCAGCTCGTCCTGATACGCCGCTTGCAAGTCGGACAATTCCTCAGGTGTGCTATACCGGCCGAGACAAAGGCGCCACATCCGTTCAGCCCGTTTGCTGTCGGTCTCGTGAGCTTCCATTAGCATCCGCTCGGCCAAGGCTCGTGAGGCCTCGACAAACTGAGGATCGTTCAATAGCAGCAAAGCCTGCATTGGTGTATTCGTTCGCTCTCGCCTCATCACACAGGCTTCGCGCGACGGGCCGTCAAAAGTACTCATCTGAGGCGGCGGCGAGGTTCGTTTGATGAACGTATAGAGAGAACGCCGATGCACTTTATCGCTCCCTTTATCTGCCTCGAACTTCACTGTATTCGAACCACTGTAACCCACTGCAAACCACAGACCATCGGGTTGAGGTGGCTTGACGCTACTTCCACCCAAGCGCTCCACAAGCAAGCCACTCACGGCCAGTGCCTGATCTCGCAACATCTCAGCATCCAAGCGAAAGCGCGGCCCCCGTGCGAACAGTCGATTCTCAGGGTCTCGTTCGATTAGCTCCGGAGTTAACTTGGATGACTGGCGATAGCTTGCAGACATAACCATCGTCTTCATCAAGGCCTTCACATCCCAATCGCTCTCACGAAAACTCGCCGCAAGCCAATCCAAGAGCGCTGGGTGCGTGGGCGGCTCTCCTTGGGAGCCAAAATCCTCTGCTGTCTTGACTAGTCCCAGACCAAAAAGCTGTTGCCAATAGCGGTTGACAGCCACCCGAGCGGTCAACGGGTGACTTTCATCCGTTAACCAGTATGCCAGCCCAAGTCGGTTGTTAGGAAAGCCCTCAGGGATTGGGGGAAGAGCTCCCGGGGTCCGGCGGCTTACTTCCTCGCCATGCTGATCATATTCCCCCCGATTCAACACAAAGGCCTTTCTTGGTTCCGCTCGTTCCTTCCATACGAGCGTCAGGGGAATCTCCCGATCAACCGCCGACCGTTTTTCTCGAAGGGATTTTAGTTGCTCGATAGCAGCCACCAAAGCCGGGAACGTTGACTCTTTGTTTCGATAGTGTCCTCGAAGCTGGGCATTCTGTTCCTCGGTCCGAGCGTTCGGGGCCAGTTCGACAATCTTCAGAATCTCTTTAGGCAAGGCACTCGCACCATCGACCAACGAAAAGTAAAACCCCGTATTTCCTCCGTAGTTAACGATCTTCAACATCAACTCGTTCTTCCCCTTCTTCAAAGGCAGATCGAGGAACTCTTGATCGGCAGCAGCACCTCGCGACACATCCTTCGATAAGAGTTCCTTTTGATTAAGATAGACTTTAATGCCGTCATCACTACCTAGAGACACTTTCACGCGTTGTTCCGTGGGACTTTCGATCACGCGATAGACGAAATTTGCAGCTGTATCGCCTTTCAAATCAGAATGAACCACACCGTCCTTCCATGCGGCCCGACGTTGCCACTTGACGATTTCGTCGGTAGAGGTTTTGAAGCTGGCCTTCAGATCAATCGCTTTCCCTTCGGGACCATGCTTCCGGGGCAAGAGATAAAGTCTCACGTCACCAAAGGGTCCCACGGAATACCAGTCGTTCAGCACCAAAGCCCCAGGATCATCTTCCTTCGCCTTTTCTTGCGCAGCGACAAGCCCAGCCTCCCAAAGAGTCTGAGCCTCATCCACTTCCTTCCACGCCCCTTGCACCTGTTCATCCAACGCAGCGATTTCTCCGTCGAACCGCTCTATTTGCTGCGTTTGAAACGTACTCGGGAGGCGGAGAATCGGAGCGTGCTCCTTACGATTTCCATCCAACGGTTCCCCATCGATGCTGTTGAAGTAGGCAAAGAAGGAATAGAAATCCTTCATGGTCAAGGGATCAAACTTATGATCATGACAGCGGGTACACTCGAAGGTAAGTCCCATGAAAACCGTCGATGTCGTCACCACCCTGTCCACCACATTTCTGGTGTAAACTTCTTCCTTGATCGAGCCCCCTTCACTGGTCGAAACGTTACAGCGATTGAAGCCTGTCGCGACCAATTGATCGCGAGTGGCATTGGGAAGAAGATCTCCCGCCAATTGTTCGATCACAAAATCGCGATAGGAAAGATTACGATTGAAGGCTTCAACAACCCAATCGCGATACGGCCACATTTCTCGATAATTATCCAGATGCAAGCCATGGGTATCTCCATACCGTGCCGCATCCAACCAAAACCGAGCCATGTGTTCCCCATACCGACTGGAACGCAGCAATCTATCGACGACTCGTTCGTAGGCGTCCGGCGACTCATCAATCAGAAACTGATCAACTTCATCCGGCGTCGGGGGCAAGCCCGTGAGATCAAAGGTGACCCGACGAATGAGAACGTCTCTAGAAGCTTCTGGCTGAGGGTCCAACTCTTCTTCCGTCAATCGAGCCAAGACAAACCGATCAACAGCATTCCGCGTCCAGCGATCGTCTTCAATGGTTGGGGGCACAGGACGGACAATTGGTTCAAACGACCAATGATTATCCCACTTGGCGCCATCACTAACCCAACGCTTCAGGACCTCAATTTGGTCCGGGGTCAACGGTTTCTTAAACTCCGGGGGAGGCATCACCTCATCCTCGTCTTCACTCAGCACTCGTTCGATCAAGACACTATCGGCGATATTTCCGGCAACAATCGCCGCATCACCTCCCAAATCAGCCTTGGCCGCCTGCTCCTGGTCAAACCGAAGGCCAGCCTTTCGCTTTTGGGCATCAGGACCGTGGCAGGCGTAGCAATGATCCGAAAGGATTGGTCTCACATCACGATTAAAGTCAAGCGCTTGCGATGCCATCGCCTGACTCCAAACGCCACCGGACACAAGCAGCAACGCAGCGCAAAAATGTCGTACAGTTCGATACTCAAACATAAGCTTCTCCAAAGGATTGTCCACTGACTATGTCGCGATCTCTATTACGAGGCAAACAAAGACTCAAAGATCAAACGCAGTTTGACCCAGCGAGGAAGAAGTCTATTCAATGTCAGTTGCCAGACTGGCCAGATCTTGCGATCTTCACACCGAATATGGACCTTGAGGATCAAATTAATCAGTGGTTTATCCCCCTCTCTTGCCAGGAGAAAACCCTGCGAAGTGCCTATCAAGAACTCCAATCCTTTGGTATGAAGCAAGACGATGTGCCTTATATCATTCAAATGGTGGAGAATCCCAAGTTCGATCTCCCGGGATTCGATATCTTTCATGGGGCGACAAATCTCCAAACCCATGACTACCTCCATATTCTGCTCGGTCGCGGAATCCGCCCAAAAGACGAGGCCTTCGTCATTGGATTCACCATGGGCAGCACCGATCGCGTTTCAACCACAGAAGAACGATTGTTCTCCTTCTTCACGAAATATCTTTACCCAAAGAACTATCGCTTTTCTGACAGCGATCTGAGGGTATTTCGAGACGCTACCAAGCTCGGATACGTCTCTGATTGCGAGGCTCTTCATCAAGTCGACTACAAAGAATTCCTTGATTGGCCACTTGATCGCGTCCGCAGCCATCTTCGGATCGAAGAAGATTTGCTTAGAGCATACTATGCCATTGAGAAGCGGCGGTTCCCGGAGTCCCTCGAAAGTCAACGACTCCTGAGCTGAGTGCGCCCGCAAGAGACTGGCTACGGATTCAAGCCGCAGCACTCGCTACTTTAACTGAACCTGGGGATCATCTTCGTAAGCCGAACCAAGATGACACAGTGAATTCAAAGTTAAGGCAAATAGAAGATACAGCGACTTCAATCGATCGACATCCTTAATGACGCCGGCCACCCGAAAATAAAGCTCATCAACACCTTCAGGAAACTCCGAGCCAAACCATCCTTCATCATCCTTGACCGTCAGGTGAATCCGGGGCTGCGATTGGACCATCTCTCGAAGTTTGGCGATCTGGAACAATTGCTTCACTTTCCCTTCGTCAGTGCCCTTGATAATGAACGCATCATCAAAGGCGGGCTCTCCGATCACAATATCCTGCATTCCCAACGCCTTGCCTAGATTGCTAAAGATATTTCGCCGATAGATTGAGAAGCGAAAATGATCGGGATTCACGTAAGGCGCCCTCATTCGAGTGAATGTCGTACTCGATTTCCCAGTAGAAACCGTATAGGTATCGAGCGTCACCAACCACTCCTTGATGCGCACCTCGACCTTGCTCGATCGCGTGAAGGAACCTTCAACGAACTCGCCGCCAATCTCATCGCTCAATTGCCGCCAGATCTCATCTCGGCTCGGCCCAAAGATTTTACGTAGCAGTCCCATACCGATAACGCTAGATACGCTTCTTGATTTGCTTCAATTCCTGAAACTCGCTTTTTTCTGAGTAGTGTTTATCCAGCGGATAGCAGCCACTAATCAATCCGTTGCGTGGAGCGGTCGTACAGTCACTGAAGGTACGGCATATCAGTTTAGGCGTCAGTTTTCCCGTCGTTGATGCATCTTCAAGCATCTCGGGATAGCTCAGCACCATACGCCCCATCCCGACGATATCAGCCCAGCCTTCGCGAACGACGTATTGAGCAACTTGAGGAAGGAAATCTTGCAAATAACTGTAACCAGACCCCACAACAATCACGCCAGCCGGAGCCTCGGCTTTAATCTGGCGAACGACATCGATCTGCCGAGCCACATCGATCAGTGGATCATGCGCTGGCTGATAACCGTCCGAAGGCGGATACGACGCCGGCCGTTGAATATGTGGATTGTAATACGGAGAGCCGCAGCTCAAGTTTAGTATCTTTACTCCTAGCTCATGACACAAGGCAACGAATCGATGCGTTTCGCTTAGCTCATAATCAACGGGATCATCTTGCCTGGTCGAGAAGGCGTATTGATAAGGCAAATGCTCGGCATAGGACTCAGGAATACCGGGCCCTAACTTGCCATTCACCGAACGATCTGGATCCGGTTTGAAGGGGACAAAATCAAACGCACTCAAGCGAACGCCGATATCAATGTTATTCCCAGACTCCCGAATTCCTTCGACGATTTCCCGAAGAATCCTGGTTCGATTCTCAAAAGAACCGCCATAGTTTCCCGGTCGCGTATAAGCGCTTAAGAACTCGTGCAGGAGATACCCGTGACAATGTTTGATGTCGACAAAATCAGCACCCACATTATCGGCGACTTGTGCCGCTTCGATATAGGACTCAATCAGGGATTCAATTTCACCATCGGTGAAGACCTGATCGTCGCTTGTCACATTGAATCGCCGATCCAAGATCGGATGACGATACGCGACCCGAGGCTCCCATTTCGATTTGTCATTCGGCCGACAGAAACGCCCTGAATGAGTAAGTTGAAATCCAATCACGAGATCATCGGCCGTCCCACATTTCTCAACATGCGCCTTCACCAAAGTTTCGCGAAGCTCCTCAATCGCACTTTGATTCCGTGCTTGAATGATCAACTGATTCGGATTGGCTCGGCCATCGGGCCGCACAGCCATCGCCTCGCAGCCGTAGATCATTTTGGCTCCACTCTCACCAAAGCGACGCCAACGACGAATCACCTCTTCGGTCGGACGACCATCCTTGGTCGCATCCCAACCCTCCATAGGGTGAATCGCCCAACGATTTCCGATCGTCTTTCCGTTGATCTCAACCCCAGAGAGGGATTGCCTCAAGGGAGACTCGTTTCCGAGCACAAGGGTATCATCACAAGGAATACTGATACCCAAGCTACTCACATGTTCACGAAATCGAGCCACCGTCTTTAGAGACGGAACCCGAACTAACTTAAATTGATTTGATTCGGCACCCATGAGCTAAGCGGCCCCCAATGTTAGGGGTTCTCAACAGACAGTGCAAAAAGATCACTCGAATTGACAAGAAATTCAAAACTTTCTCCCCGATTAATCGTACATTCCACGTTTAGGGCGCTCACTGATTCGTTCAGAATGAGCGGAAAGGTATAGCGGCGTTTGTACGGAGGCCGCAAGCCTCCACCACCTCGATAGCCATGGAATTGATTCGCCCGCTCCACCGGAAGCCCGTCTTGATCATGAACCTGAAATAACAACTCCACATCTAAGCCCGGATCCTCGGTTTCAATGACCAAATAATGGTGATTCGATTCCCACGACTCCGAACGTCCGGTCCCCGATGAACTTGTCCAACTGCCAGACCCCAGTTCTCGATCTGGGAATTCGGCATGAAAACTCATGTTATTGCTGATCGTCGTCACGCCAGGGCCTGAGAAAAAGAGAAGCCGCATCCCCAAACCACCAACCTTCATCACCTCCTGGCGGGGAAAGACTTGTCCCTGGCTAGGAATCTCGGCGAGCACAAATTGTCCCTTCATCGACTCAGGAAACTCGCTATCCTTTGGCCGATAAAGCTTAATGACCGATTTCCACACAGGCTCACTCGGCGACAAGCTAGCCCCCTTGTTTCCCGTAGGATCCTCAAAGGAGAAATACCTCAATTTCAACGGGCTTTCCTTACCCGCTAGAGATTCGATCTGAACCTGAGGCCGCCAGAATCCGCCATAGTTATTTTGAAACCGCTTGAATCCATGCAACACGAGACGAGTCCCATTGACCACATTCGTGATAGGAAGGCCTTCGGCCGCCCATTCCGGAAACGTCGTCGTTCCCGGATTCTTAACCATCAGTCGAACCAGCTCCTCCTGCTCGTCGCCATAGATCACCACTGGAAACTGCGATTGACGCCGCGGATAATTCCGCAAACTAAAACTCAAGAGCTTCTCTTGATTCCCCAACGAACTACTACACGAGCCTGGGGAATTCGAATAGGTGTATCCTCCTGCTTCAATCGCCTCGACCCGCCCCCAAAAAGCACCCCGCTGCTGATTCGTAGGAATATTAAGACGCATAAAACAGAGAGAAAGCGACCCAAGACTCCCGCAATTGAGCGATCTGACCGGAGGAAGCCAGCGCACGTATTTCCGAGCAACATGTTGCCGAAGAAACTTGTGCCACGACTCCTCCGAAGAATAAGGAGTTCCTCCCGGAACCGCGCCCAAGAACAGCACCGTCGATCCATCGGAAAGAATGAGGTCCAGGGTATCGCGATGCTTGCTCAAGAAAACGTACCCCCCCATAACGAGGCCAACCATCCCAAGCAGCAGTAAGACTCGCCGAGACGTTTTCATCGCCCCCCCATCCTATTGGATACAGTCGAAGAAACGATAAGGTTGAAGTCGTTTTCCTTCGCGCCAAATCATCAAGGCCAACTCTCGGGCATGATAGTCCCCCCACATCGAACTCTCCCCGCAGGGAATAGATTGACCGGGAGGCGTATAGTCCCATCCATTCGGGCGGTGGTAGATGGAATGAAGAATCAATCCCTCATGTTTCGCATCCGTCGAAAGATAAGGTTCCGCGAAAAGACTTCGGGCAACGGTCAAACCAGCCTGATAATATTGCTTCCCTTTCTTCTTATCAGCGCCTCCCAGCGATTCAAAATATCGACCCAATCGAATCAAACCCTGGGCAGCAATCGCTGCGGCTGAACTATCGACAGGCTCATGGGCATTGTAGGGATCGGAATCGTATGACAAGTGATCCTTCATTTCAGCCAAGCCAGGAGCGCCCGTATCCCACATGGGAATACCGTCACGACAGGAATGCTCCAGGTAGAAATCAGCCGTCGCTTCGGCGGCTTTTCGGAACAGACGCACTAACTTGGCTCGACCGCCATACGGCTTGAGCTCAGCATTCGACAGCGTCCCTAGAAATTCCAATTGCTCGGCATAGCCACAAATGGCCCAAGCCAAGCCACGGGTCCATGTCGAAAACGGAGAGTAACCTTGTTGCGAGTTAGGGCATCGGTAGTTGCCATCATTGAGATTAAAAACACTCTCATGGGCCGTTCGCCCCCGGACATCGTAGGCGTCTCGCCCGTCGCCGTAATAGACACCATAGGCCGCCGTCGAGGTCGCATGTTGAACCAAGCGTTCCAACAACGAGATCGGCTGGTCCATCTCTCCCATCAGCACATGTCCGAGTTTGTGCGCTACGGCGAGAACCCTCAGTGAGCGAATCGTATCAATGAATAAGGAATGAGGCCCATTAAACGAGTAGATGTAACCGCCACCATCGGCGATTTGCGTCCAACGCGCTGCTTGAGTGGCCCCCGATACTTTGAGTGCGAGCTCGTAAAAGGCCCGCTCGAATTCGTTCTCTTCGATCGCCCCCTCATTCATGAGTCGCAGCAAATTCCCATAGGTTGACACATTGTTGAACCCATGATCATGCACCCCAATATGAGAAACATGAGACGCCATCTGATTTACTGTCGCCGTGCGTCCAATTTCCAGAAACCGCGACTCCCCAGTCACATCATATTGAAGTACCGCGGAACCAAATTGAAAGCCCTGTGTCCACTCCGTCCAACCACGACTCGAGTAACGCCCCTTCTCGGTAAATACCGGCGTGCCTTTGGCGGGATTCCATCGGCGCTCGATTGCTTCAATCTTCTGGCCTGACAATTCAAAGAGCTGTCCAAGAGCGGGAAGTAGTTTCTTGGAGGTGAGTTTCTGATCGATCTTGATCGGCATAGATAGGATTAAAGTAAGTGTGAATTCTTAAGAAAACGAACCAATGAAATTACAGGCGAGGCGCCTGAGAACGCGCCAGCGCCCACAAAATCAAAACAGACAATGTCAAACCAGCCACGACGGAAAACAGAGACGCTACGAAGGAATCCAGAAGCTCAGTGCTAAAGACCCCAAGCCATAGCGGAATAATTCCCAGCAAGCCATGGAACGTATCCCGCCAACTCACCTTACCAAAGGGTTCTTTGCCAGCGATGAGCAGGAATCCTCCTGGTGCTTGATCGTAGGTTTCGAGACCCATCTTACTAAGGAGTCACTTTAAGTCGATCGGGGCTCTCTTCGTGATGCATTAGCACCCCATGCTCCTTGTACGGTTTCAGCATAAAATGGGTCGCCGTAGAGACCACTCCTTGTAAGGTAGCCAATTTCTCGGAAACGAAACTGGCAACGTCGTTAAGACTGCTCCCTTCAACAATCACCATCAAATCATACCCACCAGACATGAGATAGCAGCTACGGACTTCGTCGTGTTTGGCGATCCGCTTAGCGATCCGATCGAATCCGCCCTCACGTTCGGGAGTCGTCTTGACTTCAATCACTGCGCGGACCCGCTTGGGAGCCAACTCGTAATCATTCAACAAGGTTCGGTAACCCAAGATCACGCCTCGAGATTCGTAGTCCTCGATTGTCTTGGTCACCTCGTCTTCGGTCTTTCCCAATCGGCTTGCAATGACAGCAGCAGAAAGAGAGGCATCTTCTGAGAGCAATTTTAGTATCGGATCCATTTCCTTCCGCCATTCTTAATCGCTCACCTCAGGGAATCAATGGTTTAAAAACAGCCAATCAAGATGAGAATGAGCGGAAAAACGAGCCATCTCACGAGCGACCAAGAGGCCCCGCGCCTTTCAATCGTTCAAGAATGGCTGGTAGCACCGTCAAAAAATGATCCACATCGGCACTCTCGGTCATACGTCCCAAACTCACCCTCACGGTTCCAAGCGCTTGGGACCGCGAAAGCCCCATCGCCGAAAGAACGTGAGACGGTTCTAAGGATCCCGTTGAACAGGCGGAGCCACTCGACGCGCAGATACCCTGTTTTTCGAGTAACAACAACAAGGCTTCGGATTCTAAACCGTCAAAGGTCAGATTCGAGGTATTCGGAAGACGCGCCTCGAGATGGCCGTTGCGCTGGGCCCCAAAGTCTTCGACGCATGCCAACTCAAGCTTATCCCTTAGCCCTCGAAGGCGAGTAGACTCATCGAGGAGCCCATCTGAAACATATCTTGCCGCCTCTCCGAAAGCGACAATCGAAGCCACGTTCAGAGTGCCCCCTCGACGCCCTTTCTCTTGACCTCCGCCCACAATCAAGGGACGAAAAGGTGATCCGCGACGGACATAGAGGGCACCAACTCCCTTTGGCGCGTAGATCTTGTGCCCGGTAAGGGATAGGTAGTCGAGACCAACCTCATTGACATCAATCGGCACCTTCCCGGCCGCCTGCACGGCGTCACTGTGAAAAAGCACCCCCTTTTCCTTGCAGATTGCCCCGATCTCAGCCATCGGAAACACCACCCCGGTTTCATTGTTCGCCCACATCATGGAAACCATGGCGGTCTCTCCTTCAATCGCCTGCTCTAGCGCATCCAAGCAAGGCAACCCATCCGAGTCGACCGGTAGGTAGCTCACTCGAGCGCCTGTCGATTCAATTGCCGCGCCGCAGCTAAGATTCGCCGCATGCTCCACGGCTGACATGATTACGTGCCGGCGTTTGGGATCCGCGGACACCCCGCTCATCAGCGCCGTATTACTGCTTTCTGTCCCGCAGCTCGTGAACACAATCTCGTCCGCATGGGCTCCAATCAACGAAGCAATAGCTTCCCGGGCCTGAACAATCGCCTTTGACGTATCCCCCCCAAAGGCATAAACACTGGAAGGATTCCCCCAATGATCACTTAAGTAGGGAAGCATCGCCTCCAAGACAGAGGGGGCGATTGGGGTCGTTGCGTTGTAATCGAAATAGTGCAAGGACTAAGCAAACTCCAAATGAAGGCTCCACATCAAGGCGAAACCTCGACTTCGCATCGCTCGAGTACTTCCCGCAACGTGCGTTTCCTTACCGGCTTGGCAAGGTAGTCGTCCATCCCTGATTCCAAACAACGATTTCGATCCCCCTCCATGGCGTAAGCAGTCATCGCAACGATGGTCACGGCGGATAAATTCCCAGCCTTCTCCTCGCTACGAATGCGCCGAGTCGTCTCAAAGCCATCCATCTCCGGCATTTCACAATCCATGAAAATTAACCGATAATCGCCGGATCTCCATGCTGCCAGGGCCTCTAGACCATCCTTGGCAAAATCAATATTCACGCCTAACGAATCGAAGAATGCCTGCGCTACCTTTCGATTCACCGGGTTGTCCTCAGCAACAAGAATCTCCGCAGGAACATGCGCACGAGACTCACGAGATATCGACCGTATGGGCATCTTACTTGACGCGCCACGATCAGTTGCTTGGGGTTCGGAAGGCCCATCCGCATCATGCTCGCCCAAGGCCCGCAGCAAGCACTGACGCAATTCGAGCTTTCGAACGGGCTTTGGAAGAAAGTGAGAGATACCGACTTGATTCAAAGCCGTCGGGTCAACAGAAGGATAGAGCGACGTCAACATCAGCAACTCCGCCCCTCCCAAGATAGAAGCATTTCTCATGGAGTCCGCGAGTTCCAGACCTCCAACATTAGGCATCACCATATCGAGAAGCACGACGCCATAAGGAGTCCCTTCTCTATCGGCCTTTTCACAAAAGGCCAGGGCCTCACCAGCCCCCGAAGCGCAGTCCACCTGCATTTTCCAAGAGGCTAAATACTCTCGAAGCACCATACGATTCGTTTCATTGTCATCAACCACGAGAACCCGACAATTCTCGAGCTCTGAAAGGCTCCCGACCTCTTTTACCGGATCCTGAGCAGCGGGCAAAAGCGAAGCCGTGAACCAAAACGTTGCCCCATCCCCAAACACACTATTCACCCCAAGCTTCCCGTGCATCATTTCGACCAAACTCTTGCAAATGGCCAATCCCAAGCCGGTACCACCATGTTTCCGAGTCACACTAGCATCCGCTTGAGTAAAGGGCTGGAACAAGGCTTCCTGCGCCGCCGGAGGAATGCCTGGCCCGGTATCTCTCACCGAACAAAGAATCGTGATCCGACCGTCCTCCCCGGTCTTTTCCTCCACTTTCAGCAGCACATCGCCAGACTCAGTGAATTTTATCGCGTTACTGAGGAGGTTGAGCATGACCTGGCGCAAGCGGTGAGGATCCCCTCTCAGACTAGTGTTCAATCCGTCCGGAATCAAAGCAGCCACTTCAATCCCTTTCCGTTGGGCACGCTCAGCAAGTAGCTCCAATGAACCATGAATCACCTCACAGAGATCGAAGTCCTTTTCCTCAAAAGATAGTTTTCCCGCTTCGATCTTAGAAAAATCGAGGATATCATTGATCAGCGTCAGCAAGGAATCTGCACTCGTCTGCAACGTTTCCACCAATGATTGTTGCCGTTCCTCGAGCGGCGTCTCGGCAAGCAGATCAACAACCCCAAGGATCCCATTCATTGGCGTACGGATCTCGTGACTCATACTAGCAAGAAAGGCACTCTTTGCTTCAGCCCCCTGCATGGCCCGATTGGCGAGCTCCTTCATCCGCTCGTTGGCTGAATGAAGTTTGCTATTCGCTGAGTGAAGCTCAGACGTTCGCGCCGTCACAAGCCCTTCTAGATCGGCAAGCTTCAGCTGCGCTTGCTGACCCAGGAGCCATTTTTCGCTCAGAGCATTGGCTAGCTGAAGTACTTCGACGGTATCAAAGGGCTTCTTCAGAATGAGCAACCTGTCGGAGTCCCCAAGTCGCGCCCGAATGTCTTCCCAAGAATAGTCTGAATAGGCCGTACAGATGACGATCTGCAGATCGGGATCGCTCTGCCATAGTTTCTCAACCGTCTCAACACCATCCCACCCCGGTGGCATTCTCATATCAACAAAAGCAAGTGAATAAGGAGCCCCCTCCTTCAACGCCTCCTCAACCCGAGCCAAGCCCTCTTGCCCTTGGTAGGCATCATCGACGACAAATTGATCTTCAACCTTTGTTTCTTGAGCTTCCCCAAAAAGGCTGGACTCAAGATCGTCAAGCGCCGCGGTATCCGCTAAACGGTTCGAAAGGATTTTATGAAAGTCAGCGTGAATCGATTCCGTATCATCAATGATTAAGATTCGACGGTGATCAGGGATTTTATTCATGACGGTTCCTCCTCACTACAAAGCGGCAAATCTAAATGAAAGCTCGCTCCTTTTCCTGGCCCCTCACTCATCACCGCGAGTTCCCCACCCATTTCTTTCGCTGCCAAGGCACTCGAATGCAGTCCAAATCCGTGCCCGTCCTTCCGTGTTGTGAACCCATAGGCAAAGATCTTAGTCATATTCTCCTTGGGAATTCCCACCCCGGTATCAGTCACGGTAATTCGAACACCCAACTCAGATGGCGCGATTCCAATCGTTAATACCTTCTCGTTGGTCTCCGCCTCATCACACGCATACTTTGCATTTCGGATCAGATTGATGAGCACTTGAAGAATTCTTGTCCGATCAACGGATATTTTTTGAGTCGGAGAGAAATCCCTCACTAAGGTGACTTCATGACGGGTCAACGCCCCGGCGTTCAATCGAATCGCGTCTTCCACCAAGTCAGCTGGCATTAAGGAGTCCCGCAAGCCCCCCGTCCGAGCATAGGCCTGCTGCATGGCAACGATATCCTTCGTGTGCTCAATACTTTCTAACAGCGATTTCAGCTCCTCTTGGATCGCGCTCCGTTCAGTCACTAGCTGGGACGAGAGCTGAGTAAGATATTCAGGTAATTTCTGCCCCTTGGGGTCCGAACTAAGAAATCCCGCCTGCTCCCGATTCGCCTCGAGTAATGCAGCCACTTTCTCAAGGGGATCCAAGCGGAATTTCTTCGCCAAGTCCAAAGCGGTTTGCCCCGACACATTGACGCTATTCAACACATTCCCCACATTATGAAGCACCCCAGTCGCCACCTCAGCCATTCCTGCCTGACGCGAGGCATGAACCAGCTCCTTTTGCGTTGCCTCCAATTTAGCTTGAGCCTTCTTCCGCTCCGTCAGATCACGGGCTATCCCCTCAAACCCCAGCAACTGCCCATTCTCTCGAATCCCACGAAAACTCACTTCAATATCGATCGTCTTCTCTTCGAGGTGAACAAGTTTGAGCTCGAGTCGTCGATCACCCGTTTTCTTGCGATCAGGAGCCAAAGTGGTTCGCAAGGACTCCTGATCCGATTCAGCAACTAGCTCTGCCAATGTCCGGCTCTTGGCCTCTTCTCGCCCCAATCCCAACAAGCGTTCCCCTGCTTGATTGAGCACCGTAAACCGACCGTTTCCATTGATGGCAAACACGACATCATTGGCATTCTCAAATAGATCTTGATACCGCCTTTGCAGCACCGCCTGCTTTTCGTACTCATCACGAATTATCGAAGTCTGCCGTGAGACACGCCGCTGTAACATCACCCCCCATAATCCCACGAGAACAACCACGGTAAGCAACCCACCAATCACGATCAAAGTGTTCCGTAGGGTCCACCAAGACGGCTCGCTCAAAACCACCACCCCAGAATCCCCTTCAGCCAAGATCCGAAAACCTATGGGTTGCTTCTCCTGATCTACCTGAACGATGCAGATGCCAAGCACTTCTAGAATACTCCCAATCTCAATAGCTCCCACAGATCCGCCCCTATCAACACCAATAAGCTCGACATCGAAGAAACGGCCCGCTGTCTGGAGCGTCAAAACGGGAATATCGCCACGCAACGATTGATCGATCAATCGCCCCGAAACAGAAATAAGACGCGATTCAAAGGCCCCGGTGAGGATTTCTTCAATCGTCGGAGATTCTGCAGAAATCACGACTGCCCCCTCCCCCGCACGGACCTGGATTTGGCAGTCAACCAGCACAGGCGAAAAATCCCCCAACTCAGCAAAGCCGACAACCTGGACCCGATCCCCTCGTTTCCGACCGTGCGCCTGGATACTTTCTACCCGAACTCCAGTTTGCCCATCTAACAAGTAGAAACTCGTTTCCGAACTCACGAGCTCGACCGTCCCTTGCACACGAACCAACTGATTTTCTCCTGTCTCTTATACACATCTCCGAGCCCACGAGACCTCTCTACATCTC
>CAJXVR010000028.1 GCA_913061285.1 uncultured Verrucomicrobiota bacterium | reverse complement strand
TACGAGATGTAGAGAGGTCTCGTGGGCTCGGAGATGTGTATAAGAGACAGGAGGTTGGCTGGCGCCTGGAAGTTGCACGCCTTTGAGTCGGAATTTCAGACGAAAGCGGGGAGCGTTCAGTCACCTCGCTCAGCGCGCGACGCAGCCATTGACGCTTTGCGAAGTCTTGGCTCTGGCTCCTCGTATGAGAAGCTGAAGGCCTTGCTCGCAAATTCAGATTCTGCGTCGATTCGCCCTCAGCTTGCCCAGGCCATGGCGGCGATGAATTTAGGGGACGCTATCCAGCCGATCTTGGGCGTGCTCAATCAACTGACCGAGGAAGCCGACCTGCGGGCGACCTGGGAGACGATATTGCGTCAAAAGGGATCGGGGCCGGTTGTCGTCAAGGCCCTGCGGGAGGTGCCGCTGACGGAGATTGCGGCCAAGAGTGGGATGCGGGTTGCTCGAGAAACCGGGAAGAATCTCTCCGAGTTGCTCTTGAGTTTAGAGCGAGCCGCTGACCTGGCTCCCTCTGAAGGGGAAGTTGGAAGCGTGCGAATTGGACAGCTCGCTCAAGCTGCTTTCAGAAGAGGCAATCCTGACCGAGGCGAGGCTGTCTATCGCAGATTGGAATTAGGTTGTGTGATGTGTCACGCCATCGGCGGTGTTGGAGGGCAAGTTGGACCGGACTTAACATCCATTGGTGCCAGTGCTCCTCTTGATTACTTGGTTGAGTCGCTGCTGGCTCCGAATGATAAGATCAAAGAGGGTTACCATTCTATCATTGTCGAGACCAACGATGGCGAAGAGTACAGCGGTATTTTGGTGAGAGAAGATAACTCGGAATTGGTGTTGCGAAACACAGCGAATCAGACGGTATCCATTGCTAAGCAGAATGTCGCGAATCGAATCGCTGGCGGATCGTTGATGCCGGCAGGATTGATTGACGGTTTAGAAGAGGGTGATCAATTGGATTTGTTCCGGTTCCTCTCGGAGCTTGGCAAACAAGGTCGGTTCGATGCAGCGCGGGGTAATGTGGCGCGACGTTGGCGCTTGCGTGCGGGCCGACATACAGATGAACAATTTGGCATTGATCGAATCATTGCTGATCCGTCTGGCAATCAATGGCGACCAGCGATGACTTTAGTAGATGGGCGTTTAATGCAAGATACGATGCGTGAGGCTCTGAATTTGAGGAACATCAATCAGGTGACGAGTTTGATCGGGCTCTTCTCAGCGACTCAATTACAGGTAGCCCGCAAAGGCCTCGTCACACTGCGATTTACCGCGCCCAAAGATACACGACTGTGGATCGACGGGGAGCCACGGGACTTTGCCGATCTCAGCCGAGTAGAGTTAGAGGCTGGTGTTCATGACATTGTGCTGAAACTTAACCCAAGAACGCTTCCAGAATCGATCCGTGTGGAATGCGACGAGGGAACGTTTCTGGTGAAATAGGCTTCAGAGCTCTTGGTTCAGCGGAATCGGGACCGGCCTTATTTCACCATATATTTAAGATCGGAAGTGAGGGTGGGGTAGGCCCACATGAAGTCTCCGAGGGCTGACGCGGTGATGCCGTGCTTCATGGCAAGGGCGAATACGTTGATCACTTCCGACGAATGATGCCGAGCGAGATGAGCTCCGATGATTGTGTTCGTTTGATTGTCGATGAGCACCTTGTAGCCAGAATGAAGCTCACCAATTCGTTTGGACGAGGGCCAGTTTTTAGTGGTCCCCTTGTTGACTCTAAAGTCGAGGCCTTTGGCCTTTGCCTGAGATTCCGTTAAGCCGACCGATCCGATACTTGGGATGGTGAAGACGGCGCTGGGAATCCCTTCATAGTCGACCGTCTTGGTATTGCCATGAAGGATGTTCTGGGCTGCGACCTTCCCTTCCTCGTCCGCTACTGTAGCTAACATGTAGGGCGTGGCTGCACAATCCCCTATGGCGTAGACCTTGGGATTCGAAACGCTCTGCATGAACTCGTTGACCGTAACCCCTTTGGGAGAGTGATCGACAGCTCCTTGATTGGCTGCGAGGACACTGATGTTAGGGACTCGTCCGGTGGCTTCAATGATGAGGTCGGTTTCATACGAGTCCCCGGACGAACCTTGAATGCAAAGCCCTGTCTCGGTGCGTTCGACGGCGAGGGGCGATTCGTTGATGATCACCTTGATGCCGTGCGCTCGACTGGCTGCGAGGACCACATCGACAATATCGGCGTCAAAGGCCTTGAGCGGCTGAGCGGATCGATGAAGAATGGTGACTTCTTCCACGCCGGCATGGATCGCGACGTGCGCGAATTCGAAAGAGATATAGCCTCCGCCGATAAAAGTAATTCGTTTGGGTAGTTCAGGGAGGTTTAGAAAATGTTCACTATCGTGAATGTTTTCTAAGCCCGGAATGTCCGCGCGACGGGGTGTGGCACCGGTGGCTAGGATAATGTGCGCTGCGTTTAATCGATCATCGCCCACCGTGACTTCAGTCTCCCCAGTCATCGAGGCATGTCCGTGGAAGGTGGCCACGCCTGCTTCTTTCCAATCATTGACTTCGCCTTCAGAGCGGCCTTCTAGAAAGGCACCCTTGAGGGATTGAAGTGCCTTCCAGTTGGTGGTTACTTGGCCATCGATGCCTCGGCTTTGGAGATCTCTCGTTGAAGCGATTGTCTCGGCGTTGCAGACCAGGTACTTTTTCGGCTGGCATCCTCTGAGAGCACAGGTGCCTCCGTAAGGGCGTTCATCAACCATGGCAACTTTCTTTCCCGCATCGTTGAGCGTGCTGATAGCATAATAGGCGGAAGTGCCGGAACCGACGACAATGGCATCAAAGCTGTGATCATTCATACGTGGCATACTGATAGAGCAAAAGCTGTTCTTTGGCTAATGAGATCGAAAGAAATGAGTTAACCGGATTGCCTGCTGTGAGGTGAAATGCAAGGGATCCCGGGAGGGCTCGCGATCTTGTCTAGGCGACGATAAGAAATCTCGGAAATGCTACCACCATAGCTGACGGCTTGTGTTTCCGAATCGATACTCCATTTCGGCGAAAGGTCGCCAGCGGACGCTGCCGTCCAGAAAAAGAAAGTTTCCCCCAGAAGGGCGCTGTTGATTGAGATGACTTGTTCGGATATGAGGGACTGTTGAGGCCGGCACCTTGGTGAAGTTGGTGTCTTTTTCTGATAGGATCCAATCGAAGGTGACTTCGGTATTCGAAGGACTGGGATGAGTCATGCTCTCCAAGTAGCGGTAGTCAGGATCGGTGAGAGGAGGAGGGCCTTTTCTCTTGATCAACCAGATGTATCCCGTCACGCGATTGACCGGGCTGAATTCCCACCACAGATCGACATCTTTAACACTTGAGGAGGGACAATAGAGAATGGAGCGATTGGCACCGGCGTCTGTAATAATATCTGCGGTTGGCAGCGGGAGATCCCAAAGCCATCCGTTGCCACCTGCTTCGTGGGACGGAAGTTTGTTATTGTTATCGAGACCGTACATTTCGAAAGCCAAGCCCACTTGCCGTAGGTTGCTCAGACATTTTGTGCGACGGGCTCGTTCCTTGGCTTTTGATAGAGCTGGCAGGAGCATCCCTGCCAGAATGGCGATGATGGCAATCACAACCAATAGCTCAATGAGGGTGAAGCCTCTTCTTGTTGCATTTCGAGAGACGCGCATCGTTTTGATATTGGATCGATTCTGGTTTGTTTACGAAAAAGGGCTGTGTCTGATCGAATAGGGAACGATTCTCACGAGTGCCTTCAAAAGCTTAGCGTCGTAACTGAGAAACACCAGTGCCGATCGTGCTAGCCCTATTGAACTTGCTCCCTGAAGCGAGGGGGAGTAGTTAAGGGGTGGGTATGATGAGACTATTGAAGACTTGGTATCGTAGCACGGTTGGTTGGACGCTTCTGGCGCTGATCATGGTTCCTCAATGTAGGGGGGATGGAAACCGTGCGACGTATTCTAAGGACATAGCTCCGATTGTCTTTGAGCATTGCACTTCCTGTCATCGGGCTGGTGGTGGCGGACCCTTTGAACTGACAGCGTTCGAGCATGTTCGGAAGCGGGCTCGCCAGATCAAAGATGTGGTGGAAACTCGTTTCATGCCACCGTGGCATGCTGTCCAAACGCGGCATCCGTTCGCGAATGATCCGAGTTTGAGCAACGATGAGATTCGGCTCATTCAATCGTGGGTTGATGGTGGGACACCTGAGGGGGATCCTGCTTTGTTGCCCGAGTTGCCTACCTATGGTGACGGTTGGGAATTGGGCCCGCCGGATGTGGTGCTCAAGATGGATCGCGCCTATACCATCCCTGCCGATGGGCCTGATATCTATCGCTATTTTGGATTCTCTTTAAGCCTTCCTGAGGACCGTTGGGTGAGAGCGCTTGAGTATCTTCCCGGGCGTCGGTCAGTGGCCCATCATGCGCTCGTCTTTGCTACCGACGATAAGGAATGGAAGGCCTTGGACAAAGAGGAACGGGCGATAGGATTTGAGAAGTGGACTGGGCAACGACGAGGGGCTCGACGAATCTTGAGTTGGGCGCTTGGCACGAATGCTCGAGTTTTTCCGAAGGGGGTCGGGCTCCTTATTAAGAAGGGTGAAGATTTAGTTCTCCAAGCACATTTTCATCCGAGTGGCGCGGCGGAAGATGAGATTTCGTCCATCGGGATTTACTTTTCAGATGAGAAGCCGGAGCAGGAGTCGATCGAGATCCAGGTGCCCCAGAGCTTCGGAAGCTTATCGGGAATCGAGATTCCTGCCGGTGTGGCAGATTATACCCTACGTGAATCCTTCTTGCTTCCGGTGCCGGTCAAAGCGTATGCGACAATGCCTCATGCTCACTACATAGGTAAGGAGTTTGAGCTCAATGCCTTTTTGCCAGGTGGAGAAACGCACGCATTGTTGCGGGTTGACGACTGGGATTTTGCCTGGCAACACCTCTATCGCTTTGCTGAGCCCTTTGTGCTTCCGAAAGGCACGCGCTTGGAGGCGGTGATTCGATGGGACAATTCTGCGAGCAATCCCTTTAACCCCTTTGATCCCCCGAAGCAGATCAATTGGGGACCCTATAGCGAGGATGAGATGGGGAGTATCATCTTGGACGTCGTCGCATTCGATCAAAGAGATGAGCGTCAACTCAAGCGTGCTTTGAGAGACTATCGAACAGCGACCCTCGAGAATCTCTTGTTGTCACGAACTAAGGCGCTTGCCGATGGGTTAAAATCAGTGGATCGACGGGAACGGCGGATCGCTATCGAGGTGTTGAAGAAGTATGATCGGGATGGGAACGGGCGCTTAGATGCTGAGGAGCTGTCTCTGGGGCGTCGGGCATATCGCGAGAAAGGCTTTGATGGGGGCCTTAAGCGGGCTGTTCCCGGAGTTCCCCTTCAAGCTCGATTAGATCCTTAGAGAGAAAGGCTATTTTTGTGATGCGATATTTAGTAATCAGTTTGGGTCTGGGGACCATGCTCAGTGGCTCGATTGCGATGGCGGCCATTCAGGTCGGTCTAGCCCAAGTCAACATCACGCCACCCCTTGGAATCCCCATGGCCGGCTACTATCATGAGCGTGGCGCCACGAAGATTCACGATGAGTTGTATGCTCGCGCGATTGTGGTTAGTGATGGTCTTGAGAAGGTTGCGATGGTGAGTGTCGATCTGATCACCACTCGCCGTCATCATGTTGTGGCAGCGCGTCGAGCGATTCAGCGTCGTTGTGGCATTGCGGGGGGCAAGGTGATGATCTCTGCGACGCATGCTCATACGGGGCCGATTTTGGCTACTTTGTCGAATCGCCGTATTGGACAAGAGAAGTCAAACCCCTTAGTAGAGAGCTACTCGGAGTCTTTGCCAGATCTCATTGCTGACGCGGTTGTGGAGGCCAACGCGAACTTGGTGGACGGAGCGGTGTCGGCCGCAATCGGATTTGAAGACGCCCTTGCTTTCAATCGCCGTTTCCATATGAGCGATGGCTCTGTGGGGTGGAATCCAGGGAAACTCAATCCCAGAATTATCAAGTCTGCCGGTCCGATCGATCCTGACGTCGGCATTGTTTTTTTTCAGACGGCGGCGTCTGATCCATTGGGCGCTTACGTGAATCACGCGGTTCACTTGGACAATGTTGGAGGACCGAGTCTTTCGGCAGACCTTCCCTTTGCCTTGTCCAATGCCATGGCTCAGGTGCACGGAAAAGACTTTCTAACGATGTATGTGACTGGGGCCTGCGGAGATGTGAATCATGTGAACGTCGAATGGCGGGCTCCTCAGAAGGGCCATGAGAATGCCGCTCGTATGGGAGTTGTTTTGGCAGGTAGTGTTCTGAGGGCTTGGCCAGACTTGCGTGATGTGAGCGGTCCATTGCGGGTAGCAAGTGAGACGGTTTCTCTTGAACTTGCGCCTATTTCGCAGGAGGAGATTGCGCCGTCAAAGATTCTGGTGCGAGAGGGCAATGATCGAGGGAGAGAGGCTTTTATGAAGTTGGTTAAGGCTCATCAGGTCTTGGATGTAGCCGATCGGCAGGGCGAGCCCTTTTCGGTTGAGGTCCAAGTATTCTCGCTCGGAAATACCTTGGCATGGGTGGCCTTGCCCGGTGAGGTGTTTGTGCAGCTTGGCCTAGATCTCAAGTTGGATTCACCGTTCGAGCAGACGATGATCGCGGAATTGGCGAATGGCTCGATTGGCTATATTCCCAATATTCGGGCCTATCCACAAGGGAACTACGAAGTTGTTAGTGCGCGCTGTGCGGCCGGTTCCGGAGAGAAAATTGTAGGGACAGCGGTGCGGCTCTTGAAGATGATCCACGCTGAGAATCTCAACCGGGCGAATCTGCCCTAAAGAGCGTGAGCCGATGTCGGCTCAACGTTGCTCGGCCTACGACTTGGGTTTTGTCGGGGTGCAACCACAGCCCTCGTTGCATCCCGGACCCTTCGGTCGCAGAGCGCGCCCGATAAAAATGCCTGCTGTCATCAAGACGATGAGCAGTGCAAGAGAGCTCTGCCAGTCCACGGCGAACATGCTTGTTTACTGATAGCCGAGTGCTGTGCCGGCTTGATATACGAGAAGGGCGGCGATGTAGGCGGTGGCGGTCATGTAACCGACCTGAAATATCGGCCACTTCCACCCATTGGTCTCTCGTTTCACAATTGCTACAGTGCTCATACACTGCATGGCAAAGACGTAGAACACCATCAAACTCAAGCATACAAGAGGGGTATATCTTGGCTTTCCGTCGGGTCGCATCTCTGCCAGCAAGCGATCTCGTAGCGGGAGAATGTCATCATCTGATTCTTCAACGGAATAGACAATCGACATGGTGCTGACGAATACTTCGCGTGCGGCAAAGGAAGCGAGCAGACCAATCCCCATTTTCCAATCGTATCCCAACGGAGCGATTAGCGGTTCCATGCCATGGCCGATCTTGCCGGCAATACTTTCTGAGAGTCGGACGGAGGGATCATCGGAATCGGATTTAGGGTAGGTTGCAGCCGCCCAAAGGAGAATCGATATACCTAGAATAATAGTGCCCGCCCGCCGAATGAAGATACGAGTGCGTTCCCACAATTGGAGGAAGATTCCTTTGAGTGAGGGTGCTTTGTAAGAGGGTAGTTCCAAAATCATAGGTGAGGATTCCCCTTTCATCAGGCCACGGTTGAAGAGCCAGGCGAAAACGAAGGCGCCGATCGTTCCGAGGAAATACATGCTAACCATTAAGCCTACTTTGGTGACAACGGGGATTTGCTCTGATGGGATCATCGTAGCGATCATTAGCAGGTAGACCGGGAGACGGGCGGAGCAGCTAGCTAGCGGAATGACGAGAATGGTGATCAGGCGATCTTTTGGGCTATCGATCGTACGGGTGGCCATCACTCCTGGAACAGCACATGCGTAGGAACTCAGTAGCGGTAGAAACGACTTTCCATTCAAGCCAACCTTGCTCATCAGCCGATCCATAATGAAAGCGACTCGGGCCATGTAGCCGGTGTCTTCCATGAGACCGATAAAGAAAAAGAGAATGAGAATCTGTGGTAAAAAGATAACGACACCTCCTACTCCAGCGATAACCCCATCGGTGATGAGATCTCGGAGGTCTCCGGGGGGCATGATGCCTTGAACGCCGTTGCTGGCGGCGGCGAATACGGATTCGATCCATCCCATTGGGCCATTGGCGATGCTGAAAATCAGATAAAAGAGAACCGCCATGATACCGACGACCGAGGCCCAGCCCCAGACCGGATGGAGGAGAAACCCGTCCAGGCGATCGGTAAGAGAGGCCTGCGCCGTGCCTGGGCGGCGGACAATGGTCTCGCAATTCTCGTGAATCCAGTCGTATCGGGCGGATACGATCTGATCTTCCCAGGCCGCAACGTCTTGCTCAAATTGGAGACGGGCCGCGTCAATCACCGGCCATTGTTCGTCAGTGATGCCATGATGGCCTGGATCATGTTGGGAGAGTAGATAGAGAGATTCCGCGACGAGGGCGTCCTTCTTGACGACGCCCGCCTCAACGAGGCTTTGATGCCCGCTTTGGAGGCCGGTCGATAAGGCTGGGGAGAGCTTTAGATCGATGTTTCCTGGTGCCGCTAACTCTTCTTTGCCGATAGCGAACTTGAGCTCTACCAGTCCCTTCTGAGTGCTAGCTTGCATTGGGACGACGGGGCACTCAAAACGTTTCTCGAGAGCGGTGAAATCGATCTTCAGCTCTTTTTCCTCGGCGACGTCAATCATGTTGAGGACGAGAATCGTTGGCAATCCGAGCTCGAGAATCTGAGTGGCGAGGTAGAGATTTCGCTCCAGGTTGCTAGAGTCGATGACACAGATGATCCGATCGGGCCGTGGGGTATCGGCGCGACGACCCAGGAGAACGTCTCGCAAGACGGCTTCGTCCGGGGAGCGAGCGTTGAGCGAGTAGGACCCCGGAAGGTCGATGAGTCGGATCCGTTCTCCCCGTGGCGACGTGCACTCGCCTTCCTTTCGTTCTACGGTGACGCCCGGATAGTTCCCGACTTTTTGGCGTAGCCCGGTGAGTGCGTTAAAGACGGTGGTCTTTCCGCAGTTGGGATTGCCAACGAGTGCGTAGGTCAAACGGTCAGATGAAAGCGATTCGTTAGATGACATGTTCGTCGAAAGGCGCTGTTCGCCCTAGTCTTCTGCTCGAACTTCGATCAGTTCGGCCTCCTGTTGGCGAATTGAAAGAAGCGAACCCCGAACCGAGATTTCAATCGGATCACCGAGAGGCGCTCTGCGGATTAGTTGGATCCTAGTTCCGGGTAGGACTCCCATTTCCCGAAGACGGGTTAATCCCGGCGCTCCGTGTGGGAGAGCAGCGATCGTGGCGAAGTTTCCCGTCGCGAGATCAGAAAGTTTTGAGGTATCGGTCATGGATCTTGTGAATGAGTCCCAAGCAGAGAGATCCGGACTGGGATTGTTGAAACACTTGGGAGAGTGTGAAATTGAAGGCGATTCGACCTTCTGCGCTCATGACCTCATCAAAGGTTAGGCGACTGCGGTATCGACTAGGATCGTCTCTGCAAGTTGACGACTAAGACAAACCTTGGAGTTACAGACCTGGCAGAGCATCGCACCACCCGAATTTAGAATCTTAACTTCAGCAAACTCGCAGAAGCCCATCTCACGCAGCCGGTGGCAGAGCCCCGGTTGTCCCGAAAGCCGTTGCACGCGGACCCGTTGACCGGGTTTGACCTCGTGAAGGGAGATTAGTCTTTCGGTATTTTGGTTTTCCATCGGTGGATTACTGCGCTTTGACTTACTTACGACGATGGAAGCTTATTGAGATTAGGTCTCAAGATCAATAGGAATTTTGCCTTCTGACCCTAAAATAAGAGCCTGTCCCTCGTTTTGGGGTGGATCGAGCCCATTTTCTAGGCGTTTGGGATAAAATTGAATGTGAGAAGGGCGGCTTGAGGCGGCTTCCTCGCTTATTTGCTGGGTCGCTGCGTCTTTCGAGCCGCCAGAAGGTCGTCCTTGAGCTCTCTCGGAAAGCTGAGAAACATGGCTGTTTCAATTTTGACGATCTTTTGCCGGATGGTCTTGAGCCGTTGATGCAGGGTGGCTCCCGGAATGCTTTGCTCGTCAGGATGGGTCCGTTGAATCAGCTCTTCGAGGTGGTCTTTGAGTTGATCGAGATCTTGAAATACGTCGGCGTTCATCATCGAAACGGAAGAGGCTCTTCCGTCAGTGGAGGGAGTTTGCCACGTCGGCGAGTAGAATCAAGGGACGCTTATCGCTCGCGTCTGATCTCGGACCCGATAAATCGAATTGTGATGCGATACACTTGCTTGGTTCGGCAGCTGATTTTTCCGGTTTTTAGATCGACCTGCTCTGGTATCTCAATGCGGTGAAGATCGATCATCGCATGGAAACCACGTTCGCTGAAGATATCGATCAGCATCACCAAAGCCTCAGGATCGTTCAGTATCGGATCCTCTGAGTTGACAGAGGCGACGCCGGAAATGGCGTGACGAACCACCACGGGCATGATTTTCCGCTCAATCAATTCGATGACTTTGTGAAAGAGGTCTCCGTGGTTGAGTTCATAGTTGTCGAGTCGACGGACCAAGTCTTGTCGAGCATGAACGATGATATGACTTGCGAGGGGCAGCGTCCGAAGTCGATCAAATGTCTGTGGATCGAGTTCCAAGGAACTCTGGTAGCTTAACTCACCGAGGATGTTCTTCTCGACTTCTTTTATAGGCCCTTGGGCGTTGATGAAGTGGTAGAAATAGGTCTGCTTGAGTGATTGGAGCGCATCCCAAGTCTTTTCTTTGAAGACCCGATAACGGTGCTTTGCTGCCTCGGTATCAAGGTCAGTGGGGCGCAATTCCATGGGTTCCCCAATACCGGTGGATTTGACCTTCTGATTATAGCGCTCGATCTCACGGCCTCTGCTGAGTTGTCGTTCGATACTCGTGGGCTCGTCGACGAAGAGAACCATGACATGGATGGTCGGTTGCCGAAAATGAATTCGGAGAGGCGTGTCGTAGAACTCGTGACGCAGTTCGTTCATTTTTGCCACCAAGAGTTTCAAGCATTCCACCTGAACTTTTGTTCGCGGGAATCCATCGAGAACGGCTCCGTCCCGATACTCTTCCTCAAGAAGCTTTCGGAACACCAGGTCCATGACTTCTCGGTCCCCAACCATGCCTCCTTGATCTTTGATCCTCTTGGCTTCTGGGCTATCGAGAAGTGAACTGACGACAATGGGATCGCAAGTCAGGCCTCGAGATTCGAGAATGAAACGCGTGTGGGTTCCTTTACCAGATCCAGGGGCGCCTCCGAGAAGAATCAGCTCCTTGGCAAATCGGAGGTTCTCTCGACCGAATGTGGATTCAAGATCAGACCATACGTGGTTAAAGATCAGCTGAGCGTCCTTAATCTCTAGATCGGGATCCGACTGTGGCGGTGAACTCGCAGTGGGGTCTTCGGGCGCTACGTTCAATGTTGTGGAATCCATAAAACTCAAGTCTCGGAAGAAGATTGAACGGGATGGATGCGAGTGCTGGCAATGATTTTCGATGATTCTATGCGTCCCTCGGGCTAGAAATCCTGAGATAGTGGGACGGTGACGAATAGGTCACATGGGCTCGACTGGGGCGTTGATGACTCAGTTTGCCGTTCGGCCAGGGCATTTGGAATGGCTTTTGCTAGTAGAATATCGGGGATGGGTCTTGATGATTGAGCTAAGGGGTTGGGTTGATTGGAATGAAAATGACGGGACAACGGGGATGAAACGAGTGGGGATTCAGCGATCAGCGTGTTGTCAAAGAGCAGACTGGAGCGTGGCACAGTTCAGCCGGCTCTTGCGGCTGACTAGTGTTCTCGTGCCGTTAGTGGCATCCACAGCGAGTCTCGAATTTGACGATATCGTTGTTCGTGAGGGCGACGAGGGGCGTCGCTCGATAGTGTTGCCGCTGAGGCTTGCCAGTGCCCTTGACCAAGCCGAAGCCGCATCGATCTCCTACACGACCTTCCCTGAATCCGCTTCGAGTGTCGATGATTATACTTCGGCATCGGGCCGGCTCGTTTTCTTACCTGGCGCCCGTATTCCTGGGCTGCCTCGTCCTGGGGATTCCGATGATCCTTTGATTCGTGTGCTGGACCTTGAATCCGAGTATGGAATCGATGTCTTAGCCGAGCTCGATCGCCCACTCGGATTGGCCGTTGCTCCCGAGGGCAGTGCTTTTGGGGAAGCGCTTTATGCCGGGTCGCTGGGACAGAATGGGAGTGGTGTGAATGATTACATCGTTCGGGTGGACTATCATGGTCAGGTGGAAGACTTTGCCCGTCTCGAGTCTGAAGCAGACCCAACGAGCCTCGAATTCCCGCCTGCAGGCAGCCAATACGGCGATTTCCTATTTGTCTCGGCGAACAATCGGGACGGTCAACGGCCCGGCGACCAGGGAGGCACCATCCAGCGTCTGGACGCTGAGGGGGAAGTGATTGATTTTTCAGCGATCGGGATTCCGTTGGGACCGGGAGAGCCGGGTGAGTTGGCGTTTGGATTGGGCACCGCTTTTGGAGATACGCTCTTTGTTGCCAATTCCGTTGGATCACCTGGCGACATTCTTAGCTTGGGTTTGGCTGGTGAACTTAGCGTTGTTGCGAGTGATGGATTGTTTGAAGGCAATGAGCAGGGGTTAGCTCCGAGATCCATCGCGATAGCCGAGCCTGGTCGCTACGGCGGGTTAATGTATTTTGGTGAATTTGGCCGGGGCTGTTCGTGCCTAAAGGTCGTGGGCTCAGATGGGAGGATCGAACCGTGGGTTGATACGCTTCCAGGGGATCCGCACGCCATCAAGTTTGCTCCTGCTGGTGTGTTCAATGGGGACATGTTTGTAGCGGTAGATGACGGAGCGAGTGGATCGATCCTGAGGGTTGAGCCGAGCGGATCGTTCTCCGTGTTCTTGGGAGGTTTGCAGGGGTTCTTCCACGGAAACGGGAAGGACGTGATTGAGTTTTCTCGGGACGGATCCATCATGTTCGTCGCTGATTACTTCGCTGGTACAATTTATCGCGTTGCTCCAGCGTCTGAATTAGTCGTCGAAATTCTTGGTGATATCCAACCCGAACCAGATGAGACGATACGAGTCGAGTTTTCTGATCCGATCAATCTGCGGCTTCCGAATAAACCGTTGATCGTGACGATTGAAAACGACGATAGGGGCGACCGTCCTCCAGAAGTATCAGTCGGTCCTGAAATTACCTTTTCTGAGGACAGCGGGGGGGGTGTTTGGAGAATGGCGGTTGTTGACGATCGAAGTCCACTTTCGAGTATGGACCTTCGGGTTGCCGTAGAAGACCAGGATCTCATCACGGTCGAAAGCATCGGAATCGACCCCGCAGGTGGTGGTTATCTGGTCATTTTAGATAGCGTTCAGGACGGGTTTGGAACTACGGAGATACGGATCGAGCTCGAAGACGAGGGCGGGAATATTGTTCGACGAACGCAGTCCGTCGTTGTGACGGCGGTCAATGACTCGCCCACACTTGGCCCCATTGGCGACGTTCAAGTGTCGACAACCCTGTCCTCCGTGGCGATCCCGTTGAATGGAATCGGATCGGGAGCTGACAATGAGACGGACGTCCTTTCAATCTCTGTGGATGTCGAGGGTGCATTGGAGGGCTTGAGAGCTGAGGTGTTCTACCGGTCTCCGGAAACGCTCGGGAGCTTACGGGTGGATTTACCAGAACTTAGGGATTCAGGAGGCGAAGTTGAGATCGAAGTAATCGTCAGTGATGGCGGGAGAGAATTTAATGAGGCCCGCCGACGCTTCCGGCTGTCCTACGAAGGAATGCTTAGTGATGCTCCCCCAAGCGTCGTAATCGTTTCACCGGAGTCGTACCAGATTCTCCCACCGTCTATAGACGGAGTCTTGGATGCGGACCCGATTCGGATAGTGATCGAGGCCTTCGATGATCGTGGTGTTGAGCGGGTTGAACTTTTCGCGAATGATCGACGGATCGGAGTCTTGAACGGAGGTGTCAGTGAGTTCCAATGGCGAGAAGAGCAGGCCGGGGACTATGAATTGCTTGCGGTCGCATACGATGCAATGGGGCAATTCTCGGAGAGCCTTCCCGTTTATCTTGCTCTTTCATCGGTGAGGGGGCGGGTCGCTGTGGTGAGGAACCACGACGGAGAGGAGATTGATAAGACATCCCAATACCTTTTTGAAATGGGTTTCGTCCCCGATGTGTTTTGGTTCGACGAATTGGATCCTCCAATACTGTCCTCCTACGATCTCGTTGTTTGGTATCGCTCTCCTTTGGAGTCTTGGTTGTGGACGGAAGCGCAAGCAACGGAAGTGAGGGATCGTTTTGATTCCGGCATTCCCTTTTATTTAATTGGAGGTGGCAGTGGTGCGGAGATTCCCGGGCTGAACCCTATCACGATGGCCGATTCGACTGGGGATGTCATCGCGAGGGTGTCTGAAGATGCCCCGAGGGGCATCGTTCATGGGAACTATGGAAGTATTGCCGGTGCCATGGTTATGCTACCTAGCGAATGGGCAGTAGGCGAAGGTGAGCTTGGAGTTCCTGTCGTTGACGCAAGTGGAGTCGTAATGATGCGGGTAGCGCCCGATCCGGCGGAGTTCGATTCTGGACAGACGCGGCAGGCAAGTCAGTCCTTTCCTATTTGCGTTGGGGCTGATTCGGAGCACAATCGTGTCCTCCAACGCCTTTTTCAGAACACCGTCTGTTGGTTGCTCCGATGTCCCTCCTGCCATGCGGTGGACCTCGAACTGAGCCGTGAGAGAGAAGGGGAGGCTCAAACCAGCGGAGATCGTTTTCGCTACGAGGCTCTCGTCCGCCATAGCGGCGAGTGCGAAGGAATTGGAGTCCGAGTCCGCGTTCCGATTCCTGAGGGTGTCCTCCTTGGAAATCTCTCGAGCAGCCGAGGTATTGGAGTCCGGCGTAGCAGTGAGCTGGTATTTGAGCTTGGAAGAATGATGGGTGCGGCGGAGGCGCAGCTATCGTGGGAATTTGACTATCAAGAGGCGGGAAGGTACTTGATCGAGGCCACTCTCCTTTCCAGTAGTGAAGAAGTCAATGAGGGCAACAATCACCTTGTGTGGGAAACCGTTGTCGATTCGCCAAGGCCTGAACGTGAGCCCTTTGCGCTGGCGCTTCGAAAGAGTGAGTCAGGGGATCTGGAAATTGGTCTAGTGGGTGCCTCGAGCGTAGCGGTCGAAATCGAGCAATCGGAAGATCTGATTCGTTGGTTTCCCTGGCGGCGTCTCTCAGTTGGAGAATGGGGATCAACGACTGATATTTCATTTGAATATCAGAGGTTTTTCAGGATTCGTCCCTAGAACCGGCTTGACGGCGAGAAATGTGCTGCGAAAAGCACAGTTGCCAGATCCTTGAATCGTCATTATAAGGGGGGGATCTCGAATTGTTGGGCGATTGTGCCCGCTTGCGAGAGAGACGAACGAACGCATTTCAGAAAAAGAATGAGAGCCAAATTAAGACAGAACGGCTTTACCCTGATTGAGCTTCTGGTTGTGATTGCTATTATCGCAATTCTTGCCGGCATGCTTCTTCCAGCGCTTGGTAAGGCAAAATCGAAAGCCCAAGGTATTTTCTGCATGAATAACACCAAGCAGTTGATGCTTGCGACAACGATTTATGCGAGTGATTTCGATGACTGGATTTGGCCTAACCCTGACAATGGGAACACAAATCCAGGGCAGAACTGGGTTCCTGGGCAAGCCGGCCGTGGTGGCGCTCAGGAGTTTAACTCGGACATTTTAAATGATCCGACGCGGTCGCTATTGGTTCCCTACGGTGCTAATGACCAACTATTCGGGTGTCCTGCCGACAAGCGTACCGGGCGTTATCAGGGAACGCGATCGGACCTTCAGGGCACGATCGTCCAGAACGCGCGCTCAGTGTCAGCTAGCCAAGCGGTTGGCACGAATCCTAATAAGAACAATGGGAAAGCAGCCGTGGATGGGCCTTGGCTCGACGGTTCACACAATCATCGCGCGGGACAAACCTGGCGCACCTACGGCCGCATGTCTGATGCCATTGATCCAGGACCTTCACAATTGTGGGTCATCATGGACGAAGACGAAAACAGCATCAACGACGGTGGTTTGGCTGTGATCGGACCTGGAGCTGGCACATTTCGTATGATTGACTGGCCTGCAACTTACCACAACGGGGCTGCTGGCATTGCATTCCTTGACGGTCACTCTGAAATTCGCAAATGGAGAGACCCACGAACGAAGGTTTTCCAGGGGAATGTTCGAATTGCTAACCAAGAGAACAATCAAGATATTGTCTGGCTGTCAGAGCGCACCGCAGCGCGTCTGGACGGACGATAAAGGCAGTCATTCTCAAGCGATGTGTTTGAGAATGGATTCGATTTGAAGGCAAATGGGCTCGGTTTTCCGAGCCCATTTCTTTTTTGCCCAATGGTTTCCGAGTGCAGTCGATTGACAAACGGTCCATTGCGAACGATTATTTCCGGATCTTATGAGAGTTTATTTGTCCATTTGTAGTTTGTTGCTCGTGTGTTTTGTCACCGCTTGTGGCCCTGGAAAGACGAAAGTCGATCCCAGTGCTTTGACCTCCGCATTTAGTGGCGCCTCAGCGGATGTCCAAGGGCAGATTAGTTCGATTGTTTCCTCTGTGACGGCAAACGACTTTGAAGCTGCCATTGCTCCTTTGAAAGCCGTCGCGACTAAAGGGAAAATGACTTCGGAGCAGACGACCGCATTGTCCCAAGTGCTTTCTGACATGCAACGGGTTGTTGTGGAGAACGAAGGGGCGTATTCAATGGATGTCTACAATCAACTCAGTGACTTGGTGGGTATTGTTGCTGGGAATCCACCGATCAATATGTAGTCGAGATCTTCCTCATCAGGTCGCCATGTTTCCATTCAATGGCGTTAATATGATTCATGCAAAGCCATGTCGTGGGACATGGCTTTTTGTTTCTACGCCCGGCAGGGCGCGCGCTCTAGCGGGTTAGAGTCCCTTGCAGACCCGGCAAGGGTGTCCACGCGAGGTGGAATCTGAAGGCAAAACACCGGTCCGACGAACAGAAATCAGATACGAGGCGCTTGTGAGGAATGAGGAGGCAAATATCTTCAAAGTCCAAAACTTGTCCGGAGCTCATAGACGTAGATCTGGCGGATATTAGTGGAGAAGAGAGTGCGCATTACCCGGGGAGATCTCGGATCGTGCCATTGAGCTAGCACCCTCGAGAGGGGGGGCGATGCGGTTGGAGAAGTCAGCCGATACCATAGTAGTCCGCCTCGCGGCTGAAGGGTTGAGCAGACAGATAGGGGCGGAATCCGCTTTGCCGATGAGAGCAGGAGAGCCAGAAAAGAAGCTTGAGAGAGCTGAAGCCGATCCGTGAGGTGAAGGCCGGCAGCCGGAAGCGGCGTGGAATGGCGGCTCAAACTTTCCGGTAGATGAGGAAGACACCAACTCCAGGGAACCAGAGCTACTCGAAAGACTGCTTGAGCGAAGGAATTTGCTCAAGGCGATGCAAGCCGTGATCGCGAACCGAGGGGCCGCCGGGGTGGAATGCCGGGGCCTCGCACATGAATCGCGCACTTCCAACCTCATATTCTCGGCAGCGAGGGTTAATCTCGATAATAGGAGAAGTCAACTGGCGAACCCTGCTGCGTCAGCAGCGATCTGTGTGAACCACCGTGATACGGAACCGTACGTCCGGTGGTGTGGGAGGACGGTGAGGCTATCCCGCACCTCCTACCCGATTGCTCTTGCTCTTTCTTCGACTCGCTGCTTATTCGAAACTCGCAAGCAGGTAGTTTTTCTTTCCCTTTCGGAGGAGGATAAACCGACCAAACAACAGCTGTTCAGAATTGATGTTCGTCAAGGGATCTTGCTGTCGGTTGTTGTTGAGATTGATCCCACCGCCTGCGATGTCCTTTCGCGCCTGGCCTTTTGACGGACAGAGTTTTGCTTCGACCACCAGATCGACAAGGGTGTAGTCGTTTTCAAGATTTTCCTTTGGGATGACCACGGAAGGGATCTCATTGATGATATCGTTGAAGGTCGCTTCGGTGATGCCCTGGAGATCGCCGCCAAAGAGTATTTGGCTGGCCTTCAGCGCTTCGTCGGTCGCTTCCTGTCCGTGAATCATTGTTGTCATGGCAATCGCGAGAGCCTTTTGAGCCGTTCGGCGTTCTGGGGCCTCTGCGTGTTGCTGTTCTAGATCGGCGATTTCTTCCTGCGAAAGAAAGGTAAAGTATTTGAGATAACGAAGGACGTCTCGGTCGTCTGTCCGGATCCAGAATTGGTAGAATCGGTAGACACTCGTCTTGTTGGGATCTAGCCAAATGGCACCCGCAGCGGTTTTCCCAAACTTCGAACCGTCGGAGTTCGTGATCAGAGGGAGCGTGATCCCGTAGACGGTCTGGGATAGTTTCTTTCTACTCAGCTCGATTCCTGCGGTAATGTTGCCCCACTGGTCACTCCCGCCGATTTGGATTTCGCAATTGAACTCGTTCCTTAGGTGATAGAAATCGAAGGCCTGAAGTAACATGTAGCTGAACTCTGTGTAGCTGATTCCGGTCTCGCGGTCCTCCATTCGGGCCCGGACGCTTTCTTTTGAAACCATCATGTTGACGGAAAAATGCTTGCCGACGTCTCGGAGAAAGTCGAGGTAGCTGATCCCAGCGGTCCAATCGGCATTGTCGAGAAGGCGAGCGGGATTCACCTCGGTTTCGAAGTCAAGGAGCCGGGCGAGCTGCGTTTTAACCTTGGCGATGTTGGCGTTGAGGATGTCGCGGGTCAGGAGTTGTCGCTCTGCAGATTTACCGCTTGGATCGCCGATGGATCCCGTGGCGCCTCCGGCAAGGGCAATGGGAGAATGTCCCAGCAACTGAAAGCGTCTCAGAGCGAGAAGGGGAACGAGATTGCCAACGTGGAGGCTATCTGCGGTTGGATCAAAGCCACAATAGAGGGTTGTCGGGGTTTCCAGCCGTTTCCCTAACGCTTCTTCATCAGTGGTGTTGTCAACTAACCCACGCCAACTTAACTCTTCCAGAATCCCGGTCATTGAGGCGCCATCTTGCGTGGCCTTCGGTGCGAAATCAATAGAGAGTCGTCGTCGATTGCGATTCATCTCGATTAAATCTGTTGGCTAGTCGAAATCGGAGCAGCTCATGAAGTAGCCACAACGCCGACAAACGAGCTTGCATTTGTGATTTTCGAGCTCTTGGCTGCAGCGAGGACACCATCGCCAATATTCGCCAGGATTGGCGACGATCTGGCATTCAGCGTTTGAGGGAGAGACGGTCGTGTCCGCCGACCTCTCCTGCAGGCCCTTGGCACCGGGATCCTGCTCGGCTTGGCTTTGATTCACAGGGAATCGTTAGCAAAACCGTCCTCGTCGCTCAAGTGAGAAGGGGAGCGAAGAACAACGCCTTCCCGGCGAAAGCGGTGCATGGCTCCGTTTACCCGAATCTCCACTATCTTGAGACATCGATAAGAAATTTCGGGTTCAGGAGCGTTGTGTCCGATTAATGCATTGAAGTTCAGAAAAATTTGGCTTTTTGCGGGACTGGAAAGTCTCTATTTACTGAATTGGCCCATGTCTTGCTGAAGTTCATGGACCTGTGGTTATGAAGAATTTGTCGTTAATTTTCTCGATGCTCGTGGGGCTGTGTGCTGCTATTTCGATGGCTCACGGAGCTGAAGCCCAACCGATTATCCAGTCGATCCAATCCGTTGGATCGAATCTGGTGATCGCGGCGTCGGTGCCGGAGGGGTATCGGAATGTGGTTTTACGCTCGGCTGGCGATGTATCGAACCCTTTTGAATATGCCTTGTCTGCGGGTGCCCTCAATGGTCACCCGAGTGAGATTCGGTTTACGATTCCAGATCCAGGTGGAGTGACGTTTTTGCGGCTTGAGGCCGGAATCGAAGCAGGTGTTCCGAATTCGGAATACGGAGGCGAGGCTCATTTCCATTTAGAGGAAAATCCTCTGGAACCTAGCGAGTTAGATCCCGACGAAATGATCGATCATCTCTTGAATCGAATTTCCTACGGGCCGTCACTGTCGGAAAAGTCCCTGGTGGAATCAATCGGTGTTGATACCTATATCGAGCGCCAGCTCCATCCGAGCAGCGAAGCGGAACTTGGAAATGATCGCTTACAATCTCTAGAGGCGGACTTGTTCGAAGATTTCCAACCATTCGAGGACGAAATACTGATTAACATTGGCGAGGAGTGGGAGTATTTCAAAGGGACGGTGGCTCCTCCGTCTGATTGGCGAGAGATCGACTTTGATGCGAGTCGTTGGGAACGTGGTCCCACTGGAATCGGATATGGTGATGATGACGATGCGACGGTGCTGGAAGACATGCGCATGTCCGACGACAATCCGGGATACTTATCGGTCTTCATGCGGAAACGTTTCACGGTGCAAGACCCCGAGAGCATGAATCAGATCGTCTTGCGGGCGATGTACGATGATGGGTTTGTGGCCTATCTGAACGGCAAAGAGATTGGTCGAGCGAATATGGAGGGCCGGTTTCCGCGATTCAACGCCAAGACCTCCGGCGACGTTGATGAATATCCTGAGCGATTTGAAGAAACGGCCGGTTCGGCGTCGGACCTATTGGTTCCAGGGATGAATGTGTTGGCGATTCAACTTCACAATACGGAATTGACGAGTTCCGATGCGTCGATGATTCCGCAGCTGGTAGATCGTCGACCGCTGACGGACGAGGTGTTTCAGCGAATCAAAGGCATCGATGAGCTCCAACAGCTGGTGCACGTTCGAGGGGCGTTTGCCAGGAATCAACTTCAAACAGTACTCGCCGAGTTTTGGGAAAACCACTTTACGACCGATTTCGACAAGGTCGCGGAACATTTTGAAGATCTGAGGGATTCGAATGAAGAACGCATGATTGATGATGATCAGGCAGAGCAAGAAGCGGCACAGGTCGAGTACACGGAGTATCAATTTTTCCATGACAATGCCTTGGGTAACTTTGGTGATCTGCTTCTGTACAGCGCGACAAGCCCATCTCAGCTTATCTATCTCGATAACGTGCTGAACAAGGTCGGTGAGCCAAACGAAAACTATGCCCGGGAGATTCTCGAATTGTTCGCGTTTGGCGTTGACAATCGATACTCGCAGGATGACATCGAGGAGCTTGCGAAATGTTTTACCGGATGGCAGGTGAGAAAAGTACGGCATGATAGCGAGCCTCAATATCCCATGTCCGCGAGACAGCCACCGACGATTTCCAGTGTGGGTTCAGTTGAAAGTGTGCTTCTGGATGTCGGCCCCGGATGGAAGTATTTCAAAGGAAGGGAAGAACCGAGTCCCGTAAGTCGCCGGGCGAGCACGCAGTGGACCGAAGTCGGATTCGATGATTCATCTTGGATCAATGGGGCAACGAGCATTGGGTATGGAGATTCAGACGATGCGACGGTGCTCAGAGATATGCGACGGCAGGGGGATACTGATGGCTACACCTCCGTCTATTTGCGCCGAAAATTCACGCTCGATGCCCCCTCCGCCGAGGGCTTGTTTTTGGCGATGGATTACGACGATGGCTACGTCGCCTACATCAACGGTGTCGAAGTGGCTCGTAGTGCCAATATGGAGCGACGCGGGACGCCGCCAACCTTCAATCGGACTGCCTCTTCCGCCCATGAGTGGGATCTAGGCACTGAATACGTCAATTTGAGTGAGGTGCGGCCGCTACTGAAATCATCCCCTGAGGTTAATGTCTTGGCTATTCAAGTTCACAATGTGGAGCGAACGAGCTCTGACCTTTCCGCCCATCCTCGGCTTGTTGAGCGGATGAGTGTTCCGGGGAGTATTGAGAATAGTGATCCGAACGGGTTCTGGACCTTCCGTTTCAATCCAGACGATCACGATCGAGATTCGAAGGTTCTTTTTGAGGGAACACCGCATCAGATGGTGATCCCTGAAGGCAGGGAAGGAATCGAGGGGCTCCGCGATGCGACGGATGTTATTGATGCGATGGTAGGGCATCCTTCGACCGCTGAGTTTATCTCGCTCAAACTAATCAATCGATTTGTTTCAGACGAGATCAGCCTTGATTCCTATCACCAACGCAGTGCCCCGGCACCGATTCTGGAGTTGATGGATGATACCATTGAAGCGTGGTTCTCAACCTCTCCTCCCGGTAATATTCGAACCGTCATGAAGACCATTCTCGATACCAAGCGATCGGGCAATGCGTTCTGGTCGCGATTGGCTTATCGATCAAAGGTGAAGACACCGATTGAGTATATTAACAGTATGGTGAGGGCCCTTGATTGGAATCTGGATCCGGAAGAGCTTCCAGATGTGAGCGAAGAGATGGGAATGCATCTGTTCACCCGTGATGAGCCGGATGGTTGGTCGGAATATGGTTTCGATTGGGTGAGCACCGGTGGACTATTGGAGCGAATCAACTTTGTTGAGGAATTGGTTGCGGATGGATCCAATGACTTTTTGAGGAGCTGGGACGTGGGACGCTTCCTCTCCAGCCGGCGGCTTGAGACAGCCGAGGAAATTATCGATTACTTTGATCGATTGTTGGTCAACGGAAAGATGTCAGAGAATACCCGAGCGATTCTCTTGGAGTATGCCACCACGAACAACAACGGAGTGACGGTGCGGTTTTCTCGAACTCGGAGCGACTACGAAAGGCGGGCAGGCGAGCTAATTGGATTAATTCTAGCAATGCCCGAGTGTCACTATCAATGAGGTCACAGGGTGTCTCAGAAGCTTGAAAGCGTTTTAATTTTACAAGAGTAGTATGAATATCAATCGACGGCATTTTCTAAAATCGGGGAGCTTAGCTCTCAGTGCATTGGGGCTCAATATGGCCTCTCCGATTTTGTTCCAACGGAAGCTGCTAGCGGCACCAGGCCTCGCAAACAAGAAGATGATTTTCATCTTTCAAGAAGGTGGGAATGACGGGGTCAACACGGTGATCCCCAGGGGGGATTCAGAATACAATGCGCAAACGAGACCAACTTTGTATATCCCGCCGGGCGAAGCGATCGCTTCCGGAAACGGGTTTGCTGATTTCCATCCGGCCCTGGCTCCGATGATGGAAATCTACAATCATTCAGGGATCAATGGACAAGACGGGCCCGGGAATCTGGCCGTGCTGCACCGAGTCGGCTACGAGGGACAATCGCGATCTCATTTCAATAGTCAGCACTATTGGCAGAACGGGATTCCCGGGGATACGGAAACCGAGGAGGGATTCATTTATCGCTACCTTAATTCATCGGTCAATCTGAATGCTCCGGAAAACGCGTTTGTTGCTGCGGGGCTCTCTGGTTCTCAGTTGTTGGCATTAAGAGGGGCCAACACGATTCCGAATTTTAGTCGGGCAAATCGTTTTGACCTTCCGGCAGGAGAGAGATTTTTAGGCCAACGTCCGGAGACCTCAGGTGGCGTTGGTGGTAAAGGGCTGCTGGGACTCTATGGAGGGCCGGCGGATCAAGAGGGCAAGCTTTATCGGAATCTGATTCACAATGCGGGTCAGACTCTCGGTGCGGCCTTGACGACAGTGAAAGGGGCCTTGGATCAGGGGACCTATCAACCCGAGAACGGGGCCGACTATCCGAACAATAGTTTGGGGAACAAGCTTCAAGAAGCTGCGATGTTGATGAAGCGGACGGACGTTCGGGTGATCGGTATGAGAATTGGTGGGTGGGATACTCACAAGAGTCAAGGACAACTCAATGGCTCACATCCCAATTTGCTTGGCACGGTGGCTCAAGGATTTCAGGCGATTTACCGAGACCTTCAAGATCAGTGGGAAGATCTGATTGTCGTCACCATGACAGAGTTCGGACGAACCTCGAAGGAAAACGGGAGTGCGGGAACGGATCATGCTGAATCGAGTGTCATGTTTGTTGGTGGAGGCGGGGTTCAGGGTGGTGTCTACAACTGCGATGAGTCGACCTGGGCTGATGGGGATCTGTTCAGCAAGCGAGATCGTTACGTTGCTCGGAGAACCGATTTCCGCAGTGTGTTCGCCGAGATCTTTCAGGGTCACTTTGGGGATGACGCCAAACTAATGGACACAATCATTCCCGGCTACACGTTTGCGAAGCTTGATAGTCCGAGTGACTTTCAGCATCTCAATTTCATGCGCGCTTAGGAGGGAACCGCCGTTCCGGATTTCGTGGGGGCCATCGGCTCCGGTGAGTGTATTGCTCATCGGAGCTGTTCTGTTTTTTGGACGGGTGTTGCTGCTCGTGGTGATGTCTTTTTTAGCCCCGTCGGGATTGCTTCGACAGGAATCATAGGTGATTGTCTTGTTTTCCAGTTCGGAATTTATAAGATCCGATCCCTATCTGAATACAATGTCTAGAAAAGCGAATTGATGAGAGCACTCGTATACAACGGACCGTGGGACATGAGCCTTGAAGACCTGCCTAAACCTAGCCCAGCTGCGGGTGAAGTGCTGGTGAAAATGAAAACGGTTGGAATTTGCGGCAGCGATGTCCATGGCTTTACCGGCGAGAGTGGTCGGCGTGCTCCTGGGATGGTGATGGGACACGAGGCGGTTGGCGTCGTCGAGGCCGTCGGTGCCGGAGTGACGACTCCTGCAGTGGGAGACCTTGTCACGGTGTTTAATATTATTGCTGAAACGGCACCTACCCCGGAGGAGGGAGATCCTAGCTTTTTGGCAAAAAAGGTCATTGGCGTGAACCTCGGAAAACGAGGCGCGATGGCTGACTATCTAACGCTACCGGCAGAGAGTGCTTTGGTTGTTCCTGAAGGCGTGGATCCTACGGTTGGAATTCTTGTCGAACCGGTCGCCGTCGTGACCCACGGATTTCATCGACTAGCCGCCAAGAACATTCAAGCGGAACGGGCCGCGATCGTCGGTTCCGGAACCATCGGCTTGTCCGGTATTCTGGTGGCTAAGGAATCGGGAATTGGAGAGGTGGCGATCTTGGATACGATTCAGGAGAAACTTGATCGAGGGCAAGAGTTTGGCGCGCATCCGATCTTGGTGACCGCTGATGATAGTGCCGAATCGGTGGCTAGCCGGGTTGAAACGGCCATGGGTGACAAGCCCGATTTAGTAGTGGATGCGGTGGGAAGTCGTTCGTCCTTTCAACAGTGCCTTGCTCTGGTCAAACCGGGAGGAACGGTGCTCTTGATTGGCAATCTGGCGAAGGAAGTCAGCTTTCCCTTGCAGGATATTGTCAGTCAGGAAGTGAGCTTTGTCGGTACTTATGGATTCGATCGACGGGCGTTTGCTTCAGCGCTGGAGATGGTTCCTGGGATCCAAGACAAGTTGGCGTCATTTATTGAAGGTCATTGCAGCTTGGAGGAAGCTCCGGCAACCATGACGAAGTTAGCCAAGGGCGAACTTCAGGCGCTGAAGATCGTTATTGATCTTTAGTCCGCTGGGACGAATTGATGAGCTTGTTCCCTTGAAGTTTCTGAACGTCAAGGGAACAGTTGGATTTGATCGGTTGTCCCGTTTCTCTCTGACTTCCTATCTTGAGTCTTGTAGGCCTTGATGACGTCGTCGAGTGGCGACGAACGCAATCAAAGAAAGGGCGGCGATTATTCCGTAGATTCGTGGCTCGGGGACGGCTACCAAATAGGCCGATCCTGAGCTGTTGCCGAGATCGTCATCGAGCGTCGCGCCAACAATCGCTTTACCGGCAGCAAAGGCCAAGGCGCCGCCAAGGAAGTCTCCCTGCGCTGCGTCTGAGGCAGTGAATTTGAATACTTCCGCGCCCGTGGTGAGATCAAAAACGTAGGCGCTGCCTGAGCTTAGGCCGTCGTCGTCGTCGAACTCGGATCCGATGACAGCAAGGTTCCCGCTGATTCCTACCGAGATTCCGAACTGATCCCCGGCAGCGATATCCGATGGCGTTAGCTTGAAGAGTTGAGATCCGTCTGATGTGCCGAAGACATAGGCCGCTCCAGCAGTAGCTCCGTCCGCATCGTGCGATGAGGCCCCAATGATGATTCGATCGCCGCTGATATCGACCGAAATGCCAAAGAGATCATTCTGAGCCCCGTCCGAGGCGACGAGCTTGTGAAGCTGAGTTCCGGTGCTGGCGTCAAAGACATAGGCGGCGCCTGTTCCGACGGTTGAGTCGGCGTCTGCTCCCGGGGCGCCTCCCACAACGTGGATTCCATCGGTTGCCACCGCCGTTCCCAATTGGTCGGTGGTTCCAGCATCACCAGCGGTCAGGATGTGAAGGTTCGAGCCGGATGAGAGATTGTAGAGAAAAACCGAACCTGCGTCACTGTTCGCATCGTCATCCCCCGGATTACCAATGGCTCCTATGCCTCCACCGATATCAACCGAGCGGCCGAATCCATCATTGGTTTGGCCGTCGGCCGGTTCGAACTTGTTGACTTGGTTGCCGGTGCTGGAATTAAACAAATAGGCGGCTCCAGATCCGGTGGCCAAGTTCGTCACCTCATTGTCCTCGCCGGTCGCTCCGACTAAGGCATAACCACTGCCGATCGCCGTAGAGAAACCGAAATTGTCTCCCAGCTCACCGTCGCCCGCTTCCAATTTCGTGACAAGGGCACCGGTGCTGGCATTGAAGACCCAAGCGGCACCAGCATTGGATGCGACGGAGTCATGATTGATGGATCCTACGATGGCTTGCGAACCGTCGATTCCCACCGACCAACCGAACTGATCGGAGGCATTGAGATCGGAGGGAGCGAGTTTGGCGAATTCATTGATGAGCGACTGAGAGAAGCCGGAAATGACGCCGAATACCAAGGACATCGCAAGGACAAGAAACTGACGTGAGATAAGACCGCGACCGGACAACCCGTGACTGGGAACGTACATACTAAACCTTTCTTTAGCCAAGCGTCCCAGGAGGTGTTCCATCGAAAGACGGAGTCGCATCACCAACCTGCGAAATTTGATAATACACTTCAGCCGAATCTAAAAGGAAAAAAGCGTAGCTTAACTGGTCGGTCACCGCCTACTCCTTGACCTGTCTCGCGGAGGCATCCTCTCCTAATCGACGCCTTCATTGAGCGTGAATAGTCTGGTCTAGTCGGATGGCTCGTGCCTTACTAAGGCATTCATTCAGTATCCGTGAATCTATGAAGAAACTATTACTATCTGCCAATTTGCTGGGGCTTGGTGTGTTCTTGCTCACTAGCTCGCCCGCGGCAGCGGAATTCACCCCAGCGCTTCCAGAAACTGTAGGAATGTCGTCTGAGCGGCTTGAACGACTGAGTACTGTTTTTCAACAGTATGTCAGTGATGAAAAGCTTCCGGGAGCGACGATTCTGGTGGCTCGGAAAGGAAAGATCCCTTACTTCAAGTCCTTTGGGTATCGTGATATCGAATCACGGTCGAAGCTTGGGAATGATGCCATCTTTCGCATCGCCTCGCAGTCAAAGGCCCTAGTGAGTGTGGGAGTGATGATCTTGCAGGAGGAAGGCAAGTTGTTGATTTCGGATCCTGTAGGCAAGTATCTGCCTGAGTTTAAGAAGACAAGCGTTGCGGAGAAAAGCGACGATGGCTTCAAGGTGGTGGATGCAATACGCAAAATCACGATTCGAGATCTCCTCACCCATACGGCTGGCATTGGGTACGGCGGCGGTCCAGGAAAAGAAAAATGGGAGGAGGCGGGTATCACGGGATGGTATTTTGCTGATCGTGATGAGCCAATCCGAGAGACTGTCTCTCGGATTCCATCACTTCCCTTCGATGCTCAACCGGGGGAGAAATTTGTCTATGGTTACAATACAGATATTCTAGGGGCTTTGATTGAGGTTGTGGCGGAGCAATCCTTGGACGAGTTCTTGTCTGATAGAATCCTTCGCCCCTTGGGGATGAATGATACCCACTTTTATCTCCCGCGGGATAAGACGAATCGATTGGCAACGGTCTACTCGAGTAAGGATGAGGGAGGCCTAGAGCGAGCTCCGAATCCCGGACGGATGGTTGGGCAGGGGGCCTACGTTGAGGGGCCACGGAAAAGCTTCTCTGGGGGGGCTGGATTGTTGTCGACCGCGAATGACTATGGTCGATTCCTCCAAATGTTATTGAATGGAGGCCGACTGGGGTCAGCGCGGATACTCTCTCCCCCAAGTGTTAAGCTCATGACGGTCGATCATATAGGGGATATTGAGTTTGGAGGATCAGGGGTTGGAATGGGGCTTGGTTTTTCTGTTCTCAAGGATTTGGGGGCGCGGGGAACGCCTGGTGCCGTTGGCGAATTCGGTTGGGGCGGTGCGTATCATTCTACCTACTGGGTCGATCCGGAAAATGAACTGGTAGTGGTCTATTTTACCCAATTGATTCCTGCTCGTCGTGTTGATGACCATAGCAAGCTCCGAACACTCGTCTACCAAGCGTTGATAGATTGATTGATAGCTGTTTTCAAACGTGAATAACGTAGCGATGAATAGAATGAAATACCTCGGATACACATTGCTCACGATGCTCTTGGTGAGTTGTGGGCGGGCACCCGTTGAGGCCCGAAAGACGGCGGTCAATGAAGGGGCAGTCACTATTCGCGGCGAGGTTTGGGCGGATAATTGGTTCCAGCTCTATTTAGGTGAAGAACTGGTTGTTGAGGACTCAGTTCCGATCACGACTGAGCGCTCGTTTAATGCTGAGAGTTTTGAATTCTCGGGAGACTATCCGCTGGTGCTGAACTTTGTCGTGAAGGATTTTAAGCAGAATGATACCGGTCTGGAATATATCGGATCACGGCGTCAACAGATTGGTGATGGAGGCTTGATTGCTCAATTCACCAATGTTGACACCGGAGAGGTGATCGCCGTGACGGATCGAAATTGGAAGTGTTTTGTTCTCCATGAGGCCCCGTTGGATCCTGATTGTGCACACGAACGCAACCCTCAAGCGGGGAGTGGTCCTTGTGGCTTCCTTGAGCGAGAGGAACCTGCGGGATGGAAAGCCGCTGGGTTTGACGATCAGTCCTGGGAGGCTGTGACCGAGTTTAGTAAGCAGGAAGTGCGTCCCAAAGATGGCTATGATCGGATCCGTTGGGATCGTTCGGCGAAGTTTATCTGGAGCTCTGATTTAAAGATTCACAACACAGTGATTTGTCGGCTCGTGATCGATAAACCGTAGCCCATGCGGTTATGGAGATAAAGTGTCCTAGACCGAGCTGAATGATGTTCGGAAGATTGTCGTTACTGAGTTTCGAAGGTATTTGATTTTCTACCGAAGTCTTGAGAACGAGATTCAGATTCTCGACGTTTTTCAAGGATCGCGGAACATTCGAGAGCGAAAAAAGGGGACCCTAGATTGATTTGAAAAACGGCAGGACTGGCATCACATGAGGACCGTCATGTTTCAGATGCTAATGATCGGGTTTCAGTTGAAAAGGGAAGTCAGTAATTTCGCGAACCTTCTTCTTTGTGGGACAGGTGAGAGAGCATCGGTCTCGGCAACAGTTTCCGATGACGGGATTAAATCTAAGTGATCTTGTGCGAAATAAGGGAATCCCGTGTCCACTTTACTCAGGACCGATCATCTCGTATCAGATAGGTATTTACTGGCTACTAGCATGTTTAAGAATTTCTAAGTAACGATCGGCTTGGCTTTTTGAAAGTTTCTTCTTCTTTAGTAGCGCATGAAATTGCTCTGAAATTGCTGCCTGAATATCCTGAATATGTTTTTGAACGGTTGCTGAATCGAACGCTTCTCCTTTTTCCTTCCAGTAAGCTGCTGTAGCCATAAGCTTTACCTCGCCCCACTTTTCAGAGGCCTCTTTGAGAAACGCTTCACCTTCTGTTGTGTCTGAGCTGGCGTAGGCATATTTTGACGACCCTCCACATCCGGTAGCCAAGTTGATTAGGAGGATGCTGAGAAATACTACCCGGATAGCTGGAATATAGAGTGTTTTTTTCATCATACCCGAAAGGTATATCGGATTTATGGAGCAATGGAACGTAAAATGTGTTAAGCGATCCGATAAGTTCTGAGAAAATGGACAGAGGATTCCTTAGTAGAAAATCTGGGAACGCACACCTAATCAGAGCTCTCTTCCGTCCAGGCTCGTCAGACCTTAGAGCCCAGATAAGCACCGCTTATTGGTCCATTTCGCACGAATATGGGTGATACCCTTGTTTCACGGTTGAAGGAGAAGCGTCGGACTCTGGTCAAGATGCCTGCTCGTCGCGCGATCTGGAATTCAATGGCCAAGTCATTCCCGCCGAGCAAGTTCACAAGGCTTACATGTCTGCACTTGGCTTCACCTATACTACAATCACGACGACCGACAGCTATCAGGCTAAGACCGCGACTTTGCTAAAAGAAATCTCCTTATAATCGTCGGAAACACAACACAACCAATCTGTTGCACCCCGGGGGGCGACAGAGATTACTCTGAAACACGTTTACGGCTGCGTTTAAATTCTGCATACCAATCGTCCGCATCATCTTTCATCCCTCGCAACTCTGCCTTTGAAACCCCAAATTTTTCACTTAAATATTTCTCGTGTTTAAGAATCGAAGCTTCTCGCACTTTAGCCGTCGCAAGCCTTTTAGTCCTCTTGACGTTCAGCTCTTTATCTAACCGTTCGTTCTCTGTAGCTGTCTCTTCCCGGCTAGCCTTACTGGCCTTTTTGGATTTAAGAATTGTTGCCGTCGAAAATTCAAGAATCATATCCTTCATAAGTGCAGCATCGCGGGTTTGCGGTTCACCTACACCTAAAAGGCTCGAAATATCTTCAAATTGTTTCCTTTGATTTCGTAATGCCCGATGCCATGTATCCGTGTCTTCATCCTTCAATGAAGACACAGCAGTATTTACTAAATCAAAAACCTCAGCGTTTAGTGGTCCCCTTTCGGAGTCACCTTGAACATCAGGATGAGAAATACCACTGTTCGCCATAGATTTCAAAAATGCATCGTTCGGAAGACTGTCAAGGATTGCTTGAATAGCGGACTTACTTTGACTGTTTTCTTTTGCCTGCCCGAACAATCGGTCTGGCACAATGACAAACAACACTGCAACAACGGCTAGGGTCAATAATTTCTGATTCATTTGGATTCTCTGTTTATAGGTTAAAAGTCATTATTCAACTATGACATACTTTCGCCAAGCCGTTCAGGGGCGTTTTCTAAGCAGCTTCAATATCCGCCAATAGCAACGGTGTTCCAGCTCTTACGCTTCTACTGTAGACCAGTGTTCTCCGCATGCCTCTCGCACAACCCCATCCCATTCGTCCGGTGTCATAATCAGGCCTGAGGCCTGCAATTGCATCTGCGTTTCTCCAAGCATCTTCAGAATTGCCGATTGGTAGCTAGCGTAGTTAACACCAACAAGAGCATAACTGAAAACACCGGAAGCATCACCTGGTAAAAGGCGAAGTAGCAACAACAATACGAACGATGAGATGGCAATATATTCAGGGAAAAAACCAATTGCGGCAGCCACGACAACAAGAGTGAGAACAATGAATGGAAACACCAATAAGCTCAAACGATAGGCATGGTAATATTGTTTAAGGGCACTATTGCACGCTTTCACAATATTCCTTTGCTCCTCTGTGGTGCAATGCACTATATTGAGTCCTTTCATAAAGCAATAAATACATTAATAAAAATTTGGAAAGCTTTAGACGGATGCCCGCTAGTGAGTGTGGTTAGCTGCGCCGCTTATACAATCCGTGTGCGTGCTATTTATCAGGAACATGGCATCAGCTAGCAAATTGTCTGCATCTTCTAGACGATCTTGCCACTCATTCATTATGCTTGCTTTCTCTGTGTTGTAATTAAATTCAGCTGCTTCCATTGCTAGCCTGTAGATGTTGTAGGCAGCTGCCGTGAGTGCAATATTGAGTGCTTTGGCTGCCGCAATGCAGGGGCCAACTCCAGGACCCGCCAAAAGGTAACATGCAGCTTCCTCTGCCTCGTAGGTCGCAAGGATCGTCGCGAGGGAAATCAGATATGTCGATTCGGCTGAATCCTCTGCAAGATTTCTCTCCCCTTGTATTCTGGCTAGCCCAAGGTTTTTATCTCGGGTTGCTCTATCATGTTCGATTAAATTGTCCCTATCTGCTGCGGCAGCGCGATTATCCCTCCGAAGATCACAAGTCGCTTTATATGCTGCTACTGTGTTACCGTATCCTTGGCTGCTGATAAGCAGGCTAAGAATGAAAAGAATGCCGATTCCATTTTTTAGCGTGCCTCTAAGTAGTCGTGCTTGCGTTGCAATATATCTGTTCTTAAAAAAAGTATTTTTCATTATTGCCTAAATCAGTCTCCGGTGAAGGTTTGCTAAAAACTCGTTGTTAACTAACTTAAGAAAGCGTGGTAAGAGTATCAAGTCAAGAATATATCCAGTGTTATCAATAGTGGCTAGTTTAGGGATGCGCTGCGTCACCCAGTTCGAGACATGGACTAAGCCGGAGTGTTTACAATGATTGGAGAGAACGAACACCGAGGCACCGGCATATCACAGACCTGGACCACAAGATTCGAATCAGCGTAATCCATCTCCAAGGCTTGGAGATGAGTCGCAAGCTCTTGGGCACGGAGCATCCTGATGTGGCCTCAAGCCTCAACAACCTGGCGGCATTGTATCGCGCTCAAGGGAGATATGAAGAAACCGAGCCGTTGCTTGTTCAATCCTTAGATTTGTTTGAGAAACTCCTCGGACCAACTGACCCAAATACGAAGGGGACCCGAAGTAACCTTGAGGTATTCCTTCGACAGAAAGAGAATAAGAAACCGTGAAGTTCCGAACCGGCAACCGCTTTACGCGCCCCCTCTTGTGTGTTATTAAGTAACATAACGTCCTTTATGTTACTTTTGGAATCTCGCGCCAGCAGAGTGGGACGATTAACGCTTCTTTAAAAGGCGTTAATTCCACACATTTTCTACTGAAGACCAAATCTCCTCAATGTTTGATAATGAAGTTCACCGCCGCATTCTTTGGTCGAGACTCTGAAAATTGTGGTTCAGGGACTGATACCTCTGCTAAATTTAGTTTCGTGTTCGTCGTCCCTCCAGATGGATCTACAGCAGCAGCACTTTCTCCACCAACAACTCCGATTCCCTTAATTCCTCGAAGCAAAACAGGATGCTTATGTGGGCCAACGGCGCTAGGCTGACGGCTCCCCAAGCGTCGCGCCTCATTTCTATTCTCGCTACTCCATGGATCTTGAGAGCCCTCAATCCGTTTATCTAGTCCTCTAAGAAACATCCCCCGAAGATCCGGAACCCGTATTCTCTCTCCATCTTTATCAAGTTCGAGCTGTTCTTCTCCAGAGATATTGAGATTTAGCAAATGATCAAACAGCTTTTTATGGGTTCGCTTTGATATCCATCGTCTGTCGCAGAACACATATCCAACAAGCACTGTATTTGTTGTGCCGTAGTATGGGAATATTGTGCCAACCGGAATCAACGATTCGACTTTTTCACCAAGTGGAGCGACGCTACTACTTATCTCGGATATTCTCGATTGGAAGTCTTTGTCTTTCAGCAATCCGGACACAATCTCGCTTTCCTTGCGATCAAGGTCAGCAACGCGATTTTTAATATTATTCTTAAGAAATTCCACTTCGTTCGTTGCATTAGTAGTAAGCTCGCGAACCTTCGTAGCCACCGATTGTTCCTGAGATTCTACATGTCGGAGGGCAGAGTCCGCTGCCTGGGTCACATTGGTTAACAACAAGGAAAGACTTGCCTGCGAGTTACTCAACTGTAGTTGGGCTGCTACTGATTGTTTTAGTCCAGAAGCTATGTGGATTTGGTTTTTATCGACTCTTACTCGGAGGGCCTCCGACCACGATTGAAAGTGTCGCAACTGGTGTTGCACGTCCCCAGACATGTCTGAAAGCTTCTGAGTCGTAACTGTAGTTGCAAAATCCTTCACTAAGGCCTGAATCGAGAACCAGCCGCCAAAGAGTTTTAGACTGAGAATCCCAGCAAGAACCTTAGCGCGTTTCTCGATAGCCTTGTTGAGATACTGATCAATATCGTATCGAATAGGCTTGGGCAATTCTTCGGGCTTCACTTGGTCGTTTTCTTCCTCACCTGGCATGTAGGTAAGGTTATTCAAGACTACGGGATTAATGAATCACAAACTTAGCAAAGTAGCCGGATTGGAAAGTATCTTTAGGCTCCCCTCTCATTCTTGACTATTTATGATAAAATCAGCTGCCTAAATTAGTTGGTCCCCTCAATGTCAGAGCAATATGGGAAAAGTTGAGAATCCCTCCCCAAGCTGCAGGAGAGGGCCAAACGCTTTCAGTAGTCGTTGATAGTGTTTACTGGAAGTTCCTTTCCGGACTGACCAAGTGGATGACCTTTGCTGCTGCTAGGCCTTAAGATTATGGTATGTTTTCGGAGCCTTAGTAGAAGGCATAGTTGCTAAATTCATCGGTAAACTGTAGCTCCCACTTCAGAGATTCTGCTTTGCGTGTTTCTACGTGACCATCAGCATACCCTGAATTGGAGTTCCGAATTTTCCCTCGAAACGTATGACCACCGTGTGCGCTGAGGAATCCGTCACCAGAAATCGCTTTTTCTCCGACCATCTTATCGGTCACAATCGGTCGACTTGAAACGCTTGTATCGCTGAGTCTTGAAGGCCATGGATTACTTTCTCTAGTCTTGAGGAGACTAACCTCTGGATATGTCAGACTATCACTTCCCTGTAACTTTCGTGGAACCCACCAGAACAAACCCACAGAGGCATACCTAGAACCTTGTATTTCTTCAAATCCTGTTGTTAGGTCTGCAATCGATGTCATGGTTCGCCCCTTGACGATTTGAAAGTTGGATTCAAGAGCCTTCGAAAGTTTTGGCTGAAGAGGACAGAACCACTGCTTAGGGGACGAAACTCCATGCTTATCCATTTCAGATAACATGGGGAGAGCTAGCAGCCATGGATAGAGATTCTGAAACCTAATCAGTTGAGTGGTCTGGGTTGGCAACTCGAACGATGGCAACCGCTCATTGGGATCATCCGATGCATACATGTTCGCCGATAACGTAATCTGCTTGTAGTTGTTCGTACATCCGGTGACTCGGGATCGAAAGTGAGCATACGATACTCCAGAGAAGATCAGGGTCGCCAGGAGAGCGATTACACTTATCACAACCAGCAATTCCACTAGGGTGAAGCCTTCAGAAATTTGTGCTCTCTTATTCATTATTAGATTTCAGACACACACCTCTTTTTTAGACAGAGGATCTCACATTTCGTTTGATCGGTCCTGAGAACAATGGCCGCAGTATTCTCGAAGAGAATATCAGATCCAAATTCTCTCCACAGCTTCCAACGAAATCTCATCACTCCGCCGATCGTAGAGTTTAGTCGTCCGAGCTGAAGCATGGTTAGCCATGTGCTGAGCAGTTTCCAAGTCACCGCCGTTCTTCAGAAACACCGTAATCCCCGTCGCACGAAAAGTGTGGCATCCAATCTTGTCAGCAATCCCGGCCTCGATTGCTCGCTTCCGGATCATCTGATAAACATTGCTCTGTTCAAGGCCACCTGTCCCAAGCGTTGATGACCGTCCTTTACAGCTCCGGAAGAGGGGACCCTTCGGGTCTTCGGATATCCCCGTAGTCCTGATGTATTCATCAAGATAGGCTTCGGCCAAGTGATGAGCTGGGACTTCGTGTTCCTTACCGCCTTTTTCGTGAAGCCGGAACCACCAGCGTTTCCCTTTGGGGTAATAGTCTTCGACCCGCATCTTAACGACGGCCCCAACACGGGCGCAGGAATAAACCAAGGCCGCGATGAGCGCCCGATCGCGGAGACCTCGAACATGGGAGGTATCGATCGAATCCAGCAACAATCGCGTATCGGCAGCAGACAGATCAATCGTCTTACCTTTATTGGTGCTGTGCTTCGGTCCACGAACAGAAGATGCCGGATTCATCGGAACAATCTGGCCAACGACGAGCCAATCAAACAATTCCCGTATCGACGCGAGTTGCTGCTTCACAGAAGGAGCAGCCAATTCAGTTTTCAGCGATTCAATATATGCAGCCACGTGAACGGGCCTGACGGCCTCGAGCGCAAGTCCGTGATCTTCCATCCAATTCAGAAACCGAAGCGCAGCCCGACCATAAGCACGGCGAGTGTTAAGATTCTCAATCCGAACCAAGAAGAATTCCACAAATCGCTCAACGGCAGACTTTCCGGCCTGGGCAATAGGAGAAGGAAAGGGTTTTCCCATGAAGAGGGCGTTTGCTGAGGAGACCTCAAGGCCTCTTTGATCGATTGTGGTCAGTTCCATTTAGGTCCCCTATTCAGGTTGTTTTCACATATGATAACGTCCTTTATCAGTTGTGAAGTTGAAGTGCCCTGAGTTTGGTGGGCAGCGAAGGCTCTTCTTTCGCCGCTTCTCAACAGTTTTTGAAGAAAAAAAAGGGGCGAGCCCTTTGCTCGCCCCGTTTTGAATTTTGCCCGTTAGAATTAATTGCCAAAGAATGGGTGATCGGGCTTGCCCTGACTAAGGACGTAGGCAATGAGATCTAGAATTTCTTCCTTCTCTAACATGTTGAGGAGGCCCTCTGGCATGGTGGAGATTTTTGAGGGCTCGATGCTGGCAACCTGTTTGCGATCCACTCGCTCCCGTTGGTTGGGGTCAGTGAGATCTGTGTTTACCGACACGGAGTCCCCGTTTAGGTTTACAATCACACCCGAGACTGTTTCTCCATCCGTCTTGGTAAGCACGATGGGAACGAATTGTTCATTGATCTCTTTGCTCGGGTGGAAGACCTGGTCGATGAAATCACGGGGAGAGTATCGTCCTCCCGCATTGGTCAGATCGGGTCCGGTCATACCGCCTTCATTGGCAAAGCGGTGGCAGGCAAAGCAACCGGCCGCTCCAAAGGCTTTTCGTCCTTTGTTGTAGTTTCGGTGCTTGAGACTCGTCTCGGCGGCGCTGGCAATTTCTTCGAATTCCCACTCCTTAACAAAGCTTCGACCCGCCATCGCTTCGGCCAAGGCTTCAAGTGGTGACTTACTGACAGGCTTTTTGGCGAGCACGCCAGCTAGCCTGCTTCGGTCCTGAACCGAGAGGGTCTCAACGGCATCGTTGCGAATGAATTCGATGAATTTTGAGAAACTCGCACCGCCACGATAGTTGGCTGCGGTTAGGAACCATTCGAAGTACTCGGTTTGGAGCGCTGTTGTCCAGCCCGCTTTAAGAAAGCGGAGGGACCGAGCATATTCCATTTGTTCTTCTTGAGTGGCAGCGTCTCTAATGAGTTTCACACCTTTGCCGGCGACGGTTGGCGATTGCAAATAGGCCAGGGTTTCGCAGAGGAGCCAGTTGTGTTGAAACGATTGGGCTGGGAACTGTGGATCGAGCTGAGCAATGATACTCTTGATGACGTCGCTTGATGGCGATCCGAATCGATTGAGCGTGATTTGATAGGTTCGGACCAAGGTCAATTGTTGCTCGTCAGTGAGGCGATTCCATTGCACCTCAAGGAGCGAGTCGAGTATTTGATCCCGAACCGCTGTCTTTGGTGGTGCGGCCTGCTCGCTTCGATGGGTGGGATCGACACCCGTCAGTCGTGCGAGGCCGAGGAGCGCCTCAACTCGTTTACCATGATCGGGTTCAGACAAGGCTCTTGGTGCCCAAGTGTGCGCTGGCTGGTGTTCGATCGCTGTGCGCGCCGCCCAGCGGATGAACCGGTCTTCGTGATCGAGATAGGCCCAGGAGCTAGAAATGGCCTCGGGGTCTTGGATGCCGTGGTAGGCTTCTAGCTGTTGGCGGAGTTTCCTTTCTCGGGCGCCGCGTTGGTTCGTGGCAATGGGATCGATGGGAGCAGTGGATTCGTTGCCAACGTAGGAAACACGATAGAGTCCAGATTGGACCCGTCGGCCACCGATGGCAAAGTACATTGCACCATCATTGGGATTGATGATTGCATCGGTGACAGGCAGTGGAGCGCCCGAGACGAATTCTTGTTTTTCACCGGTATAGGAGGACCCATCGGGCTGGAGGTTGACCGAGTAGATTTTGCCCCAACTCCAATCCAGGAGATAGAGTGCTTTTTGGTATTGCTCTGGAAATTTGGAGCCATAGCCGAAGGTGACTCCCGTCGGAGAGCCTGGGCCGATGTTAACAGTGCCAGGGAGATTGTCGGGATACCATTCCTGTCTCTTATACACATCTCCGAGCCCACGAGACCTCTC
>CAJXVR010000027.1 GCA_913061285.1 uncultured Verrucomicrobiota bacterium | reverse complement strand
TCTACACTAGATCGCTCGTCGGCAGCGTCAGATGTGTATAAGAGACAGCACCAACGCGATCCGTGCACCAAGGATACATCACATGGCTTGCGAGAAAGGGAGCAAGGAATAGCCAACACCTCGAACGGTTTGGATATACTTCGGATGCTGAGCACTGTCCTGCAATTTTCGCCGGAGCGCAGCAATGTGAACATCAACGGTCCTATCAAGGACCGCATAGGCATCTTGATCCGTCGCCTCCATGAGCATCTCGCGAGTACAAACGTTTCCCGGCCGTCTCATCAGCGACGCAAGCATGTCAAACTCGATCGGAGTGAGTGACAAGCGCTCCCCATCACGGTAGGCGGTCCGAGCACCAGGATTGAGCTGAAGATCTTGGACCAGCATCACTGCCTCTGGATCAGTTCCGCCATGGCTTCGGCGCCTAATCCCTGCCCGCACCCTGGCAACCAATTCACGAAGAGACAATTCACTGGTGAGGAAATCGTCGGCCCCCATTTCGTAGGCCACAATCCGGTCGATCGATTCGTACCTTGCAGCAAACACAAAGATCGGCTGCTCAATGATCGAGCGGATTTGCATCAGTGCATCGAGCCCACAACCACTCGAACTCGAGAGATTCAACATCACCCCAGAGTAGCTCACTTCCTTCAGTCGCTGAACAGCCACGCTCAGATCTGCTCGTCGATCGATCCGAAAGCCCCGTTCCTCAAAATAGCTTCCATAGGGACAAGGCTGAGAGTCCGACGCGCCGAGCTCAAGCAAAGAGACCTCTCCAATCTGATCGCCATTCACCATATCAAAGCCTTCCCCCCTTTGAACGTTTGGCAAAGAAGCCTTAAGAGAATGCCGTCACCGGACCCCCCTCTCAATCCATGAGGTATCGGCTCGCCGAATCTCTGCCACCCTTGCGGTTTCAATCTCTCCATTTCTGAAAGAATAGACGTCAGGCTAGCACGAAAGGTTTCAGAGTCCTGAGACCTGAGGAACGTAAAACGAACAAAGATCCAATCGCTTAACAAAGCTTCACAAGAAAGCGCCTACTTCAAAACAGATTCTTAACATATCGACCGTCTATCTGAATCAGAGCGCGCTCCCGTCAGCCCGCTCGCCACCTAAGGACCGAATGTAATAAACAAGGAAAACCTATGAAGAAAATCAGTAATCGATACAGCCAAGGCGCTTTCACACTCATCGAGCTGCTCGTTGTCATTGCGATCATCGCTATCCTCGCCGGGATGCTCTTGCCTGCCTTAGCAAAAGCGAAAGCTAAGGCTCAGAAAATAAAATGTGTCAGCAATCTAAAAAACATCGGGCTCTCCTTTCGCATCTTTGCCACCGACAACGACGATCTGTTTCCGATGCAAATTCCCACCGTGCAAGGAGGATCAGCCGAAGCGGCAGACACCCGGAACGGCATGCCTTTGACATGGCGCCATTTCCTGGCGCTATCAAATGAGCTATCAACACCCAAAATCGTGCTCTGTCCTAGTGATGGGTTAGGCCGAATCGAAGCCAATTCCTGGAACACGAACCGACAAGCAGCCTCAACCGGTATCGAGGCATTCTACCGCAACCAAAACATCAGCTATTTCGTTGGCTTCGAAGCCGACGAGAGCTTACCACAGTCCCTACTATCAGGAGATCGCAACATCACGAACTCCGCTCGTCCCGACATCGGAGTGGGGCTGGTGATGCGATTTCGAATGAGGGCCCGCACCGGAGAACCCCGCCCGCTACCCACGCCAGAACCCGGTTATGACAAGAACATTCACGACACGTCTGGAAACGTTGTTTTGGGCGATGGCAGCGTGCAGGGCCTCAGCTCATCAAAACTAAGGACACAGATTCGAGACACTGGGCTGGAGGATCTCTATCTCGCACTCCCAGGAGACGAGCGCCGCTAATCCTCCTCAACCATTCGCATGACCGAAGCCCCTAGGCTTCAGATCACAACTCAGAGCACACATAAAAATCAAGCAACGCCCTGGCCGGCGTTGCGAGCCGATATCATCGGCTTGGTCCACCGGAGGAAGGCCGAGGGAACCATCCCCGCCTTCCTCCCAAATCCGATCGCAGAAACATGAGCAAGGAGATCCACGATGAAAACCAACGATCGAATTCTAAAAAGCCGTTTCAATGCGTGGCCCTTTCTAGTTATCACGCTCCTCCTACGGCATCTTTCAGACAACGCCATCCACGGGCGTGATCAGACCATCGCTTCGATGTCACTAGCACAGCTTCAAGCGTCCTTAAGAGAAGAACCCGATGAGTACATCTGGCACGACCGCCTCAGCGATGAGTACTTCATGGCCAGAGAGCTTAAACGATCCCTGTTTCATCGCCGTGAAGCCATGCGGATTCTGGAACAGCTGGAGTTCGCAACCGAATCCAACGAGGGCTCAAGCTAGCTGGCGAATGCTCCCACGACCACAGGACTCTTTTCATCCGGATGATGTCAAACCATGTCCAAAGCGGTTCCATTGTCCCCCAAGCCTGAAGTCGAATACAAGAGCGACCACACAATCAAGAACAAAACCCACCCAATACTCTTAATCGTTTCAATAGAGAACTAGGACACCATCAGTTGAGTGTTTACAGGGCTCACAAATCGGTGCTACAGCTAAGACTTCAATTGGCGGAGTATGACAGCGAAGGAATCATGGCTACGAGAATCAGTCGACTGCAGGGAGAGGTGTTTCGGCCCCAGAATTCCAGCGGCAACACGGCGAATTGGCAGCTACTGGAACTCGCTGTGACAATCCTTCCATCGAATACCCCCTCGCGGAAACCCAAAGAATGCTCAATCATTACAGCTAGCAAGGCCAGACTGCCATCCGAAAGATAAGCCCCCTACAAGGTGATGTGAATCCGAAGATGTTTAATAGAGACCTATGACGGCACCCGTAAAACGGCTACAAAAACTAAGCGGCGACGCAGTTCAAGGCACCCAAATCACAAGTCCGGAACAGGAACGGATCACTGAAGCGTCATATTCCCGGCAAGGGGCCATCAACGCCCGGTTTATAAAGCAGGAGTATGCGCGCAGCTATACAGCAACCGTGACGTTCATACTCGCAATCGTCAGCACATTCTTCATCGACGCAGTGTCATCCCTCCACTGGATTGCAATCGCCCTGCTCGGCCTCGTCACTTTCGCCGATTGGCTCAAAAACTCTGAGACCATTCGTTATCCAAAAGGAAAAGCATTGAGAGAATATGAGTCGAAACTTGAAGCCGAGTACAATCGATATTTCGATGAGATGATCGCTGCGGGAGCTCCGCTCGACAAAGGCGATATCAAATCTCTTCTCGACGAGAAACTGAGAGTTTTGAAGCGACAATAGTCAACCTCGGTCCCGCCTCCCTGCCGGCCTAGGCCTAGTGGGCTGCGCATCCGATCGATGAAAGAAGATTGAACCGATTCCCTGCGGCAATTAAAAGAAAAGGGATAGGAAGCACTCGATGAGTGCTCAATCATGCCGTAGAAGGTCATTTTCAAAACGATTTTGCCAAGCGCTTTCATGTCCAAAACTCTTGCCGCCTTCCTTTACCTCGCAGCCCTCACTCTCTTGGCTCGCGCATCGACGCCACAGCTACTCGACGATCAGTTTGATCTCCCTGAAGGGTTTCATATTTACAAGGCCGCTCCAAGCTCCCTGACCGGAGGATCTTACGTCCTCTGTTTCGATGGCGATGGCAAACTGCTCGTGGGAACCGGCGAGACGATCCACCGCCTTTCTGACACAACTCAGGATGGTATTTTTGACCACGCTTCTACCATCGTCTCTGGATTGGGGCCACGCGGCCCCCAAGGGATTCTCGTCCATGATGATCACCTCTTCGCAGTTGGCGGCGATGGGGTGCAGCACTACAGCGGATACCCCGACAATATTGTTCATCAAGGCCGCGTCGGCGAGCCCTTCCACACGGGAGGAGACCACGCTGCACACACACTACTCCGCGGGCATGATGACTGGATCTATTTCGTCACGGGAGATGGTGGAGGGACGCGCGACCGCCTCCACATCACCGAAGAACACTCTCCGGTTCAACGGGAACGTAACGCGTCCGTCTTTCGCTTTAATCTTTCTGGAACGCAATGGGAATGCGTCAGCACCGGCGGACGCAACCCCCCAAATCTTGGCATGAATGCCCTAGGCGAACTCTTCAGCCTCGACAGCGATATGGAATGGCATGTCGACGTTCCCTGGTATCGCCCGGTCAGACTCAACCACTGGCTGGTAGGCGCAGACCTTGGTTGGCAAGGGGTTGGAGCTTATCCACCTTACTACATCGACACGATCCCAGGAATTGCGGACGCCGGCCGAGGCTCTCCGACCTGGGGCGCTTTTTACGAGCACCAACAGTTTCCCGCGAGCTATGAAAACGCCTTCATCGTCTGTGACTACCGTTGGAAGTCTGCAACAAAAGGATCCTACAACGCGAGCGGCCGTCTCCTCTCCTTCCGCCTCGAACAGGAAGGAGCCAGTTGGAACGCAGAAATGGACGTCCTCATAAAACCAAAGGCGAAGGCTGTCGACACCGCTGGTCAGCCCATTGATTTTGCCGTGGTTGACGTAACAATTGCCCCGGATGGCAGCTTGTTACTCAGCGATCACAATCAAGGTCTTTGGCGTCTCTTCTACCGAGTGAACGCAGAATACCCCGAGGAGTCAATTCCTGCACTACTCCCAGGACCAACCACGATCAAGGGATCACGGGCTGAACTCATAGAACAGGTTTTAGAGCTACCCCAGCCACAATCCGAGTGGACCCGAAAACAAACAATCGAAGTGAAGAAACGAATCGGGGTTTCCTGGCGTCCCGCCCTTCAGCAATATGTCTTGAATGAAGGGCGCCCACTAAAGAAACGGCTTCGAGCGTTGCGATTGATTTCACCATCCTTTCGCCGCATTTCCGGCAGCTTTTATGTTCGCTTGGCAAAGTCGGTCCATCCGGAACTTCGAGGACAGGCGGCGTGGCTTACCGGCCTTCAAGGGGCCGCTTACCACCCACAAGTGCTTCATCCTCTGCTCGCGGATCAGTCCCCATTCGTGCGTCGCCGCGCTGCCGAAGCGCTCACCCGGGTCGGCACGGAACGAAGTATCCCCCCGCTCCTGAGTGCCCTCGAAGATCCGGACCGCATGGTTCGCTATACCGCTATGCAAGCCCTCGCCCACCTGCCTAGTGCCAAGTGGTTTGAGAAGGCCATTCAAACCGATAGTCCACAACGCGTGATGCGGGCTCTTGTGGCTTCCAAGAGTCGAGGCGACATGCCAGCGAGTGAAGCGATTCTGAACACGGTCAATCGCCTCATCGCCCAGTCACCCGAATCGTTAGAAAACCAACTCGATCTTCTCCGAATCTTTGGACTCTTCCGCGAATCGATTTCAAATGATGTCAATACCCGCACCCTCGTCTCTGACTATCTCACCCAGCGATTTCCGGCCAAGAACGCCAATCTGCGATGGGAACAAACCCGACTTCTCGGAGAGTTCAAAGTCCCAGCCACGCTTGACTCGCTTCTTCAGCAGCTCGAGGCTGAGCCAGACGGCGTGACGCAGTTTCACATAGCCGAGGCGTTGTCTAAAATCACCATTGGCTGGACGGAGGCAAGCCGTCATCGCATGCTTCAATGGCTCATCCGGAATCAATCCGGATGGTTCGCAGACCTAGCTGGTAAGGGACTCCAGTTCCCGAGCTTCTGGGGCACCGTGCTCAAACGCTTCCACACCACTCACAAGACCAACCTCGAAGATGCGCTGAACCAACTCTCGCCAAATAGCCAACTTGGAACAATGGTCATCAACGATTTCATTAACCAAGCAGGCGCCGAATCTCACCTAATCCAACTCTACAACAGCGAAGAGAGCCTCTCTGGGCGTCTTGCGCTGTTAGAGACGATGAAGCGAAAGACTACCCCAAGGCTCCGCTCTTTCGCCCGGGCACAGCTACGGAATCAGGCCACGGACTCTCCAATCACCGAGACACTCACGGGACTCCTCCTCACACAGGATTTGGAGCCTGAAGACGCACCGCTTCTTTGGGGACGCCTCCTAGAAAATGATTCGATACAACAACTCAATCTAATTGCAGAGCAACTCACGAAACTGGCGCAGAAACACGGCAGCTCCCTCCTCCGATCAACACTTCAATTGGGAGACAATACGCGACAGAATAAGGCAATGCTTGGCCGCTTTATTCAGCGACTCCAAGAACGCCCAAGCGCAGCCTACGCCTTCGAAAGCTGCCTTAGCCTCATCTCGGGCCAGCAGCGAAGCAATTCCCTCAACACCCCACGATGGATTTGGGCTCGCTCCACTGGAGATCACATTCCCGTCGTCTACTTTCGTCGAGAATTCTTCCTCGATTCGAAAACGGAGGCGCTCTTAGAAATCACCGGCGATAACATCTTCAGCGCCTATCTCGACGGCGAGCTCGTGTCCAGGAACGATGAGTGGACACGTCCAAAGACAAGAATCACCGCACTCGGAGCTGGCCGCCACGAGCTCACCGTTCAAGTACGCTCTGACGATCCAACGGCAGGCCTGCTTTGTAGCCTAACCTGGCCCTCGAGCGATTTGCAGCGAACCCAACGATTGATCAGTAACGTTGCCTGGGAAACCAGCCTCCGTCGCCCAAACGAGTGGCCAAGAACAAACGATTCAAACATCCGGTGGGAAGCAGCCGTTGATCTGGGCGCTCACGGAGTCTCTCCCTGGGGAAATGTTTTTGATGAATCAGCGAGCGTCGGCATCGAAAGTCAGATCATCTCAGGCTACTGGACGAACTGGTATCAACGTGAGTTTGGTGAAGCGCTCGAGACAAGCGGCCAAGACCCAAATCAAGATATTCTAACAACCGACGCCGCCCGCAAACTGCTTACCACTGCCTCACCCGCAAACGGAAACATCAAGAATGGACAAAGCGTCTATCTCAAGAGTCAATGCCAGAGCTGTCATCAAGGGGTCCCAGGAATCCCAGGACGGATTTTCGGCCCGGACCTTGCCGGAGTCACTCGCCGCCTGACTCGTAATCAACTCGCCGACGCCATCCTTTCCCCATCGAAGGAAGTAGCTGAACGCTTTCGAGCGACTGAAATCGAAACCACGAGCGGAATAGTGTATAGTGGTTTCATAACCGAACAAAGCGCAGATCAAGTTGTCATCGCAACACAAACAACCATTCTCACCATCCCACGCAACGAACTCGCAACGATTCAACCGCTTCAGACCTCCCTCATGCCCGAAGGGCTACTTGGAGAAAGCAACCAACAAGATATTATCGATCTCCTGAGCTTCCTCGACAGCCTCTAATCAGGGTTACCTCCAGAACACCTCATTGCCTCCGGCACCTCGCGAGAGACTAACTTCGACCACACCATTTACCTCGACCTCCAAGGAGGCCGAGCATTCTCCAGCAGCCCAGAGCGACTTTCGCGAACAATCCCCCTAAAACAGCACCCTCTAGCAAGGACGCGTCAAAGGATCGCACTGCCTCTAGGAGAGCTTTCCTAACGTGCAAGCTCGCACCTTCGTCAGCGGGGGCTGCGGCTATCGTATAGCCTAGGTGCCAATTTTTTAACCAGCAAGCGCTTGACAACATTCCGCTAGTGGCTAATAAATTAACCACCATTCAAAACTAGCGAAGCGCGCACCCCCTATGGAACAGCCCCTAAGTCGTCGAGAACGAGAAATCATGGATATTGTTTACACCCAAGGTCGGGCTTCCGCCCTTGAGGTGGTGGGACAACTTGCTCAGCCACCAAGTAAAACAGCGGTGAGAACGCACCTGCGAATTCTCGAAGAGAAAGGGCACTTGAGCCACGTTCAAAAAGGGCAGACATACTTCTACTTCCCTACTCGCCCAAGGGAAAAAGAGGGGAAATCCGCGCTACGACGGGTGCTTAGCACCTTCTTCGAAAACTCGCTTGAACAGGCCGTCGCCGCCCATCTGGGACAAGGTGGAAGTGCTGTTTCAGATGCGGAACTTGAACGAATCTCAAAACTCATCAAGCAGGCGAAGAAGAACAACCGGTAACCCCTATCCCACATCTCTTCTACCATGACAGAACTACTCCAACACCCGACAGTCCTCGTCGGTATTAAATCACTGCCCCTTTTATTGATCGGATTTCTCGCGAACCATTTCATGCGGCGAAGCGGTTCTTCAGCAGCCACCCGCAGCTATGTTTGGACGGGGACCCTGGTCGCCCTCGTGCTTCTCCCAGTTTTCTCCCGAACCCTACCAACGTGGCATATTGGAATTCTTAACAAACCAGTGAGCAGTTCATCGACTATCAAACCATCCCTTGCAATTCCAATCCTAAACACCTCCCCTGTTCCGAATCGAAATCGCGTGGTTGAAGCCGTTACGGCATCAACAATACCCACGCTCAAAACGCAAGGTGCCATTTCAGTCCCTCAACCATCGCCCGAGACACCCAAGGTCCCGGCGACAACGACACGGCTCTCATGGATACCAGCAGTGTGGCTCTTTGGATGCTTCACCATTCTGATGAGCACGGTCCTTGGCTGGCTCAGTCTCAGCCGCTTACAACGACAAGCCCGAGAATGCTTCGATGAAGACTGGCTCGCAGCGCTCGACGAACTCAAGACAACGTTAGGAATTCGACGTCCCATCAGACTCGTGATGAGCAAGCAGCGAGATATTCCGATGACCTGGGGAATTCTTCACCCCGTCCTTCACCTTCCACTCAAAGCTCGACAATGGTCTGAGACCGAGCGAAGAGCGGTGTTACTCCATGAATTGGCCCACATCCAACGGTGGGATAGTGCCCTTCAGCTAATAGCCCAAGTCTCTGCGGCATTCTATTGGTACAACCCACTCATTTGGATCGGCATCCAAAAACTTAGAATGGACCAAGAGTCGGCCTGCGACGACACCGCCCTTAGACATGGACTCTCGGCACCGATCTACGCCGGGCATCTCACGTCGATCGTTAGCGGACGGTCAACGAGGCCATGGGAAAACGCTGTCGCCTTGGCAGCCGGCCGTAAAGGAAAACTCGAAGCACGGATCGAGCGCATTCTCACCACGCAGTGTCGTCGCACACAACCAGCTCGTCGGCATGTCGGGGCCATCATGAGTCTTACCGTAGCCTGCTCGCTCGCTATGGGCGCGTTAAGCCCCTTCACTCCAGCTCTCCTCGGCGAGACGCATACCAAAGGAGAAGTGAGCAGAGAGCCGTTGAGCGATTTGGGATCACTCCAGCAGACCCTACAGCAACATTCCCTTCAATCTGTCGATAGTCGCACAATGAAGCGAAGCGCAATCGAGGCCATGATCAAGTCGCTAAACGATCCCCATGCTCAATACCTCCCCCAAGAAAAGTTGGCCAACATGCAAGTTCACCTGAACGGCGAACTCTTCGGCATTGGCGCACAGCTAAGAATGGTGAATGACCAACTTCAGATCATTCGGCCCCTCCCTGGATCTCCTGCGCTCGACGCAGGACTCGAACCCGGAGACATCATTCACGGAATTGATCAGACGAACGCAACTGGCCTTGCCTTGGGAGAGCTTGTCGACCTGATTCGCGGCCCACTCGGAACTCAGGTTCGCCTCACGATCCTTCGGGGCGGGAACGAGAGAAAGCTCACCGTTACCCGAGGACGCATCAAACTCTCCAGCGTTCACGGCCTGAGGGGCACGAAGAATAGTCAAGGTATCACCTCCCCTCACCGAATCGGGACGGGCTCAAATCTTGGCTATTTTCAAATCAGCTATCTCGGAAAACACACGGCTCAGGAATTAGACCAGCGAATCACTCAGAGCGGAGGCACGAACCTTCAAGGAGCCATTATTGATCTCCGGTTCTGCCCAGGAGGCGCACTAAATCCCGCAGCCCAAGTAGCTGACCTTTTCCTGAACCGAGGAGAAATCGTCACAATTCAGGGACGTGATGGTGACTCAGAAACGATCACTGCAACGAATGATCGCTCTTGGAGGTTTCCTCTAGTGATTCTGGTCAACGGCGAAACCGCCTCGGCCGGAGAGATTGTCGGAGCCGCCTTACAAGATCATGATCGGGCCATGGTGGTAGGCACACGGAGCTTCGGGAAGACGAGCGTGCAAACACTCCTCCACATCAGTGACAAGCTCGGAGCCGTGAAATTGACAACAGCCAAATACGTCCCCCCAAGCGGCCGCAACATCGATAGGACGCCCAATTCGCCAAACTGGGGAATTGAAGCCAACGAAGGGTTTTTCATTCCTGCCGGCAACTCTCAAGCAACGATCAAGAACCGACTGCAAGGACTAAGCCCCATCGACGAAGCTCTTATAGAACTCCCGTCCCTAGGCCCGCAGGCGATTCGAGTAACCCTCAATGATCCTCAACTTGGCGGCGCTATTGAAGCACTGGAAAGCAAGCTGGAGACCGGTCACTACCAACCGGTTGGTGGATCCGCTGCCGCCCTTCGAGAGCACGTCGCCCAACGGGAGGCGCGAACTCGGCAAGAGACGCTCCTCAAGAAACTCCAAGAAATTCAGTCCGCAGTCACAGAGCTAGAACAAATCGAAGCGAGACGCTGACGGCTCGGCCCCGGGATCAAGTCACGGGTCCTGGACGGCTGAACTCTCGGCCCAAGTGAAACGAACAACTACGTTTCCCTTTCAACCACTTCCCTTTTGGCTGTCAAATCACGCCATTCGCTGGGAGACTCTGCATTGCCGAGCAATGAACGTAGCAGATCTAAGAAAAAACTATACCCAGGCCATCCTCCGAAGAGAAAACCTCGATAGCGACCCCATCGCCCAATTCCGCACGTGGATGGATCAAGCCTGCAACGCGGAAGTTCTCGAACCCAACGCGATGAGCTTGGCAACCGTTGACCCCCTAGGTCACCCATCGACAAGGACAGTGCTTCTAAAAGGGTTCAGTAGCGATGGTTTTCTATTCTTTACCAACTACGAGAGTCGAAAAGCACAACACCTGGACGCCAATCCAAACATATCCCTTCTCTTCCCATGGCTCGTCCTTGAGCGCCAAGTAATCATTAGTGGCGAAGCGAAGAAAATCTCCCCAGCCGAGTCGCTCAAGTATTTTCAAAGCCGGCCCGAAGGCAGTCAGATCGGTGCTTGGGCATCCCCGCAAAGCAAGGTCATCACCTCACGCAAACTCTTAGAATTGAAGTGGGATGAAATGAAACGAAAGTTTGCGGCCGGAAAAATTCCGCTGCCTAGCTTTTGGGGCGGCTACCAAGTCATTCCGCGTACGATCGAATTTTGGCAAGGGGGGCAACATCGAATTCACGATCGTTTTCTTTATAGTCGTGAAGCCAGCAAGAACTGGAAGATCGAGCGACTTGCACCGTAGCCTTAGCCAAATCGGTTGAGGCAGGACAAAACGAGCTCCTCCAACAAAAAAGACCGCGAACAACAAACGGTTCGCGGTCTTGATCTTAATTGTTTATTTTTCTCGCTCGCCTAGTAGCGATAGTGATCCGGCTTGTAAGGACCTTCCACTGGAACCCCAATGTAGGCTGCCTGTTCTGCAGATAAGGTCGTGAGCTTGACCCCGAGTTTTTCGAGGTGAAGTCGAGCGACTTCCTCATCAAGTTTCTTAGGCAACACATAAACGCCTGGCTTATAGCTTTCACGTTTCTCCCAAAGATCCAATTGAGCAAGGGTCTGATTGGCGAAAGAATTCGACATCACAAAGCTAGGATGACCAGTCGCACAACCTAGATTGACTAATCGACCTTCAGCCAACATGAAAATCTCATTTCCATTGGGCAACTTGTACTGATCCACTTGGGGTTTCACGGTCGTTTTACTGACGCCTTCGCGATCATTCAATTTATCAACCTGAATCTCATTGTCGAAATGACCAATGTTACAAACGATAGCTTGATCCTTCATGTTGAGCATGTGATCGACTGTGATCACATCCTTGTTCCCGGTCGTGGTCACGTAGATATCCGCTTCGCCGAGAGAATCCTCTACCGTCGTCACTTCAAACCCTTCCATCACAGCCTGGAGTGCATTGATGGGATCCACCTCTGACACGAGAACTCGCGCACCAAATCCACGCATGGACTGAGCACACCCCTTACCCACATCACCATAACCAACAATCATGGCAACCTTCCCGGCCACCATCACATCCGTCGCCCGCTTGATGCCATCAGCCAACGACTCTCGGCAACCATAGAGATTGTCAAATTTCGACTTCGTGACGGAGTCATTCACATTCACGGCAGGCACCAAAAGAGATCCTTCTTGCTGCATCTTGTAAAGGCGATGAACACCGGTCGTCGTCTCTTCAGAAACACCCTTCCACTCCTTGACAATCTCGTGCCACTGGTAAGGGTTCTCAGCGTGCACCTTTTTGAGCAAATCCTTAATCACTTGCTCTTCAGCACTTTCCGCAGGCCCATTCACCCAATCGCTACCGTTTTCAAGCTCGTAGCCTTTGTGGATCAAGAGCGTGGCGTCACCACCATCATCCACGATTAGTTCCGGCCCTTTGCCTCCTGGGTGGATCAGCGCCTTGTAGGTGCACCACCAATATTCTTCCAAGCTCTCACCCTTCCAAGCGAAGACCGGATAGCCCGCTTCAGCGATCGCTGCCGCAGCATGGTCTTGGGTTGAAAAGATGTTGCAGCTTGCCCATCGAACCGATGCCCCGAGGTCACCGAGGGTCTCAATGAGAACCGCTGTTTGAATTGTCATGTGAAGCGAGCCGGTCACTCGAACACCTTGGAGAGGCTTGCTCGCTGCATGCTTTCTTCGAATCGCCATCAAACCAGGCATCTCGTGCTCAGCAATGGAAATTTCCTTACGTCCCCACTCTGCCAATCCAAGATCGGCTACTTTGAAGTCTTGTTCCGCTTGTTGCGAATTATCTGTCGTCGTACTCATTCAAACTCAATATGGTAGATTATAATTCAGATGCAAATCGTCTACGGCGCGTCTGCAGCGCCAGACTACTTTGCGGCCCGTTGAAGCGCCTTCACCTTGTCGGTCTTTTCCCAAGTGATGGTATCAAGATCATTAACTTTTCCGAAGTGACCGTAGTTCGTCGTCGCCGAAAAGATAGGGCGCAAGAGTTTCAACTGCTTCACAATGTCAGCAGGCTTAAAGCTGAACACCTTCTTCACCGCTTCAGTAATTTGCTCGTCACTTATCACACCAGTACCAAAGGTATCAACAGCGACAGAAACGGGATCTGGATATCCTATGGCATAAGCGAACTGAACCTCACAATGCGTTGCCAAGCCAGACGCAACCACATTCTTAGCCACGTAACGACCCATATAAGCGGCACTGCGATCTACCTTAGAAGGATCCTTACCACTGAAGGCCCCCCCACCATGACGGCCCATGCCACCGTAGGTATCAACGATGATCTTTCGACCGGTAAGTCCACTGTCACCCTCCGGTCCACCGACAACGAAACGCCCGGTTGGGTTAATTAAGAGTTGGGTTTTCTTGGAGAGGAGTTTTTTAGGCAAGACACGGTTGATGACATTCTTGGTGATGAAATCGCGAATGGTTTTGTTGGAAACATCAGCGGTGTGCTGCGTGGAGATGACAACGCTGGTAATCGCCTTTGGCTTGCCGTCTTCGTACTGAACCGAAACTTGAGATTTTGCGTCCGGCCGAAGCCACTTGACTTTGCCGCTCTTTCGAATCCGCGTGAGCTCTCGTCCCAAGTGGTGAGCAAACATGATTGGAGCCGGCATCAGTTCCTTGGTCTCGTTACTGGCATACCCGAACATAAGTCCTTGGTCACCCGCACCTTGCTCAGCCGTTGCCTTGCCGGCTGCTTTCTTGGCATCCACTCCCTGGGAAATATCAGCACTCTGAGAGGTTAGAGCATTCGTGATGAAAACTTTGTCGGCATGAAAAATGTCATCATCGTTCACGTAACCAATCCCTCGAATCGCTCCTCGAATCACTTCATTGTAATCGAATTTGGCGTTGGTCGTAATCTCGCCCCCAACGACCACCAGATTGCTCTTCACGAACGTTTCACAGGCAACTCGGCTGTTTTTATCCTGGGCAAGACAGGCATCGAGAATCGCGTCTGAAATCGTGTCGCAAACCTTGTCTGGATGACCTTCACCCACGGATTCGGAAGAAAAAATGTAGTTTTTACTCATTACGATAGCACTTTTGAACCACTGCGAGACACGTACATATTGACGTATCAGGATGTGATGATATAAAATTACTCGCTGAGGTCAAAAGAAATCTCGAAGAAATTGCCCCCAAGCCCTTGTATTCCCCCGCATGGTTTCCACGCTCAAATCACTCAGAATACTCGCTGACCCAACCCGATTGCGATTGATCTCTCTCCTCCAACAAGAGGAGTTGTCCGTGAACGAGCTACAGACGATCACCCACATGGGGCAGTCACGAATCTCGACTCACCTCGGATTGATGCAAGAATCCGAACTGCTGGTTTCGCGCCGGGACGGGAAACGGATTTTCTATCGTCTCAACACTGATCTTCCACACAACACCTTGGATCTCTTGAAGCTGGCACTTAGTGGCGCCGACGAGATCCCCGAAACAAGGGCCGACGCCACCAATCTTCGGCGAATCATTGAGAAGCGACAAAACCAAGCCCAACTCTATTTCGATCAGGTCGCCGGACGATTCGATCGTAGCTATGGGCCCGGTCGCTCCTGGCAAGCCTTCGGACATTTTTTGCTCAAGATCATTCCTCCTCTTCGAATCGCCGACCTTGGTTCTGGAGAAGGCCTTCTCTCCGAACTGCTAGCGCTCCGCGCTAAACACGTCATTGCGGTCGATAATTCCCCCAAAATGGTGGAATTTGGAAAAAAGAAAGCCTCGGAAAACAAACTCAACAACCTCGAATTCCGCTTGGGAGACTTGGCCAATCCGCCCATCGAACCAGGATCGGTCGATCTCGCTATCCTGAGTCAAGCTCTTCACCATACCGAAACCCCCCAATTGGCAATCCAATCCGCCTATAAGATACTGCGCCCCGGGGGACGCATCATCCTGCTAGACCTACTCCGTCATGATTTTGCGGAGGCAAAGAAGCTTTATGGCGATTTGTGGTTGGGATTCGACGAGAGTGAACTCCACAACTGGCTTGAGCAAGCGGCCTTTAGCGACATTGACGTGAGCCGCGTGGCCAAGGAGCTCGATCCGCCCCACTTTCAGACCCTGCTCGCCAGCGGTACCAAGGCTTTGGATGCGCCTTCGAAGCCGGAAACACGGGCCTAAACTTTAATGCCAAGAGTTGGCACTCGAACAGATTCGAGGTAAGCTTGCCCCATGAGTCAGAGCGCTACGATGCCCCAAGACACCACTCAACCCGATTCGAACGGCCACTTCGGTCCGTACGGGGGGCGCTACGTGCCTGAAACCCTCATGCACCCGCTCAAGGAACTCGAGGAGGAGTATTTTCGGTCGCAAAGCGATCCTGATTTCCAAACCGAACTCGACTACTACTTGAGAGAATTCTGCGGACGCCCTACCCCCCTCTACCACGCAGAGAGACTAAGCAAGGAACTCGGCGGAGCGAAGATCTACCTCAAGCGAGAAGATCTCTTGCACACAGGCGCGCACAAAATCAACAACAGCATGGGGCAAATCCTCCTAGCCAAACGAATGGGCAAGAAGCGCATTATTGCGGAGACGGGAGCAGGGCAGCACGGCGTCGCAACCGCAACCGTCGCAGCCATGTTCGGTATGGAATGCGTGATCTACATGGGCGCGCATGACTGCGAACGCCAAGCTCTGAATGTCTACCGAATGAAGATGCTCGGAGCCAAGGTTCACCCCGTCACCGCGGGACAACAAACCTTGAAGGAAGCCGTCAATGAGGCGATGCGAGATTGGGTCACGAATGTCCGCGACACCCACTACATCCTTGGTACTGCCTACGGCGCTCACCCCTATCCATTGATGGTAAGGAACTTTCAACGAGTCATTGGGGATGAGGCTCGACGCCAGATCCTCGAAAAAGAAGACCGCCTCCCAACGCTACTCATCGCCTGTGTCGGAGGCGGGTCGAATGCCATTGGTCTCTTTTTCCCCTTCTTAGAAGACAACGACGTTCAAATGCTAGGAGTAGAAGCTGGGGGTGAAGGGATCAAACCAGAACGACATGCGGCACGTTTCCAAGGAGGCTCATTAGGAGTCCTCCAAGGGACTCGCTCCTACATTCTCCAGGATGACAACGGGCAAATCCAGCTCACTCATAGTGTCTCAGCTGGCCTCGACTACGCGGCAGTGGGACCGGAACACGCCTGGTTAAAGGATAACAATCGAGCAGAATACAGTTACGCCAAGGACGATCAGGCCCTTGATGCTTGCCTCAAGCTTTCTCGCTTGGAAGGAATCATCCCAGCCTTGGAATCATCCCATGCCATCGCAGCGGTCATCGAACGAGCTCCCAAAATGTCTTGCGACGAAATCATCATCGCTAATCTTTCCGGCCGAGGCGACAAAGACGTCCAACAAATCGCCGATAAAGTCCACCTCTAGGACGTCCCAAGCCCAGTGATCTCGGGGCAGAAAACAGGGGTCGCAGCAACCAGCAATTGCCCGCGACCCCAACAGTCTCGAAATCGAATTCAGACTCGATCGAGGCCCCTATTCAGCGATCTTCCAGAGATGCTGATCACTCCGGACAAAGAGCGCGCCGTCAACCAAGGCTGGAGTGCACAAGACAGTCTCTCCCAAGTCTATTTGACTTACAATTTCACCTTCTTCGGTTTCGGTATCCACCACCTGAAGCAGCCCCTTCTCGTTGACAAAATAGAGATACTGCCCCCACCCCACGGGAGTGCCGCTGAAAGGGCCTTTCAGCCTCAACTGCCAAACTCGATCCCCATCTTTCAAACTCCCACAGGTGACAACACCAGCCTGATTCACCGTATAGAGATGCTCTCCCAACACGACGGGACTTGGCGTCGCAGGACGCAAGCGACTTGAGCGCCAGAGTTGCTCCGGCTCAGCATCCGCACTACGCGGACGCAATGCTGTGATCCCGTTAGAAGGAACCAACAAGATTCCCCCCGCCACCACACTAGACGGAATCGTGGAAGCGCCATCGGCATAATTCCAAGCAATCTCTCCACTGGCAGGATCGACAGCGGTAACGCCCTTACTAGATTGAAGAATAACCAGTTTCTTTCCGCTCACAGCATCATCCATTACAACCGGCGACGTCCAATTGGCAGCCTTGGGCCGATCCATCCGCCATCGATTCTTTCCATTGTCAGCATCAATGCCAACCGCGAAAGACTCGGAGTCGTTCTCACTTTGAACCACCAAAGTGTCACCAATCACAATGGGGGACGAGGCCATCCCCAAGCTATTGCTCGCATTGGGATAATCCGCCGTCAATCCTCGCAACCACTGCAACCTCCCTTCGAGATCGAGACAGAAGAGATCGTTCGAAGAGAATAGGACAAAGACACGACTCCCATCAGAAGCTGGCGTAGGCGCAGCGACACTCGTCTTCTCATGGCACATCGTCCGTCCCGTCGCCCAAAATTGCCGCTCCCACATGAGTGCGCCATCGGAAACAGCGTGGCACCGAACGTGGAGTCGATCTTGATTCACACCACTCGCGCAACTGACAAAGACACGATCCCCAACGACTATCGGACTCGACAAGCCCCGCCCTGGCAACGCTTGCTTCCAATCCACATGCTCATCCATGTCGAGTTTCGCCGGCAATGCGGGGTGCCCTAAAATTCCCGACCCATCGGATCCGCGGAACTGTTTCCAATCCTGTCCCTGAATAGGCAGGGCACATATTGAAAGAAATAATAATATACAACGTCTCATCACTTGTTCTGTTTCCTCAAAACGTTTCAACATTCGCTTAACGACTACCGACGTTTCTTCGCTTCAGTCATCGGCGTCGCCGGGCGGTTTGCAGCGAGAATCGCCGTTCCGGTTTCATCACAAACCCGCAATTGAAACTGCCACTCAACGGTCCAATCCTCCATCTGCTCGTTCTGGCAAACCTTGACGAGAACCACGTTCTTTCCAGCTTTCATTTTCCCGCGAACGCGGTACTGGTCGATTCGAATCCCACGGTGATACTCGTCTCGGCCAAAGAGCAATTCACCATTGAGCCAAAGCTTCCAGGCGTTCTTGCAGCCCAATCGAAACTCTACCGGTAAGGCTTCGTCGCTCTCGAATTCGGTATAGGCATAGGCGGTAACCTCCTTCAAGGGACCGAAGGCCTTATTCACATCCAACATGCCATATTCATCCGAGGTGACGAGCCTTTGCCACGTCACAGACTTTCCTTTCCCGGGATACGCGGCATCGAGTCGAATTTCATTTTCCGGCGGAAACACCTCCGCAAAGCCTCGCCGCCCCGTGTTGTCGAACGGCCCAATCACATTCCAATGGGTTAAGAAGCCAAAATGTTTCGGAAGATCCACCTCGCGACCAAGTCGACGGAGCCCTGCGGCAACAGACTCGATTTGATCAACGTCCCGCGCGGCACCAAGTGCCTGTCGAAACATCAAGCTTGCCCCTGCGTTCTTACCGGAGCTCTCAAGACTTGAAGCCTGATCGACCAAGCGTTGCACGGCATCTCGACGAAGCTCGACACTTGGATCATTGATCATTCCCGGCAACAGACGGTCCGTCGCATCAGGGGCTAAACGGGCGATGAGTTCATAAGCGTACCGACGGGCGCGGGGATGATGCCGAACATCGAGCAAAAATTCACCCAAAGCTTCTAACGGGAGACGGCTGCCATTGGACAGCTCACGATCCACTATAACATCAGCCGTTGCTCGCAACCAGTTCAGTCCCAGTCCATCTGCTTCATCCATGGCCGCAAGAATGCGAAGCAAGGTATCGCCATCGGCCTGTTCCAGGCGGCGAACAGCCATCTGCGCCCGCTCGTTCCCCCGTCCTTCAGGGCCAATTGCCTGAATCACAGCAATCTCTGTATCAATATCAAGGGACGCCGCATGGCCGCAAAGCGACGCGCCTAACCCTACCGCCAAGGAAAGCCCTCGCAGTCCTCGTCGGCTTAGCAGGCAAAACAAATCTCCAGTATTTCTAATCATGAGTGACTATCCATTCTCTACGTTGAAACAAGCCCTTTAGAGGCAATATCGATTCCCTCGCCAATCTTGAAGACAATGCCGCCCCCAAAAAAGCTACAACAATCCGGTAATCTCAGGCAAACCAGCCATGATGTTCAAACTCTGAATCGCCTGCCCACTTGCCCCTTTGACCAAGTTATCCTCGGCGCTCATGACGATCAGACGCCCGGTCCGCGGATCAACCCGCCACGACAATTCGACCACATTGGTTCCCACAACATTCTTAGTATCTGGAAACCCTTGATTGCCCAACACTCGAACAAAGGTCTCATTCGAGTAAGCCGCGTCAAACGCTTCCGCCACGTCTGCATCAAATGCGGCCACATCGGCAGCATTTTCAAGCTTTCCCTTCGGAGCGAGATAGAGGGTTGTTAGAATACCACGATTGGCAGGAACGAGGTGAGGAGAGAACTGGATCATTAACGACTGTCCGGCAGCCTTGGAGAGTTCCTGTTCCATTTCCGAAAGATGGCGATGCTTGGGGATTCCGTAAGGCCGAACACTCTCATTGCACTCAACAAACAGATAGGGCAATTCCACCTTCCTGCCCGCGCCACTCGGGCCGCTCAGGGAATCAGCAATAATACTCGTAGGCTGGATCAAGCCACGTCGCAACAGAGGTGCACAAGGGACAATCACACTCGTCGGGTAACAGCCCGGACTGGCCACTAGTCGTGCCCCTTTAATTTTCTCCCGATAAATCTCAGGGAGTCCATAGACGGCCTCTGTTAATAACTGCGGCGCGGGATGCTCCTTGTCATAGAACTCCTGATAAACGCCCGGATCATCCAGTCGAAAATCAGCACTGAGATCAATGACTCGCACGCCTTTTTCAAGCAAGGGCACCGCATATTCAGCCGCTACGCCGTGAGGCAGGGCGAGCAACGCAATCTCAGCCTCTGTAGCCATTCGCTCCGGATCCGGGTGACTAAACATGATCTGGTCTGCCCCCGGGAAGACCGCAAACCGAGGAAAGACCGAAGCCAGAGAACGCCCCGCATACTGACGGGAGGTCACAAACCCAATCTCAATACTCGGATGCCGCAGCAGCAGCCCAACCAATTCTTCTCCCGAATACCCGGAAGCACCAACAATCCCAACTTTCATTAAGCTTTTCTCCACAATCCCAACCTATGCTCCACACCCTAGACGGATTTTAGAATCTCGACAAACAGCTTCATCGCCGGAGAGAGCACTTTATTCTTTCGGTATATGACGGCCAAGGGACGATAAAAGGTCCCGTCCGAGATTTCGAGCTGCACTAAGCTCTTCATCGCCACTTCCTGAGCCACCGTGCTTTGAGGCACAATTGACACCCCAGCATCAATCTCCACCGCCCGCTTCACGGTTTCAATATTATCGAATTCCATCACCACAGATACCTCTACCTCATGTTCTTTGAGAATTCGGTCCACACCCTTTCGTGTCGGGATATCAGGCTCAAAGCCGATAAATCGCTCCCCGTGTATCTCCCGCAAGAACAGCGATTCTTTGCCTCGCTTGACGCGGCTAGGATGACAAATCAGGACTAGACGATCATTGCAAATCGATTCTGCAGCAATCCGTATCTCCTTAGACGGATAGGCAACCAAGCCCAGATCCACGATATTTCCCAGGACATCTTCGTAAACCTGATTAGAGCGCCGGTACTCAACGTGCACATTCACCGTCGGATGCTGTTTTAGGAATGCCTTGATGTAAGGGGGTAATTCATGGAGCCCGACACTGTAAATCGTAGAGAGACGAATGGTCCCAGAAACGATCTCCTTAATCTCCTGGAGTCGATTATTCAGTGAATCATAGGTTTGGATGATCTGCTTGCTGTATTCATAGAGCATCTGTCCTTCCTGAGTGAGTCGAAACCGTTTCTTACTTCGCTCAATCAACAGCGTCTTGAAGTGGCGCTCAAGCGAGCCTACTTGCTGGCTGACGGCCGACTGCGTGATTTGATTCAGCTGAGCCGCCTTGGTAAAACTTTCCGTTTCACTAAGGTCGCAAAACAATTTTAGGCTCTCAATTTGCATACTCTCATCGCCTCACAGCCTGATTCTGGGTCCCTTCCCCGTTAAAGGAACAGTTATGTGACTCTATCACAACGATAGAAGTCCTTTCTTCTTCCTAATAGAGTGCAGCACAAGGTGAATCATCAAGGCTCAATCTCCGGACAGCCTTCGTGCCGACAAAAATCTGTCAGGACCGCAGCTAGTCGGGTTCCCGCTTGACGAAGGGCGTCCATCACATCGTCGTGCTTGATCTCTTCTGCCCCTTTTCCGGCGGCGTGATTGGTAATAAACGATAAGCCCCCCACTTCAAGCCCTGCCTGTCGGGCGGCGATCGCCTCTGGTATCGTACTCATCCCAACCGCATCCCCTCCAAGGCGCTCGAACATACGAATTTCCGCCGGAGTTTCAAAGCTCGGTCCCGAAACCCCCACATAGACCCCGTCATGAATCGTGAACCCGTGGCGACTAGAACACTCTTTGATCAGTCGGTTCATTCGCTGGCTATAAAGGTGAGTTAGGTCGACAAAACCAGTTCCACCGGCTCCCAGAGGCCCTCGTAAGGGATTTTCACCAATCATGTTTATATGATCGACGAAACACATTAGATCACCAACTTGCATTCCTGGCGCAATACCACCCGCCGCATTGGTCAATAAAAGTTTCCGAACGCCGGCACGAGCCAAAGCCCGAACCGGCAAGGTAATCGTTTCCATTGAGTGCCCCTCATAATAGTGCATTCGACCGGAGACAAGAACAACCCGTCGCCCCCCCAAGCTGGCAAGAACAATCGCCGCCGATTCATGCCCAGGTACGTTCGGCGAGGCGCAACCCGGAATCGCGTCAAATCCGATTCCCTCGCTGAGCTCATCTGAACTCAAGATTGCTCGAAATCCACTACCGAGGACGATCGCTAGCTCCGGCATCTGAGGAATCCGATCGGTGATGACCTCGACAGCAGAAAGGAGTTTTTTGTCCATGTTCGAAAACTTGCGTTGCTAGCTTGATTTCCTTGACGGCAACACTAGCATCTAGACCCTAATTGACTTGGAAACTATGGAACTAACAAACGACGAGATCCGCCGCTATTCACGACATCTCATCCTGCCTGAAGTGGGTGTCGAGGGCCAAAAGAAAATTTGTTCCACCTCCGTTCTGTGTATCGGGGCCGGTGGATTGGGTTCTCCGATCGCCATGTACTTGGCGGCAGCGGGAATCGGCAAACTGGGATTGGTCGATTTTGACGTCGTTGATTATTCCAATCTTCAACGCCAAATCCTTCATGGCACGGAAGATGTCGGCAAACCCAAGAGTGAATCAGCCAAAGAAACGCTCAACAAGATCAATCCAGGCGTCGAGATCGAACTTCACAATGTCGCTCTCACGAGCGAGAACGCGATGGAGATCGTCGCCAAGTATGACATTGTGGTCGACGGCACGGATAATTTCCCTACCCGGTACCTCACCAACGACGCGTGCGTCCTCTTAAAGAAGCCGAACGTCTACGGGTCCATCTTTCGCTTTGAAGGCCAGGCGAGTGTCTTTGCTCCCGAGATGGGCGGACCATGCTATCGCTGCCTTTACCCGGAGCCCCCTCCTCCAGGAATGGTCCCAAGCTGCGCTGAAGGTGGTGTGCTTGGTGTGTTGCCAGGGATCATTGGCTGTATTCAAGCCACGGAGATCATTAAACTCGCCCTAGGCCAGGGATCGCCACTGATTGGACGTCTCATGCTTTATAGTGCGCTCGACATGAAGTTCCGAGAGCTCAAGCTTCGCCGGGATCCCAAGTGTCCCGTCTGCGGTGACAACCCAACGGTGACGGAACTCATCGACTATCAACAGTTCTGCGGTGTCCCTCAAGAATCTGATTCTGAAGACAGCAGCGCGAACGAAGTGACGGTTAGCGACATGAAAAAGGCCCTCGATGACCCTTCTCTGAACATCAAAGTCATCGACGTCCGCGAGCCCGATGAGTATGAGATTTCCCATATTGAAGGCGTCCCACAGGTCCCATTGAGTGTATTGCCACAGCGATTTACGGAGTTGGACCCGAACCAGTCCTACTATGTCCACTGCAAGAGCGGCGTCCGTTCAATGAAAGCGTTGAACTTCCTGAGCGAGCAAGGATTCAAGTACGTCAAGAGCGTCAAAGGAGGGATCCTCGCCTGGTCCGAAGAAATCGACCCTGACGTCCCGCAATACTAAAGAAACCTTTTCAACCTTAGACGAATGTGCGGAAGCCCCGTGATCCGGCTGTCGATATTTCGGCGATCCGGCTAGTCACGAGGGCTTCGTTACTTCAACCGACTACCAAAGGAACGAATGCGCCCCCGCCGGGAAGCCCGAGAAAAAGCGATCCAATTTTTGTTTCAGCACGATATCAATCCGCCCGCAAACTTGACCGAGGCATTGAATCGTTTCTGGGCCTCCCAAAAGAGTGCCGAGGCTGAAACAAAGCGAGATCCTGCCCCTACAGCGGAGCCGGAGGTCAGCGAAGATGGGCCAACGACCGAGGAATCGGCTGTCCGCCTCTTCGCAGACCCACTCATCACGGGCGTCCTCGAATCCAGGGAAACGATCGACGGTGTCATCAAGAAACATGCCCGAAACTGGGACATTAATCGAATGGCCGTCGTTGACCGCAATGTTCTCCGACTGGCGATCTACGAGATGCTCAATCGCGATGACATCCCTCCAATCGTTAGCATCAATGAAGCAGTCGATATTTCGAAACGTTTTTCAACCGAAGATAGCGGACGCTTTGTCAACGGAATCCTCGATCGCATTAAACAAGATATCATGCGCCCTGCCCGAGGTAATAAGCCTTGAGCGCTATTAAGCGCCCGGGACAGATGCACTAAAAATCATGGGACTCTTCCAGAAACTCAAAGAGGGACTTAAAAAGACCCACAGCACGCTTACCCACGAGATTAAGCGTATCGTCACGCTATCTCCTAAGCTGACGAGAGAAGGCTCCGATGACCTTGAAGCGGCGCTGCTTGGTGCAGACTTGGGGCTCCCCATGACCCAACGCATCATGGCCGTCACAAAAAAGGCCTACGAAACCCAAGGGCGTGACAAGGTTGACATCTTTGGCATCGCCGCCCGGGAAGTTGAATTAGCCCTGGGCGAGAAAGAAACACCTCTCAAGAAGCAGGCTGACTCTCTCACCGTCGTTTCTCTCGTTGGCGTCAATGGCACCGGAAAAACCACAACTTGCGCGAAGCTGGCCAATCAACTAAGACAAACAGGCGAAAAACCTTGGATGGCAGCCTGCGATACCTTTCGCGCCGCAGCAATCGATCAGTTAAAGCTGTGGAGCGAACGTCTTGATATCCCAATCACCGCTGGCAACTACGGGGCCGACCCCGCTGCCGTCGCTCATGACGCCGTCTCCGCTGCTAACGCCAACGGATGCAATTACCTCCTCCTCGACACTGCAGGACGCCTTCACACGAAACACAATCTCATGAAGGAGCTAGAGAAACTTCATCGAGTCGTTGGAAAAAAACTCCCCGACGCCCCTCATGAAGTACTCCTCGTGCTTGATGCGACCACCGGCATGAACGCCCTCACACAGGCAAGAGAATTCAACAAGGCGGTTCCCCTCACTGGGCTCGTGATTACCAAGCTCGACGGGACAAGCCGAGGCGGCATGATCGTCGCGATTCAGCAAGAGCTCAATATTCCAGTCAAATACGTGGGCGTGGGAGAGCAGGCTGACGACTTGCAACCGTTTCAGGCGAAGGAATTCGCGGAAGCGCTGTTTTCTGAATAGCCGACAGGTAGGAAGGGTTCCAACCAACCTAAAAAGCCCCTTCCAAGTCCAAGAACCCCGAGGCACCTGGCCAGCTAGAACGAAGGAACTCCCCACGCTTAGGAAGCCTCGTTAATGACCCACTCGAATCGTTTCATAGAATCGAGATGCTCCAACGATTCACCCAAAAGTTTTCGTCGGCGCACCTCAAACATGATACCGATGGCCTCAGTAAACATCGGAGGGATCAAACGCCTTTTGACTGGGTTTGAATAGCTGAGGCCCGGTCCCTTTTGAATCTCCGTCATCCAAACCTTCAGGGACTCGTCGACAATCATGTCGACCCCGTACAGGCCAAAGTAGCCCTCATCGGCGATATCTCGAACGAGATTGGAATGCGAACTCTGAGAGACAATGCGCAACTGCCCTTTCACCGTCTCGACCAAACGCCGCCCCACGAACGAAGCATCCGACTCCCCACCCTTTTCGGCCAAGAATTGTCCCAGTGCATCGAACGTCCATTTCAGAACCGCATCAGGATCATAATCAGGATGCGTCTTTTGCTGGTAAGCGTTTGTGACGTGGATCAGAGGATTGTCCAATTGATCCAAGGAATAGGGAAGCGTGTTGAGACGCACCGTTCCCTCTGGATAGAGGAGCACCAGAAACGGGTCGAGGCTCGCGATTAGCCAGTACATTCGAATCTCCGACTTTTTTCCATCAAGCAACAAGGGATCCTTAATGTAACGTTGGATAATATATCGATCCGGGTCATTTGGGTCAGGACGTTGAAACCGTCTCCTCAACTTCGATAAATCAGAAAAAATCTCAATCCCACGCCCCTTCGATAAGTTTACAGGCTTAAGGATCCACATATTGTCGGGCCCCTCTTCCCGCGGCAAGGCGGCGAAGAATCGTTCACGTTCTTGAGGCACGTAGAGTCGATACGATTCAGGGTAAAACGGAGCAACATCACGACAGGCCTCAGGACTCGAAGCGTAGAAAGATTGAATATTCTTCGTTAGATCTCCTTTCTCAACCAATTCCCGTTGATTTGGGAGATGATTAATAAGCTGACCTTCAGAAAGATGATTGAAATACTGGCGGAATTTAGTCCGCAACCAGATGAGGCTGGCCTCTTTTGGAGTCGAGGCAAACTCATACCCTGCATCAGCAAACATACATCGCGCCCTTGCTGATATATGATCACAAAAAACAGTCTCCAGCTCTTCGGGACGTTTCTTCTTGAAGAACCACATCCCCCTATTAAGCCGGATCGATTCAAGAAACTCCAATCATTGCGCCCCCCAAAAATACGACATAGAAACCGTTTCCACGTCAGGATCTCTCAGAGCCTCGCCAACGGTTTCGTTTGTGCGCCCCCAACATTACGACGAATGAACGGCTTGCGAACGGTACTTCCGCACCAATTCTCAGGCATCTGCGACGGCTCCAAAACAACGAAAATGCCTTGAGCCTACCCCATCGAACGCCTTTACTGAGCCGAGGTCTTTCGAGCTAGAGACGGAACTGAATGAGATCATTCTTGAGCATAGCATTAAACGCGTTTTTGGAGCTGGTACGCCAGCCCATCTACCTTATTCTCCTCGTGAGCTCCGTCTCGTTCATGATGGTCCTTTCCAGCATTTACTATTTCGGGCTTGGAGAGGACACCAAACTGGTCAAAGACAGCGTGTTGGCAACCTTGTTTTTATCCGGAATCTTTGGTGCTATCATCGGATCTACCGCATCGGTCGCAGAGGAAATCCGTTCGGGAACGGCTCTTTCCGTGCTCTCGAAACCAATCGGACGAGTCCAATTTCTTGCGGCTAAATATTTAGGGCTTGTCGCGGCGATCACGCTACATACCTATGTCTGCGCCCTCGCTGCCCTGTTGGCGAGTAGAATGGGATTCGATGCCTACGGCGCGCCTGATTACTTGGCCCTCGGGATCTTCATGGGCGCTGTGGGGCTCGCCTGCTTTTACGGTATGGTGGCAAACTTCTTCATGGACCGCCCCTTTGTAGGAAATGCGGTCGTGGCCCTATTAATAACAGCATCGCTTGCTTTTATTGCGATCAATTATTTCGATAAAGAAGGCCATCCCCAACAATTTGGAGCACTCGTTGATTGGCGACTCATCCCAGCAATCACATTGATTCAATTCGCCCTCTGGATTCTCGCGGCGATCGCTCTTGCCTGCACGACGCGCTTCGAGTTGATCCCGACCCTCATCATCTGCTCCGGCGTGTTTCTGCTCGGGCTCATGTCTGACTTCCTTTTCGGGCGCCCAGCAGCGGAAGGGGTATTGTGGGCTAAGATCGTCTACGCCATTCTTCCCAATTGGCAGTTGTTCTGGATGGCGGATGCACTCGCGGAAGCAAAATCGATCCCCTGGACCTACGTTGCGAGCGTAGGACAATACGTCGCGACGAGCCTCATCCTTTCACTTGGCCTGGCCCTGCTCATGTTTGAAGATCGCGAACTGTCATGAGGCGAATTGAGGCGAATCGATATCCCGGGCTTTCCCGAGTTCTTGCGGTGGCGAAGTTGACAATTCACTCGGCCTTCAAATTTAGACTCATCACAATTGTCCTCCCGCTTCTCGCTGCCGTCTTAATTTCGCTTCCCTACCTAATCAAGCACAATGGGACAGCGGAAATGTTGACCCAAGTTGTCCTTTCCTACTCGTTGAGTCTGATCGTTTTCCTTCTTGGACTAGTGACCGTTTGGCTGGCTTGCGGCTCTCTGGCCAAAGAAATTCAAGAATGCCAAATGCAAATGATCGCCGTCAAACCGATCTCACGCTGGCAGATTTGGTTAGGCAAATGGATTGGCATTACCGCACTCAATGCAGGATTGCTTCTCATTTGCGGCTCAATCGTGCTTGGAATTCTCTACTCAGAATCAAAGAATCTCTCCGAGGAGCAACGGGCTCTCTTGGATCAGAAGATCTTGGTAGCACGAGGCGGTTTAATGGAAGCCCCGCCGGATCTCTCCGCAGATATCGACCGCATTTTCAACGAACGTATCAAGCGCGACGGGGTCGCCAATATTGATCGAGAGTACGTCCGAGAGAAAGTAGAGGAAGAAGTCTGGGCAATGAATCAGATCGTCAAACCAAATCACCTGCGACGATGGGAGATCGACTTCGGCTGGCGCCACCGATTGGTCAAAGACAAACCGCTTCATCTACGGGTCAAGTTCTACGCGGCGCAGGTCGCTGATTCTGGGCACTACCCGACGCTGTGGATCGTTGGCAATCCAGACACCGGCATGTTTTGGCGCCAAGAGCTCGATCTCAGCCCAACAGCTTTCCATGAAATCGCAGTACCTGCGGGACTCATTAGTCCCGATGGCGTCTTGCACATCGAATGCCGGAATTATACTCAAGCAAGCTTAATCTTCCCGATCGAAGAAGATCTCGAAGTGCTGTTTCCTGAAGGCACCTTTTTCCTAAACTTCATTCGAAGCCTGTCAGTGATCTTGCTCTGGCTAGCGCTCCTTGCAGCACTGGGATTGGCGGCCGCCAGTATTCTCTCATTTCCCGTCGCCTCGTTCTTTGTTTTTGCTCTCTTGACAATGGTCTTTTCGAGCAATCTCTTTAGTACGATCGTCGAGGAAGGAACCGTTTCCGCTGTCGATGAGGATTCAGGCGAAGCAAGCTGGACTCAACTCGACTGGATTCTCGTCCCCGTTTTCCAAACCGCTCTCAACTTGGTCAACACGATCCAAACAATATCCCCGATCGAATCACTCGCCTCCGGACGCAGTATACCTCTCGATGACCTTGCTAAATTCTTCTTTAAACTCGTCGTCGTACTGGGCGTTCCAGTCTCAGGATTTGGCATGTATTTGTTTCATAGAAATGAACTTGCCGGCACCGGGAAAAACGGATGAGTAGCACCTTCACATTTCGAATCCCGATTCTCCTGCTCATGATCGTCGCGGTCTGGGGAAATCATCGCAGCCAGCTCTCCTTGAATCAGATGCGATCCGATCTCCACATAACGCGCCTTGAGCCCCTTGAGAACGCCCCTCCAATGTTGGCCTTTACCACGGTTGCCTTGGGGGGATTCCGTGGGTTAATTGCGAACTACCTCTGGATGCGCGCAGCGGATCATCAAGAAAATGGTCGGTATTTTGAAATGCTTTCCATCGCCAACTGGATAACCAAGCTGCAACCGACGTTCCATGCCGTGTGGAATCAGCAAGCATGGAACATGGTCTACAATATCTCCCCCCAACTTCAGGACCCTCACGAACGATGGCTCTGGGTCAAGAGTGGTATCGAACTCCTCAGAAACGAAGGGCTCCAATACAATCCAACGGAACCAGAAATCTATCGCGAATTGGCCAGCTTCTACCAAGACAAGATCGGAGGAAACCGGGACGAACATCACCGATACTACAAGGAAGCCTGGGCCACACAGATGGTCCAAATCCTAGGACGAGAACCGGATCTCACACTGCTTGCACAGCGCTCCACGCCAGAAGCCCAGTCAACGGCCGACCGGCTAAAAGCTGATTACCAATTGGATATCGACATCATGGCGGAGGTTGATGAACGCTTTGGGCCCTTAGATTGGCGTCTTCCTGAAGCACATGCAATCTACTGGGCTCATCTCGGTCTGAAAAACTGCGAGCATGGTCGCCTAAATTTTCTCCGACGAACGATTTGGCAATCTCTCGCCCTAGCGTTTCGGCGCGGCAAACTCATCGAGAATTTCGCCGATCGCCGACTTGAATACGGACCAAACCTCGACATTGTGGATCGAGTGAACGAACATTTTCAAATCGTAAGAGAAGAGGAAGAAGATCCTAACTACTACTCGACAATTGACCGCGCTCACACAAATTTCTTGAAAGATGCGGTTTACCTACTCTTCACCCATAATCGACTCAAAGAGTCGGCGCGATGGTATCAAGAACTGAAAACTCGTTTCCCGAATGACCCAGATATCACCCAAGGGCTGGAACAATTTGCCGTCACCAGAACCGAAGTACAAATGGGCCGAGCCCATAGCGACGAAATGCGGATCATTATCGAAGGGTTACTGGCAAATCACTACTACAACCTCGCCCTTGGGCAAGAAGACCGCGCTCTCGGGTTACTCAATTTGGCTCACCGAACATGGGATCAGTACCACACAAGAATCCGTGGGCAAACAGAGCGGATAGGACTCCTTCCTTTCGACCAAATGCGACAGCTGATCCTCGACAAAGCGCTCCAGGGCGAAACGCAACTCAGTGACCAACTCATCATACAACTCCGTAGCCGACTGGGAATCGGTGGTTCCTCATCGGTTGATTCAGGAGCAAATTAGTCGACTCGACCGATTCTTGGAAGATGAGTAAGAATATTCCGGTCAGTTTCGATTGCGGTTGAATGCAATCAACGCTACCTGTGGTATAAGAATGGACGCAATAAAACGATGGTTAGGCCGCCAACTCGCTAATCCCCAAGTAGCATTGCTCGGTGTCCTCTTGCTTACGGGCATCATTGTGATCTTTTTCTTTGGGGATATGCTCGCGCCCTTCTTCGCCGCCGTCGTCATTGCCTACCTTCTCGATGGCATCGTGCTGCGATTCCAACGAAAAAACATCCCTCGACTCCTTGCTGTCATCATTGTTTTTATCGGATTTCTGGTTGGAATCATTCTCCTTTCATTTGGACTGGTTCCCTCGGTAGTCAATCAGCTCCAGAGCTTCGTTCTTCGAGATGTCCCCAAGATCGTGAGGGCCGCAACGACCGGAATAGAAGCGGCTGAAATCCGCTATCAAGAATTCAGAAAGACAAATTTCCCCGACCTCTTTGCTCAAAAAACCAATGATGAGGGGAACCCCGACGGCTCAACCAATATCGTAGCGACGGCAACGAACGAGACCACCCAGTCCAATACCGACAACCCCATACCGGTTCCGCCAGAGGCGACATCCAATGTCGCAAAAAATTCGCCTCGCCCTGCGGAACCTAGCAGTGAGTTCCTCGAGGTCCAGCGCCTGACAAAGACACTTGAAGATGAAATCACGAACTTGGGAAAAACGGTGGTCACGACTTCGATCAATTCGTTCAAGAACCTCGTTGTCTGGATCGTCTATCTCGTCTTGGTGCCCGTTCTCGTATTCTTCCTCCTCAAGGATAAAGAGCGGATCATCGCCTGGTTGATCCAATTTCTGCCCCACGATCGTTCCCTCGCCACGCAGATTTGGCACGACGTGAACATCCAAACGAGTAATTATATTCGAGGGAAATTCTGGGAGATTATTCTGGTATGGTCCGTGACACACATCACGTTCAATCTGTTTGGCCTCAACTCGGCATTGATCCTATCCCTCTTTGTCGGCCTGTCGGTCATGGTTCCTTATCTTGGCGCTGCGATCATGTACATCCCCATTACCTTGGTGGCTTTTTATCAATTTGGATGGGACCCGATGCTCTTCTGGGTTCTCCTAGCTTACACAATCATTCAGATCTTAGACGGCAACGTATTGGCCCCGATTCTTCTATCTGAAGTCACTAGCCTCCATCCCGTTGCTGTCATTGTTTCGATTCTCATTTTCGGAGGTCTCTGGGGATTCTGGGGGGTTTTCTTCGCCATTCCTTTGGCCACCCTCGTGAACGCCGTTATCAAGGCGTGGCCCACTGATTTCATTCATCCCCCACAACCCTCTCCGCCGCCCGAAGACTAGCCAGCCTTTGCCCCTAGCGATCAGGCCCTGCAAGCGAATCCTCACGTCGCGTCATCGCGGCGACGACTGCAAGCGGCCGTACAATTCCCGATGTCAATCCCCCTTTATATGGTCCTGCCAGTGGTTGCGGCCCTGATGTACTCTTATGGAAGTCTCTTTTTTAAAGAAGCCTTCGAACATGGCATAAGCGTCATTCATACCTTCGTTGTCACGAGCTGGATCATGGCCTTGGTTTTCGTTCCCTTGCTTTTCCTGGAGTCTACCCCCCTTCCAAAGGCGCTACTCTATCAACCCACCCTCTGCGCAATCCTCTTCTTCCTTGGTAATTGGCTGACCTTCGCCGCGATCCGAAGAGGAGACATGTCCATCGTTGTGCCAGCTATGGGCATGAAAGCAGTCTTTGTTGCCATCGGAGCATCCGTCTTTTTCGGAAAATCGATTAATCCTGGAATGTGGACCGCGACGATACTCGCAGCCCTAGGGATCTATATCCTTGGACGAAGCGATCAAACCCGCAGCAAAGGAATCTCCATTCCAATCCTACTAACAATCGTGAGCACGGCTTGTTTTGGCGTCTGCGATGCTTCTATCCAAGCATGGGCACCAAGCTACGGTCCCAAAGGCTTCATGGGAGCAACGTTCCTCGTCATCGCAGCGCTATCAAGCCTATTCCTCAGGGCCGCAGAACACCCACTGAAGAACGCCGATCGACTCGGCATGAGAGCCCTCCTGGTGGGAGCCTTGGTTATCGCACTTCAAGCGATTCTTGTCGCAATTTCTGTAGTGAGCTTTGACAACGCTACAGGGGTGAATGTCGTCTACAGTTCCCGCGGACTCTGGTCCGTGCTTCTCGTTGGCTGGATTGGACATCGATTCCGCTCCACCGAAAAACATCAGGATCGCAGAACGTTCTACACTCGCCTTATTGGGGCAACGATCATGATGACCGCGGTCGCACTCGCTCTCTGGGAAAGCAAGGAATAGCTGCCAATGTGGAATGTGTCCTGCTATTCTCTCCCCTACGATCCCAAACACATTTGGCAAAACAACAGGACCTATGCGAAGCCATCCAGACGACATCTTAAGGCAGATAAACCCACTCAAAAACGGACTAGGACTCGTTGGCATACTCCTCAGTCTGGTGACGCTAGCAACTCGGGCAGAGATCGTCGTTTCGGAAATCATGTATCACCCCACGCCTGTGACAGAGACAGATGTTTCCGATTCAGGAGAGTATTTAGAGCTCTACAACACTGGTCCCGATACCGTCAACCTCTCTGGGCATCACTTCGATCGAGGCATCACATTTGCCTTCCCCGAAGGCACTCTCGTCCAACCCCACAGCTATCTTGTCGTGGCAAAGACAGTCAGCGCCCACGTATCAACCGTTCCTAGCGAGCGACTCTTTGGCGGTTATACTGGAATGCTTAGCAATTCAGGAGAAACCATCCGGCTCGTAGGTCCAGCGGATCAAATTATCGCTAGCGTCACCTATGGGACTACAGGTGATTGGCCTGCCGCTGCCGATGGCACGGGACATTCACTCATCTTTGACTCCCCCTCGGGAAACCCAAACTCAGCGAGGGATTGGAACGCCAGCCGAAATCGAGGGGGCTCCCCAGGAGGGCCAGAATTCACCGGAGACTCCAATGAAAGCCTCCGGCGAACTCTGATCAAAAAAGGAACCATTGGCAGGTACTTTAAAGGAATCAAAGAACCATCAGCGGGAACAATCGCCTGGACGCAACTCAATTTTGAAACCAACAGCGATTGGCTGCGAGGTCCGAGCGGCTTTGGATACAGCAGTGCCGCATCAGAGCTCGTCCCAGTCAGCACACGCCTTTCAGATATGCGAGGCAACTATCTTTCCCTCTATGTTCGCATTCCCTTTGAACTGGCAAACGAGGACCTTTCCCAACTAGAAACCCTCTCTTTAACCATGCACTACGACGATAGCTATGTTATCTACCTCAACGGAACACGGGTTGCAGCTAACGGAGTCAATGGCACCCCTCCAGCCTTCAATCAGAATTCCAATGCCGGCAACGACTATCCACCAGAAATCATCGATCTGACGCCCCACAAAAACCTCCTCTCAATTGGAGCCAATATCCTTGCAATTCAAGGTCACAATATCGGAATCAACAACTCCTCGGATTTCGTTCTAGCTCCAGAGCTCGACCTCACACTCAGGCCAAAGCCAAGCACCGATGAACTCACACAGAGATTGCAAATCAATGAGATTCAAACCAATCATTCTGCCGCCCCTGATTTCGTCGAGTTCTTCAATCCAACCGACTCATCCATCGACCTGGGCGGCTTATGGCTTTCCGATAAAAGCGAAACTCTCGACACCTATCGAATCCCTAGCGGTACGATAATCGATCCGCTAAGCGTCTTCTCATTACCGCTTTCCGCAGATCTCACCGGATTTGCCATCAGCTCACTCGGAGACCAGCTTTTCCTTAGCAAGGAAGATCTTAGTGCCGTTATCGCCGCCTATGCCTTCGGCCCTCAGCCTCTGGACACGAGCATCGGCAGATACCCCGACGGTAGCGATACCTGGGTACTAAGTGAAATCCCAAGCCCCGGCGACTTCAATCAACAGCCCAGCACACCATCCGTCGTCATTACTGAACTCATGTACCACGACCCCGTGTCTGAACGGGCCGAGTACATTGAGATCAAAAACATCGGTAGCGAACCCTTGGATTTATCGGAATGGGAACTCAATGGCGTTCAATTCGTCTTCCCGAATGAAACCGTCATTCAACCCGACACCTTTTTAGTAATCGCTGACGACCGACGAGCTCTCGAGATCGCCTATGGGCTCGAACCCGCATCCATCATCGGCGAATACGCAGGATCCCTCAGTAACCGAGGCGAACGAATTAGCCTTCTAAATGCCTTCGACATCGTCATGGATACCGTCCGCTACGATGACAAATTCCCCTGGCCCATCACTCCCGACGGACTTGGAGCCTCACTCGAACGCGCCTGTTTCAACCGAGCCTCGAGCCAAGCCGACGATTGGACAGCCTCTCCCTTAAATCGTCCCTCGCCGGGGAGCCAAAACAATATCGAATCATGTGATGCCCCCAGCGAATCTAGTATTCGTTTCTCAGAAATCCTCTATCATCCAGCCACGAGAACAAGCGATGACCGCGCCACTGAGTTCATCGAAATCGTCAACGCGAGCTCAAGCCCCGTCTCCCTTGATGGATGGGTCATTGCCGGAGAAATCTTCTTCGTCTTCCCGGAGGAAACAACAATCCAAGCCGAGCAAGCCTTACTCCTTGCCTGGGACCCTATCTCATTGGTCGCGGCCCACAGTCTTGATTCGGCAAGTGTGTTTGGCCCGTACCTCGGTGACCTTCCAAATGGTGGCGGTGAGATTCTCCTGATTCAGCAGAATGGTCGACTCGCCGACCGCATCCAATACAACGATGATTTTCCCTGGGCATCAATCGCCGATGGAGGCAACGCCGGTCAGGATACTTCCCTTAAGCGCCTCTGCCTGACCGAAACAGGCAATGCCCCTAACAACTGGTTGGCCCATACACAGATCACCCCAGGAATCGCGGAACTCACGAACACAGACTGCCCCTCTCCTACGGGTGTGCTAAGCACTGAAACGTCCCCTCGAATCGTCACCAGTCAAGAAAGGCCGATCATCCTCGTGGAGTTTACTGGAATGCCTCCCCAAGACGCTTGGATCGAATATTGGATCGATGATCCTGAGTTAGACAACGAACCGACGACTCGAACTGAACTGAACGACGAGGGAGTCAATGGAGACCGCATGGTCAACGACCAATTCTGGAGCGCGACGCTTCCTGCGCTCCCCGTCAATTCGATCGTCCGATATCAAATTCATTTCACCGTCAAAGGAGCAAGCAAGCGCTCCCCCAGCCCCACTCAAGATGCCTTTGATTCTCACGCATTTTTTGTAGATCCACAAACGGATTCAAATCTCCCTAACAACTATCATCTGTTCATTTCATCTCGCAATTGGAGAGCCCTTCACAACGCGACACAAGCAGGGCGAGTTTCCCAAAACCGAGCGAACCCACGCTGGAACGATGAGGTTCCTGCCGTTTTCGTCGCCGATGGCATTGTCCATGATGTTTCCGTCCGTCACCAAGGAAGTCGGTGGAACAGAAGGAACGGAAGCACCATCAACTTCGATTGCGAATCTCATCAAGACGGTTCGGCACAAGTTCGTAGTTGGCGCATCGAATTCCCCTCCCACCGCAACCACAATGGAATGGACGTCATCCTCCTCCAGAAGCAATCGGGATGGCCCCAACACATCTCCTTCAAAATGTTTGAACTCGCGGGCGTCCCTGCCCCACGAACGAGTTGGGCAAACTTGCGAATCAACGGCTGCGAATACAACAACGATGCCTTCCAAATCGAACGCCCCGGAAGAGATCTAGTGGCCCGATGGTTTGGTGAGGTAGGGGATCTCTTCAAGTCCCAGGGATACACCGGGGATGAAGGTCCCTGGAGCTGGGGCGACGCCCGGCTCATACGCGGATCTAGGAATGGCTCAAGTGAACAAGAACGCTATGAACATACCTACAATCGAAAAACCTTGGGATGGAAGAACAATCCGTTCGATGGAATTGAAGACGCACCAGAAGCCATGATCGAAGGGCTGCATCAGGCCCGAGCTCAGGGCCCTCGCGCGCTTCGAACATGGCTATCTGAACACTTTGATGTCGATCGAACCCTTCGCTACATCTGCACAATCAACTATGTCGGCACCTTCGACGATATGTTTCAAAACCATTATCTCTACAAGAAAGCCGATGACGGAAAGTGGTGCATGTTTCCCTGGGATATGGACAACACGCTCGGTGGGGCCTTCGGAGAGACGAATGCCAACCCGTTTCGAGGCGTTCAAGAAAGTCGACATGGCAACGTCGGCAATCGAAGTGGATGGTGGAATCGAATCAAGGACTCCTTTTTCATCGCCTATGAAGCGGAATTTCTCGAGATGTTTCACCGATTGAACAATTCAGTGCATGCCCCGGATGCCCTAGCGCCCGTGATTGAGGAGAGCGCAGCCATTCGAGGACTCAGCCAAGGGTCAGTAAATTCGCTCATAAGCCACATCACCCGGCGACACAACTATCTCAACAATTTCATTGAACCACGCCTGAGTGTCCCGGAACTCAGCCTAAGCCGATCCACACAAGGAATTTCACTCGAGTGGCCCAGCCAGCGGCTCGACATCCAACTCCAACAAGCCAGCGACCCAACAGGGCCGTGGTTCGCCTTCCCCGACGAACAAGAAAGCCCGCTCAATTTCACCCCGACCGGGCCGGCTCGTTTTTTCAGACTCACGCCACGCCCGTAGTAGGCCCCAGAATTCTCAAGAAACCAAGATACGGACACTATTGAGACGCGAAATCGCAAGGAAATCCAGCAGGCCAAATTCAGATCTTCGATTCCTGACTTCAAACATACCAAGAACTCAACAGACGCAACAGATGCCCTACTCTTTCGAATTTGGCCTCGCTCAATTCGAACATATTCCCGACAATATGGGCATGGAATTAATCGCAACCTTCGCAGCATGCCCCCCCCCAACTGCGTCGCAAGCAATGAGTTCAAAGAGCAAGACCGACAACTCAGCCAGGTCAAACACCCGCTATTGCCCATTTCCACCGCAACCGATGGTCCCCCGCGATCTCACATCCTTACAAAAAGACACAGGAACATTCATCACCACCGAGCGAACATCACAAGCTCCGGCTGCCTGATCTGATTTTGGAACGCCCCTAACGAGCCCGCTAAAATGCCCTTTCACGGTCAAAACCGATCTATCGAGCTTAGCAAGAAGCGGAAGTAATGGACTTTTTCTTCCTCATCGCTTTCCTCACGATCTATTACATTCGTCCCCACGAATGGATCGACTGGGTTGGATATTTTCGACCGATCACGCTGACGGTCATCTTCGCGGTCATATCACTATTCCTCCGGGAGAACGGAGTGCGCTTTGCGCAATTTTTTCGGACACCCCATGACCGACTAATGATCCTCTACCTGCTTTGGATTTGTATCGCTTCAAAAAACTTCTTTGAGACTCTCGGAAAGACCTATCATCTCTTCGTTTTCTACTTCTTAGTTGTCCTCGTCGCCTACAACCACGAGAGAATCAAGAGCTTCGTCAAATGGTGGGCGCTAATGATCTATGCGATAGCATTTTTGGCTTGGGCAAGTGAACTCGGATTTGATCCAACTGAGAGCTATGTCCGAACCCATGGAGCGAGGCTGCAGGGCAGGCTGGTTCTGAACACATCGCTTTTTAATAATCCCAACGCACTCGGACACAGTGTCATTCCTCTATTGGGAATCATTTATCTCTTCTTCTGGTGGAATCGCAACCCGTTCGAGAAACTCAAAGGAATCGGACTCGCCATCATCCCTGCCTATACGATCTACCTGACCCAGTCGAAGGGTACTTACCTTTCAGGCTACGTCATGACGATCTCAATGCTGACTTTGAGAAAGAACTTTTTAACCAAACTTGGAATTCTAGCCATCATGCTCACTGTAGGCGCTGCCGCGATCATGTATCTCCCCAGGATGGAAGACCTTCGCCGTCCCGATGGCGAACGAGAGGCGGGAATCGAAGGCCGAGTCAACGCTTGGAACTATGCCCAAAAGTGTCTTCAAGATGGTGTTCTCCTTGGTTACGGTGAGTTTCCCCCATCGTTCTTCAATGCCCATGGATACCAAAAACCATCACACAGTTCCTATGTTCAGATCGGTGCTGAGCTAAGCTACCCGGGGCTCTTCTTTTTTGTTGGGCTCATTTATGTCAGCCTTAGAACTCTCCACGGAATCAAATCAACCGACCCAGAACGAGAGCGAATACGCAGAGTCCTTTTCATTCTGCTCATCGCCTATGCGGCTTCCAGCTGGACGGTCGACTTCGCCTACCGGGCGACTTTTTTCATGTTAGTGGGCGCGATTGCCGCCCTTCACCGACAACATCTTCCCTCAGATGAGCCAGTGACAATAAACCATCTCGAAATTATTACCGAACATCCCCCTCAAGAGAAACCACTATTCAGCAAGCTACGGATGGTCGATATTCCGATCATGATCGGTCTGACGTACGCAACAGTTCGAATGTGGATTTATCTTAAGAACTGGATCTAAACGAAAGGCGCCGCGCTCCCTTAGAACTGTCTCTTATACACATCTGACGCTGCCGACGAGCGATCTAGTGTAGAT
>CAJXVR010000026.1 GCA_913061285.1 uncultured Verrucomicrobiota bacterium | reverse complement strand
CGTCGGCAGCGTCAGATGTGTATAAGAGACAGCTTGTGATCGAGCGGATCGAAAGCTTGGACGATGACGAACGAATGCCTCCCTCGGAATCCGGTGCCGGCCTATCGGTATCAGAGCGAACGCTCTTGAGGCGTTGGATTCAGGAAGGGGCACACTACGAGGCGCATTGGTCATTGATCCCTCCATCGCGTCACCCACTTCCTCAGACCAAGCAGGTAGGCTGGGGGCGCAATCCCATTGATGCCTTTGTGCTTTCCCGTTTGGAGATGGACGGCCTTGAACCGAGCCGGGAGGCTGATAGTGAGACCTTGCTGCGGCGAGCGAGCTATGTGCTGACCGGATTGCCCCCCTCAACGGAGTTCATGGACCGAGTACGTGCCGATGACCCTGCCGGGGCGTATGAGCGAGTGGTGGATCGGCTCTTGGATTCCGATCGTTTCGGCGAACACTTGGCTTCTCTTTGGCTCGATGCCGCACGCTATTCCGATACGAACGGGTACAACAATGATACGCCGCGGTATAACTGGCGTTTTCGTGATTGGGTTATTCAGGCATTCAATCGAAATATGCCCTACGATCAATTTCTCACCGAACAACTAGCGGGGGACTTGTTGCCCGAGCCAGGTTTGGATCAACTCATTGCGACGGGCTTCAATCGAAACCACAATGTAACCTCCGAAGGGGGAATCATCGATGAAGAGTATCGCCTCGAGTATGTGGCTGATCGCGTCCAGACGAGTGCCACCGTTTTTATGGCCATGACCATGCGCTGTGCCCGTTGCCATGATCACAAGTTCGATCCGATTTCACAGAAAGAGTATTATCAGTTCTTCGCCTTCTTTAACCAGGTTCCGGAACAAGGGTATCACAAGGAGCACGTGGGGAATCCGAATCCCGTGGTATCTGCGCCGACACTGACACAATCGCGACGGCTTCGTGATCTCGAAACGGCGATTGCAACGGAAGTTGGTGACAAGGAACGAGCTCGCCTTGAGGAGGAAAAGGTGGCGCTGTTGAAAATGCTGCCAACAGCAATGGTGATGAAAGATCTCGAGAATGCACGGAAAACGTTTCTTCTCATGCGCGGCGACTACAGCAAACCGCTGGAGGCCGTGGAGGCGGATGTTCCGTCGGTATTCCCGCCTTTGGGTGTTTCCGCGCCACGGAATCGGCTGGGACTGGCATCGTGGTTGACAGCTCCCGAGCATCCGCTCACCGCTCGTGTAGCGGTAAATCGGCTTTGGTATCACGTCTTCGGGCGAGGACTTGTGAGCTCTTTGGAAGATTTTGGCTCCCAAGGTGCTTGGCCCTCCCATCCTCAATTATTGGACTGGTTGGCGACTGAGTTGATTCGTGTGAATTGGAATCAGAAGGCACTGTTGAGATTGATGCTGACCTCTGCCACATTTCGTCAGCACTCTGCGATGACGGATCTTCTGAGGCAATCGGATCCCGAGAACCGACTCTTGGCGCGAGGACCTCGCTATCGACTAGCAGCTGAGGTGATTCGCGATAGTGCGCTCAAGATCGGCGGGCTGCTCCAGTCACGCCTCGGAGGTCCTAGTGTGCGACCCTACCAACCGGATGGGTTGTGGACGGAGGTAATCGTCGCGGACGACTCCTACAGTGGGGGGAAATACATTCAGGATGCGGGGGCGAATCTGTATCGACGAAGTGTCTACACCTGGTGGAAGCGAACCTGCCCACCACCTGGGCTCAATACCTTTGATGCGCCAGATCGAGAGTTTTGCGCTGTCCAGCGAGCGCGAACCAATACCCCTCTTCAGGCCTTGGTCTTGCTCAATGATACAACCTATATCGAGGCGTCGCGGGGATTAGCGACCCGATTGCTGAATCGAGGGGAGAGCAGTGAGGGGGATCGCGTGCGTTGGCTTTTTAGAGAGGCGACAAGTCGAGTTCCTTCTTTGACGGAAGAACAGATTCTTCTCGGTGCCCTCGCGGCCGAGACCGCGCGATTCCAGAAGAATCAATCCTCGGCGGTGGCTCTCTTGGAGCTTGGAGAATTGCCGGTGGATCCGGGCTTGAATCCAGTTACTCTGGCCTCGTGGACGCTGGTGGCGAGTATGGTTCTCAATTTAGATGAAGTGATCACGCTTCATTAGGCAAAAGAAATGAACTCAGGGTTCGGGGTGATCAATGCAATCGAAGAGCAGCGGGCGGCGATGACCCGGCGTCAGTTCCTCGGGCGACTTGGGACTGGAGTTGGCTTGGCGGCCTTGTCTCATTTGGTGGCGGCCGGTAATGGAAACGAGAACACTCGGTTGAAAACGCCCCTTCATCAGGCGCCAAAGGCAAAGCGAATCATCTATCTGTTTCAGTCTGGCGCTCCGTCTCAGTTGGAAACGCTCGATTACAAGCCGCAGCTTCGAGCCCTTCACAAGACGGCACTCCCTGACTCGGTGAGGCAAGGGCAGCGCCTGACCGGTATGACGGCTTCGCAGAAAGACTTTCCCGTGGCTGCGTCCCAGTTCGGATTTCAAGCCTACGGACGGAATGGGCAGTATTTTAGTGATTTGTTGCCTCATACAGGAGCGGTTTCTGATCGTCTCTGCGTGATCAAGTCGATGTTCACTGAGGCGATCAATCACGATCCAGCGATCACCCTGATGCAGACTGGATCGCAGCAACCTGGACGCCCCAGCTTTGGTTCGTGGCTTAGCTACGGTTTGGGATCGGTGAACCAAGAACTTCCTGCCTTTGTGGTCCTGATTTCTAAAGGGAGCGGCTTGCCCAACGCTCAAGGACTCCTCTCTCGATTGTGGGGGAGTGGCTTCATTCCATCCGATCACCAAGGCGTGAAGCTTCGGAGTCAGGGTGACCCGGTGCTTTACCTTTCGAATCCGGCCGGCATTGATCGTCGAACCCGAAGACGCATGCTTGATGGCATCGGGCAACTCAATCAATTGCAGGCGGATGAGTTTGGCGATCCTGAGACAGCGGCGCGAATTACTCAGTATGAGATGGCGTTTAAGATGCAGTCTTCGGTGCCCGAACTAACAGATCTCTCACGGGAACCTGATCATGTGATCGACCAGTATGGGCCTGACGCGCGAACGCCGGGAAGTTTCGCTGCGAATTGTTTGCTTGCGCGCCGTTTGGCCGAACGCGATGTTCGATTTATCCAACTATACCATCGTGGTTGGGATCAGCATGGTAATTTGCCGAACCACATCGCGAAGCAATGCCGGGACATTGATCAACCCTGTGCTGCCTTGATTGCGGACCTCGAACAACGAGGGCTCTTGGATGATACTTTGGTTGTTTGGGCTGGCGAGTTTGGACGCACGGTTTATTGTCAGGGGAAATTGACAAAGGAAAATTACGGCCGCGATCATCATCCGCGGTGTTTTTCCATTTGGATGGCCGGAGGGGGAATCAAGGCAGGGGTGAGCTATGGCAGGAGTGACGAGTTTTCTTATAATGTGATCGAAAACCCGGTTCATGTTCATGATCTCCAAGCGACCATCCTTCACCAATTGGGAATCAATCACGAACGACTTAGCTTTCGTTTTCAAGGCAGATACTACCGTTTGACCGATGTCCATGGTCGCGTGGTGGAAGACGTTTTGGCTTGAGGGATAGAGGATGGGCATTGACTTGGTTATGTGGTGGAACAGAATCGACCGAAACGTTGAGTCTCAATAGCAAAGTGTCATGAGAGAAATCTTTCTGGCGGTATTCGTGACCTTATTGGCCGTATCCCTTATCAGAAATGCTCTCGAGCAAAAACGATCTGAGAGGCGATATGTCAAGGCGATTGAGAGCCTTGAGAGCGCAGAGAGTGACAGGGCCAGATACTACCCGTTGCAATGCGCAGCGAAGGAGGCGTTCGTTTGTGGGAAATTCGAACAGGCAAAAAAGTTCGCCAGAGAGCTTCAGTCTGTGACGGCTGGGATTGGTAGTGATGAACCAGACGCCGGGCAAGGCATTCATGATGCGAATCTTGTATTGGGCCGTCTGGCGCTAAGAGATGGGGGAATTGACGAGGCCAAGGAATACTTGCTCGCTGCCGGGCGAACTTCGGGCTCCCCACGGCTGAACTCATTTGGTCCCAATATGAGCCTTGCGAAGGACTTGCTAGAGCAGGGCGAGTATGAGGTCGTGTTGGAATACTTCGAACTTTGTGATTTATTTTGGGAGATGGATCAAGGCCGTTTAGAAAAATGGCGTAGACAAGTTAAGCGATTTCTAATCCCTGATTTTGGTGCCAATCTCATTTTCTAGTCATGATTGAGAGGGATGCACACGCGATCTCACAGGCTAGAGGTGAGGGGATGAGTCTCATTCTTGGTGAGTAGCTTACTTTTCGGTATGGATTTCAGTCGTTTCGGCGGGTAGATTTGTCATCATGGATTGGTTGTTGAGTGACAGCATCGGATCGTTGTTTTCGTATCTAGCACTTCTCATGGAACTTCTTGGTCTCATATTGGTGTTGGTTGAGGGGCTGAGGCCGAAGAAAGCGAGATTCGTCGAGTGCTGGATTGGCCAGCGCGCGGAGCGGAAACCAGTTGCGACTCGCTTGAAAGCAATCTTCAAAACTGGCGGACGACCAGATTTCGGGTGGTTGATGGTTATCCTCGTGGCGATTGCCTTTGAGAAGATGGTTGTTGGGACGTTTAGTGATCGGTCGCCTTTCGAGGGTATCTTCCTGTCCCTTGCTCGGTTATTGCTATTCGGCCTTGTCCTAGGATGCGGAATGGTTCTGTTTCGGATTATTTCCTTCTTGGGGGCGCGATCGATTGTTTGGGTGCTGGAAAAACTGAAGACGGTCTCTAGCGATCGAGCCCTCGGTGGAGTAGGGATGCTCCTTCTTTTTACGGGCTTATCGATGAATGTTCTGCAAGTTCTGTTGTACTAGCGGTGGTGCAAGTTAGGCGTCAGCACCACTGCTGATAACTCACGCCCAATGGAGAAGGGAGCGGGGGACTCTTGGCGAATCTACTCGGGCCGGACTCGGAAGAATCCGGAAAGATCTGTCGTTCTGAGCATATAGGGGCTACGCGCGTCTGTGAGGTCTGACCAGGGATCGCTGAGTCCGTTTTTCGATTGAAGCGTTCCTTGAGTCCAGCTTATTTCAACGCCGTCGCTCTCAGGCCTAATACTTAGGGGGACATAGAACGAGAATCGACGTTTCGGGTAGCCGATGACCTCTAGATCATCGAGATGGAAACCCACCGGGACTTCAACCGTTCTAAGCTGATTGTCTCCGATGTTGAGTTTTGTTAAACGAGTCGTTCCGACAGGTAATCGAAGACTCGCTAGCTTGTTTCCTTGGAGCAGGATTTCGGTTAGGTTGCTTAAGTCATTGGGTAATATGAGCTCTCTCAAATCGTTGTGTCCGCTGCCACCGGTTCCTGTGATATCAAGTATCGTCAACTGCTCCATGCCTGCGGGGAGTTCCAGGTGAGTGAGTTGATTGTATCTGAGTTCTAGTGTGGTGAGCGAATCGAGACCGGAAGGAAAGGTGAGTGTGCTCAACGAATTGAACTCCAAGTTCAGCGTTCTAAGAGAATGCAGTCCCGCTAGGAATGATACGTCAGCGAGCCCGTTGCTACTGATATCAAGGTGTTCTAACCCCGGTAGCTCTCTCAAGAATGAGTAATCGACGATCGGTGTGTTGGCTAGGTCTAAGCTGCGCAGCTTAGGCATTGGGACCGAGAACGTTAGTGTCTCCGTTGCGCTGGATCTGAGATCAAGCGCTGTCAAATTCTCCAATCCCGGTGTCATTGTAAGTGAATTCGCCTGGTTTCCAAACAGTCCTAGCGTCTTCAGGCGCGGCAGTCCATCTAAGGCTGAGAGATCCGAAATTGAGGGATTGGACAGAGCGAGCGTTTCTAGATTTACGGCGGCCTCTAAGCCTCCCAGTTGTTCGATGCCCTCGATATTGCTCTTCAATTCAATCAAACGTTCCATGTCCTCATCTGTAACGTTGAGAGTATCGGCTATCCCTAACTCCGCTTTGACGGCACTTCGAAGGCTTGGATCGGGGATTTCTACATTGGCGGCGTTGATTTGGGATGTAGCAGCAGTGAGCAGAGCGAGCAGGCAAGCGACTGCAGCAAGGCTTCGAGTGGTTCGGATTCTAGACATGATAGGGATCTCTTATCGTGGTTGGTAGTGGTGCTGGCTATGCTAGTCAAAGTCTAGCACGATCTGCGCCAATAATAGATCCACTGGGGTATCTCTTGGGTGAATGGTATTCTTTAAGGAATAAAATTTGGACGCCGACTCAGGCTAAATGCTAGGAGCCTATTCCTGCAATCGAGCTCGCAGGAATCCTTCGCTTGCTGATGCCTGGACCAGGAAACCGCCGGTCGCCGAGTCACGCTTCTTGGCGAGCGGTAACCAAGGGGTTTCATTCCTCATATCCGAACGTGTTTCAAGGATCAGCCGCTCCGCGTCCTCGGCTGAGAGAGTCGTTCCCGCGAGAGACGCTATGAGGGTTAGAATGGTGTTGCCCTCCCGACTGGAATGTTCGATGGAGAGATGCAGTGGACCAGAAGGAGTCTGGGAATCGATAAAATAGATGTTGCTATCAAAGCCGACTGAGAGAGAGAGCATTCGGCCATTGGCGGTGAGAGGAAGGTGAGAGTATGAGGGGTACATTCCGGCCTGACCGTTGGCGAGTCGGAAAGCGAGTCGGTCGCCGTTGGCTGCAATGGCAACGACTCCAGCTACCATTTCTTCTGCGAATGACTGAGGGATGAGCCCTTCGCCCCACGATTTGATCTGTCCGTTCGCCTGAAGAGCGAACGATTGATTGGTCCCGGCGGCGATATCGATGATGGGGCCAAGGTTGGGGGTAACCTCGGATTGCCCTCGGCGATTGTCGCCCCAAGCCACAACCCTTCCCTCTTTGGTAAGCGCCAAAGAATGGAGGAGACCGGCTGCGATATCTATAATGGGTGGCAGTCCGGATGGGACGCTCGCTTGCCCATGATGGCCGGCCCCGGTCGCGTTCACGGAGCCGTCTGCGTGAAGAAAGAGGGCGTGGCTGCTCCCGGCAACCGCTTTGACAAAATCACCGGAATTCGGTTCGGGTAGGGCAGCGAATTGGCTAAGCCAGACTCTGGGATTGCCAGCCCGCGGCGAATCTTCTAGAAGGGCGACTTTGAGCGTTCCCGTGCTCGTGTTCTTGATCTTCAAGACAATCCCAAATCCCCATGAACCAGGGCCCTTGTTCTTCGTTTTAGGAAGACTTACCGGGGATCGTTCGACTTGGCTGGCCCGGTGCTAGTTTGGGTTTGTTGAACTGCTTTGACTCGCAAGGCAGACTAAGACTTTTGCATGTCTTCCGTGTGATGATACTCCCGGAAATTGAAGAGGAGGGCGCCAGCAGTCAAGAATAGGATTGTCGCACCGACAACCATCCCCAACGAAAAGCTGCCTCCGGTTGCCGGCCAGTCATACATACTCATCAATTCGGTGTTGCGGGCCAGCAGCGTCTTGAGATGCCGGCTGATCGAGAGCACGTTGATGTTTGTTGGTATTTGTCCGATCCCGAATTCGACGATGAATCCGTAGACGACACCCGCAATGATGTATTTCTGGGTTAACATTCCAAGCAGGGAAGAGAGGGCACCGAAAGCGACAACGGCCAAGGCTTGGGTGATGATAATAAGTGGTGCCAAGGTAGAGATATGGGGCATATCGAGATAGATTCCTGCCGCCCAGAAGCCGATACCGTTTCCAAATAGAATGATTTGTACCCAGAGGGTGAGGGTGACATACTTCAGTAGGTAGACCTTTGCTCGGTTCACCGGCCTGGTGATCAGAAAGGTAATGGTGTCATCTTGTAACTCATCTCGGATCATGGATCCGAAATTGATGAGGCATGAAATCGGAACGACCACGAAAAAGTAGAGATCGATGACGATTCGATTGAAACCATCGATCTGGCCCGGATTAATCACGCATACCGTGAATATCGGGATCGAGACCATGCTGGCTAGTACCGGGATGACCCGTTTCCAGGTCAGTTTAGATCGCCAGGTGAGCGTCCAGAGGCCTCGTGTCGCCGCAAAAAAACTGGGGATTTGGGTGCTCATGAGTGGTATTTCTTGTGACGAATCGATCTATTGAGTCATCTGGTCGAAGATGTTTCGCAAGGAGCGACTCTTACTTCTCATTTCCCAGAGGGTAATCCCGCTCGATTTAACAAGACCTGTGAATTGATTGTAGAAGTCCTCAGGGTTGCGAATGCGAAGGTTGACGGATGAGGCTTCCTCGTCGATATCAAAGCCATTGAGGAGTTCGCGGTCAAAAAGTGTGCGGACGAGTTTGATTGGTTGATCGCAACGGATGTCGATTTCTTCGGACCAATCCTGTAATTCGGAACGAATGGATTTCTGTTCGCCCGATGCAAGCACGCGCCCCCAACTAACAATGATCACGCTTTTACAAAGGGATTCCAATTCGGCGAGAATGTGGCTGGAGATAATAATATTCACCCCACCTGCAGCGAGTTCCGTTAGAATTTGGGACACTTCTTGTCTTCCCATTGGGTCGAGTCCGTTCATCGGTTCATCGAGTACGAGAAGATCAGGCTCTGCAAGGAGCGCTTGGGCGAGTTTGACTCGTTGTCGCATGCCCTTGGAATATTGTCCGAGCCGCTTTTTCCAGTGGACTCGGGGGAGTTTGACGAGATCGAGCAAATGCTCACATCGATCGTTAATTTCATTTGAGGGGATCCCTGAAAGCAATGCGAGTCCCCGAAGCCAATCCATCGGGCGGAGCTCCGTATGGACAGATTCTCTTTCCGGGCAATAGCCGATTCGTCCGAGGATTTTGGGGTTGTTATACGGTTCTTCCCCGAAGACGGTCAATGTTCCGGAACTCGGCTTTAGCTGTCCGGTGATAATTTGGATTAGCGTACTCTTTCCGGCGCCATTGGGGCCAACAAAGCCCGTGATGCCTTCGGGGACCGAGAAGTCCACATGATTGAGCCCCATGACGATTCCATACCAACGGCTCAACTCTTCGGCTTGAACGATGGTGCTCATTCTGGCTTGACCCTTTGTTTCATGATGACGATGGAAGCAACGACCAGAATGGCGAGCGCCGTGACTGTGCCGGTGAGATCTTTGGCTTCGAACCAGCCAAAGGGATTGTTGCGCATTTCTCGAAACATGACTCCGAGCAACGGAATCGCCTCTTGGGCAACTTGAAGTTCCTCTGCCAGGTTGAAGATCGACAGAGCAATTTGATCGAAATCATATGAAATACTGACATGCTGAAGCCAGGGTTTGGTGTGTTCTCCAATGCCGCGGACTGCATTGCCAACGAACCAGAGGATAATCCAATAACTGGTGGCAGCCCGTGGTTTGGTTGAGAGGGATGAAATCCCGAGCGCCAGGATGCTCAGTACGGTCATGGCGGTGAGCGTGTAGGCGAGGGTATTGAAGAGCGCTGTCTTCGAGTGCCAGAAGAATTGCCAATTTGAGGAAAGAAAATTTCCTGCAAACCACGCCGTCACCAGCGGTCCTAGCCAGACGAGTGAGAGCAACGCGAATACCGTTCCGAATTTACCGAGGAAATAGTCGGATCGACTTACCGCTTTGGAGGAATAGATTATGATCGCCCGGCTCGACAGATCACGAGTGATAAGATGGGGAATCACAAGTACGATCGAGGCCATCGCGAGAAAGCGAAGGTTGGTCGCGAAAAAGTAGAAAAAGATGTTATAGGTGGTTCTGACTGAGATTTCAGGATGATCGATCAGCCAGCTGACGAGACCGTTGACGATCAGTCGAACCTGCGGGTCGAATTGGGCGACCAGTGTGAAGACGACGCTGTCCTCGACGAGCAACTGGCCGACGATAAAAAGAATGGCTATCTGGATAAGGCCCAATATCCACGACAAGAGAATGAGATTGCGAGCCCATTTGTTGTCGAGGCAAGAACGCAGCCCGTTGGCGGCTATGACCCAGCGACGATGCCAGATCCCTTTGTGTTGCCCTTCCCAGTGCTGGTAGGTGACGTCATGTAGGCTCATTAGCGGTCTCTAGGGCTTGAACGAAGAGTTCTTCTAAGGCGTTTGGGCTCGGGATGATTTCAAGGGGGGGGACCTGGATCTCAGCCATCAGGTCGATAATGGGGTTGAGATCTTGAGATCCGTGCTCAACCTTGATGTGCCCGTTTGGGAGTAATTCGGAATGCCAGGATTTTAGCTTGAATGCTCGGTGAACATCGTCCATGCGCGATGCGACCACGATTTCAGCCGCTCCCTTGCGTTTTGATTTCAGATTCTCGAGCGTGTCGTGTACGAGAACCTTCCCCTGCGCGATAATGATAATTTGTTCGCAGATCCGATCAACGTCGTGCAAGAGATGGGAGGAAAGGACGACTGAGATTCCGTGCACGGTCCACAAACTCGAAATGAGATCTAAAATCTGCGCTTGGCCTTTTGGGTCTAGCCCATTGGTGGGTTCATCTAAAAAAACAATCTCGGGATCGTGTACGATTGACTGAGCCAGCTTGAGGCGCTGCTTCATTCCGGTTGAGTAGGTGTCGATTTTCCGGTAGCGCTCTTGTCCCATTCCTACAAAATCTAACATTTCATGCGCCCGTTGGCGGGCCGCTTGGAAGGGAAGGCCACAAAGTTGAGCACAATAGGTGACATACTCGCAGCCTACCATTCCGGGAATATGACAATCCTGTTCCGGATTGTAGCCCACTCGTTTACGAAGTTCAGCTCCTTCCTTGCCGACGTCCTTGCCTAGAATGGAGGCTGTTCCACTGCTTGCCGGAATCAATTGGAGGAGACACTTCATGAAAGTGCTCTTACCTGCTCCGTTGGGACCGAGAAGTCCAATGGCGCCTGGGGGAACTTGAACCGAGACCTTTTTCAAGGCTTCTTGACTGCCGAAGGACTTTGAGAAATCCCTCGTTTCGATGACCGATTCACTCATATTGCCCCCTGATGAATTCCCTTATTGTGTCAAGCTGGTATTGGCGGCGAGAAAACTCTCCGGAATAAAGCTGGCTGCTAGCGAATCAATAGCAGAACGGGCATCATTCATGACAAGCTGAAGCTCTGTCTCGAGGGGCTGGTTCAGAGAAAGGCTCCAGGCTTCAAAATCTTGTCCCGTCGCTTCTTCCAATACCTGATCTCCCGAGAGCTGGATCACTCGAGTGAGGAGTTCTGCCGATGGAGGGGTAGGTTCAGGCTGGTTCATCATTACTCCGAAGGCGATTGCAAGCGCCGCAACAGAGCTAAACGCGAGTCCTCCCATCCAAGAAATACGAGGAGCAGAGGCAGTCTGAGGCCCGCCTTCGGCCGCTTGCCGAACGGCGGCGACAATTTTTCCTCGTAAGAACGGGGAGGGCTCAAAACAGTCTTGAGGCGCTTGTTGGGAAAGTTGGCTAATCAGTCGCTGTTGAAGCTGATAGTGATGCTCGCAGGCACCGCAGCCTTGTAGATGCTGCTGGACTTTGTGCGACACGGTGGTGCCGTCGTCCATGCAACGATCGATGTCTCTCCGTGTTAACCAGCAGCTTATCATATCAGTCCATTGCCTCTCATCGTTTGCTATGATTCATGCCCTTACTGGCTCTCGGCCTGGCTTGTTAAGTGTTGTGCCATCTTATTTCGTGCTCGGTGCAGTAAGACACGGACTCTCAACTCGTTTGTCTCCATGACTTTGGCTGTTTCTCCAATGGTGAATCCCTCTCCGTATCGAAGCCAAAGGGCGTCATATTGATTGGGTTTCAAGAGTCGTTTAGCCTTTTCCCAAAGGCCTTCAGCTTGATCTTTTTCTTCTAGCTCTACCGATGGATCCCGCTCGTCGATTTCCTTTTCAGGTGTGAGTTCAACGGTTGATTTCGCTGCGCGATAGTGATTCATTGCCGTTCGCTTCGCAATGGTAAAAAGCCAGGTCGTAAATTTGTACTTCGGATCAAAGCGGTGAATGTTTTTGTAAGCTTTGACAAAGGTATCTTGCGCTAGATCTTCGGCATCCTGGCGACTGCGAACCATCTTATTAAGAAAGTTGACAATTCGCTGTTCGAAGAGCGCCACGAGGGACTCGAAAGACTCCAGGCAGCCGTCTTGGCATTGGAGTGCCAAGTCTTCGGCACTCATCTCTTGATGTTCCGTATCCACTGACGGTGCTTCAAGCATTAGGTCTAGGATGCCTCTCGCCTACTTCGTGAAGCGCTTTAACGTACCGAGAGCTCGATCGATCGCTAGCTCGAGTTTCATGGTCACGATTGCTTCGCCGCTGGAGACGTGGATTGCTTCTGCTAATTCTATCAAACGTTCATCGTCGGATCCAAGCATCGCCAGGGTGACCATGCCCTGCACAACGGAATGGATCTGTCGGCTCGTCTTCTTGTCCTTGGTCTTGAGTTCTAGCTGTAACATGATGTTTTCATCAGTCTCACAAAGTGCCAGTCGCCCGCCTTTCGAGAGCTGCAGGACACGAGCTTGAGCAGGAATGCCTTCGAAATCCCCGAAAGCATCGGCGACAGCCATGAAGATCATGGTGTTTGGGAGGCTGGGGTATTGGGCGAAGGCTTCCGCTTCGGCTATGGGGATACCGCTCGTGCTGAGTGAGTTTTTCGCCGTTTCGACTTGTTTTCGAGATTTCCCAACAAGAAAGACTCCGTTGGGTTCGACGGCGATGTAGAGTTCTCCTGCAATCGCGTAGAGGTGGTTGAGCTCGGATTTAATTGCCTGAATCTTTAGCGGCCCGAATCCTGAATCGACCTTTGACTCGAGCAGTTGATGAAAATCGGTCTGCAATTGGGGTTCGGTTCTGATCATCATTAGTCCTGCCTGCTCAGGCTTGATTTGATAATTGCTACCGAACGCGGTGATTGATTTGATCTTGTCCCAGTCGAGATCAAAATCGAAATCATTCTTAAAATCGTTTCTAATCTTGTCGCGATGGGGGCCAAGGATGCTTTGATTGACGAAATCGCCGACTTGCGTGCCTCGGAAACTCTCAAAGTCTAAATGAACGAGCCATTTGGTGTCGGAAGCGATGTTGAGTTGATCAAGGGGGCCAGCATTGGCCGCCGGCAGGAGAAACACGAGGGTCGTGATTCCGAGGATCTTTGAAATGCTTGTCATCATTGGGTTTTTCGATTCTGCCACGTCCGCGAGACTTTGCTGCGTTGTAGCGGATTCTCGTTATTACAACATCATATTCACAGGGGAGGCGGGGAGTGTTACAGGTTCTTGAGTTTTTTTCGATCTGAATCAAAGATCGTTCAGGAAGTGCCGTTGACTGGCCGTTCCATTCCCCGACTGGGCTTCTCCTGGCTGATAATCAGAATCATTGCCAATCCCCTGGTAGACTGCGGTTTGCGATTTGATTTGGAACTCGTTCCGGCAGAAGCCATTGAAAGGGGGCAGTTGTGGGAATGCCCTTGGCCGATGAAACGTTTCACTCGTCCCTTGTTGCGTCGAACCACTGAGAATGCGCTCTCCAGTTTGTTGGGCGTGAGGGGATGCCTTGAAAATGAGCCTGCGATGGATGCCTGGCTTCCTTTGGATCAGAGAAGTCGTCCAGATTGGTGTAATTTCCCTTGCCCGGAGGAGGCTTTTTGGCAGACTCCTCGGCGTCAAGGCATCGCCGAGCGGCGAAATCTTGCTTAAGGGCCCATAGCTCAGTTGGTTAGAGCAAGCGACTCATAATCGTTTGGTCGTAGGTTCAAGTCCTACTGGGCCCACCAATCTTTTTTCAATAACGAGGTAGATCTCCCTAATCTCGGTCTCCCTAACGCCCGGAACGAAAAATCCACTCGTAGGTCGCGGCCATTGTTTCAGTCAGGATATGTTTCGTTCCTTCGCTGGTTCGCCCCCAACGGTCCTTATCATACTCTGAAGACGGGTGGGCGATAATGCCGACTGGGCATTGAGATTCGAAGACTCGATCGTAAATGATCTTTGTCCGTCGTCCGTGGGGTCCCAGTGTCATGACATTGATTCCGGTGACTTCGATTTTAGATGCGGCAAGGTACTGGCTTGTTGCCAGGGCGCTTTGAAAGGTCCGGTGTTTCCATACTTTGGGGCCTGGGGCGACATGTAGTTGGTTCGTTTTGAAATCGAGTGAACGGAGCACCTGGGCCGCGAGTTCCGCGTACGAATGAAATCCAGAGGCGTGGTGCCCTTCCCACAAGGGACCTCCACTAGTTAGGAGGAGCTCGTACGGATGCTGCTTGAACTCATCGATTGCTGCTTCCAGAGCATACTCGGGAAGCCAACCTTCGACGATCAGGATGTTGGCGGTAACGCGTTGGGTTGGGGCAAGCAGGGGATAGGCAAACTTGATGGAGGCGTAGGCTGCTAGCAGGGTGATGCCGATGATGAGCCCCCATCCCTTCCAGTTGGGTAACCAGATCGTTCGTTCTCTCACTAAACTCCTGAAGCTGAATCCCATTTTCTTTTTCCTTTCTAAGACGATTCTGAGGCAGAGGCAATGCTGGATCTCCGCCAGCAGGGGCGTTCTTTTGCTAGAGGTTTTTTCTAACACTGCTATGATCTGGCATGCGAATGAAAATCGAAATGAAGAAAATACTAGGTTTTGTGATGGCTGTTGCGGTGAGCCAATCAGTCTTGGCACAAGAGCAACACGAACGGAGTGGAGACCGAGAACGTGCTGAGCGGAACGAACGGAGAGAGATGCGTGAGCGTGTTGAGCAGCGTGAGCGGAGAGGAGATCAAGAACGTGCTGAGCAGCACGAGCGAGGAGAGATGCGTGAGCGGCGGGGAGACCGAGAACGCGCTGAGCGGAACGAGCGACGAGAGATGCGTGAGCGAAGTGGCGATCGAGAACGTGCTGAGCAGCACGAGCAGAGGGAGATGCGAGAGCGTTCGGAGCAGGGGCGGGATGGCAGCAAGCTTCGCCGAGAGCGAGAAGAACTTGAGGCAATGAGTCGTCATTTGGAAATACGCGAGCACGAGCTTCACCTTCGGGAAAAGGAGTTAGATCTTCGGGAACGGGAACTTGAGTTGAAGGGGCGGGAACTTGCGCTAAAAGCTGCGGAATTCAAATTGCACCAATATCGACTGGAACTTGAACTGAAACATCACGGAGGCGCTCGCGAGCACGACGATCATGGACACGACGATCGGGGACATGGCGATCATGAACATGCGAACCGCGATCACTAGCCGCCGTCTCTTGCTGGGGAGACAACGCGCCTGAGACTGAGACGATGGGGGGGATTGATGAGTGCCGATAGGGAGAGCTTTGCTCCTTTATCCACGGTACGCCAGGATTTGCGTGTGTCTTGGTACCGTTCGCCACTCTCAGCCGCTCGTCTGCGAGAGCTGAGCGAACGAAGTGATTGCCAGGGATTCTTACAGGCCGGTGGGCACGTGCTGCTTTTTCTGCTTACGGGGACTTTGAGCTATGTTTTCTGGAGCATTGGTGCGTGGCCCAGTTTCTTCTTTTTCCTCTTCCTGCATGGCACGGTTACTAGCTTCTTTTCGGGGATCGCTCCCCATGAGTTAGGACATGGAACAGTGTTCCGCACCCGGTGGATCAATCGCTTGTTTCTTTATCCGATCAGTGTCGTGAGTTGGTTCGATCCGTTTGACTACAACGTGAGTCATACTTACCATCACCGGTATACGCTGCATCCTCAGGGTGACGGCGAAGTGCTCTTGCCATTGCACCCTTCAGTCGGAAAGACATTTCTGCTACAAATGTTTACCGTGAATTTGTTCACGGAACGGGGCAGAACTTTCGGAAAAGGGGGGCTTATTCGATCCGTTGTCGCGACTGTGAAGATCGCTTGTGGTTTGATCGATCGCCCTTATCTCCCGAGTCAGCAATGGTTGAGCGCTTTGCACGAAGACCAGCCTGAGGAGCATCGAAAATCAATTCGATTCGCCCGTGTTACTCTCTTCATACATTGTAGCATCCTGATTGTGTCCATCGTCACGGGGCTTTGGGTAATCCCTTTGCTGATCTCTGTTGGGCCGTTTATCGCCAATTGGCTCTCCTATTTCATTGGGCTCACTCAGCACTGTGGCCTGCGGGATAGGGTGGCAGACTTTCGAAAGTGTGTTCGCTCGATCCGTCTGGATCCGGTTTCAGAGTTTCTCTACTGGAGAATGAACTGGCACACCGAACACCACATGTACGCGTCCGTGCCGTGTTATCGATTGAAGGCTCTTAGCCGTGAGCTGGCGGCGGATATGCCACCGCCGAAGACCCTCGTGGGAGCTTGGCGTGAGATGCTTGAGACCTGGGATCGTCAGCAGTCGGATCCGAATTATCAGTTCGATGTTCCGGTGCCGAAATCGGCTGCTCGGAAAGCCACAGGCCAAGTGAGCGAGCTTGAGTCTTCTCTCGGAGACCTTGCTCCGGACGGTTTAAAATTCAAGCCGAACTTAGGGTGAAGGCCTAGCTAAGGACCTCTCGGATCACATTTCCGTGCACGTCAGTCAAGCGGCGCTCGAATCCGTTGTGATATTTCGTTAGCTGCTTGTGGTTGAGCCCAAGAAGATGGAGGACGGTGGCGTAAAAGTCCCAGACCGTCGTTCGATTGACGGCGGCTCGTCGGCCAAATTCATCGGTTTCGCCGTAACTGAGGCCTCCTTTGACGCCAGCGCCCAACATCCAAAGCGTGAATGCGTCGGGGTTGTGGTCCCTGCCGGCGGTTCCTTGTTGATGGGTAGGCATACGCCCAAATTCGGTACACCAAAGAACAAGGGTTTCATCGAGCAATCCCCGTTGCTTGAGATCAGTGAGCAGGGCGGCCGTGGGTTGATCAAAAATGGGGCAATGACGATCATAGTCGGCGCGAAGGGTTTTGTGGGCGTCCCAATTGAGTAGCCCGTCCACCCCGCTAGCTCGCGACGCACAGTAGAGATTCACGTAGCGAACGCCTCGCTCTAAGAGCCTTCTTGAGAGAAGGCAGTTACGGGCGTAAGCGGATTTGAGTTGGTTGCTCGAGTCGGTCCCATAGAGGCGATGAATATGCTGGGGTTCTGCGGCTAGATCGCTGACCTCCGGGGCGCTTAGCTGCATGCGTGCCGCGAGTTCATAGGCTGCGATTCGCGCCTGAAGCTCTGACTCTTGTGGCCGTTCGGCGGCATGGGCACTATTGAGGATCTTGAGAAAGTTTCGAGTTTCGGCTTCTTCCGAGCTGCTGATTGGAGCTGGACGCGTCAGATTCCGTATGGGGCGATGCGCTGCCAATGTCATCGCTTGATGACGGGCAGGGAGGAACCCGTTGCTCCAATTCGCTTTGCCGTTGGGTGGTTCTCCTCGAACATCTTGGATGGCGACGTAGGTGGGAAGATTCTCATTCTGAGATCCGAGCGCGTAGCTCGCCCAGGCTCCAGCGGCTGGAAACCCCTCCGTCGGGTGTCCGGTGTTGACAAAGACACAACCAGGGCCGTGGGTGTTCGTCTTGGAGTGCAGCCCATGAAGGAAGGCGATGTCGTCGACGTGCTTGGCCAGATGGGGAAGCATTGAGGTGATGTGTTTTCCTGATTGGCCTGCGGGGACAAACGGCCAGGGGCTCTTCATAATATTACCGTTCTTGCCTTGGAAGCTAACCATGTTCTCCTCTCCCGGCAGTGGTTTGCCATCATACTTGATCAGCGAGGGTTTGTAGTCCCAAAGGTCGAGATGAGACGCTGCTCCGGGGCAAAAAATCTGTAGAACCCGTTTTGCCTTGGGGGCGAAATGCGGTCCGGTGATGGCCTCTGCTCGCAGTTCATTGCTCAGGAGTTTCGAAAGCCCGATGCCTGCGAGGCCGGAGGATACGTTTCCGAGAAAGTCGCGCCGAGTTTGTCGAATGAGATCAGGGTTCATCGTATGATTCAGTCGAGGTAAATGAGTTCGTTAGCATTAAGCATGGCGCGGCAAAACGCACGCCAACCGTGTTGCTCGACGAGGGCTCTTGAGGAGTGACGTTCATCGGGTTTAGGAGCCCTTTGAAAGGCGAGGTTGAAGGCCTCGCGGATCTTGGCCTCTGTGGAAGCCCCTCCGCTTAGTCTCTTGGCGAAGGCCAGTGACATATCCATGGTGAACGAGTGATTGAGCAGTGTGAGGGCTTGAAGAGGCGACGTCGTTCCAGCTCGGCGGGGGGTTGAGAAAGCACAATCCGGAAGGTCGAAGTCTGTCATCAGGTCAACGACAGCTGCTCGAGCGTTTTGATGGTAAACGGCGCGGAAGTATGTGTCGGGGCCATGATGGTCGAGTGGCTCGTAGGTGCAAACGTTGTCTTGCATGAATTTGTAGAGGCGGAATCCAGGGCCTCCTGACCGATGCTGGAGTGTTCCTGTCACTTGCAGGATGGTGTCGCGAATCTCTTCGGCCGCCAATCGTCGAGGTGGAAATCGCCAGAGAAGGCGACTGTTCCCATCAACTCGCGCTGCCGCTTCGTTCCAGGCTGACGACTGCTGGTAACTTTGGGATAGCATGATGAGTTTGTGAATGGGTTTGATTCGCCAGCCTGAGCGCTGGAGTTGCTTGGCTAAGAAGTCGAGCAATTCAGGATGACTTGGGCGTCCGCCCATATAGCCAAAGTCACTTGGGGTATCAACAATGCCGGTTCCGAAATGGTAGTGCCAGATGCGATTGGAGAGCACCCTCGCCGTCAAGGGGTTCTTAGGGTGGGTGATCCATTTGGCGAGCGCGGTCCGACGTTCGGCTTCGGGGGTTTCGTCCTCGAGCGTGTATGTCGGAGTCACCGAGCGCAAGGTCGAGAGACTTGCCGGAACGATTTTTCGGCCTTTGCGTTGCGGGTCGCCTCCTTGAAATACGTGGAAAGGATTCTGAGCTTCCGAGTCGCTTCGTCGTCCCAGAAAGGCGGTTCTAGGGCGGGGGATCGATTTGAGTTTCCGATTCAAGTCTGCCAGTTGTTTCTGCAAGCGCTTTAGTTCTTGTCGTTCTGATTTGCGAAGTGCGGCTTGGCGGAGCCGGTGATTCCGAAAGGCATCATTGACCGGCTGCCGATCGTGGCTAGTCGCAATGGTTTTCCAGTTTTCCTGATCAAGGGAGGCTTCAATACGGTATTCGCCCACGAAGGTAAACTTCCCTTGTGTTGGAACTCGCTCCCCGCGCGCACTCGAGAAGAAGACGCGGTCGACGAGGGTGGGGTGCGCGAGTTTGATGGTCAGAGTGCCGCCTGTTGCGATGAATCGGGCCCCAAACTCGCCATCGATGGCAAGCCCAGCGTCGTAGGCATTGGCGAAGTCTTCGATTTGACGGGCTTCTCCTGAGGCGGTCGCGCCGTTGCTTGCGAGGGCAACATTCTTGGGCGCGGGGGCGCTAGACCAGACTTCAAACTCATCGATATTGAAGTTTCGTTTGTTGTTCGGATTGACATCTTGGCCCTCGGAGACAAGGCGAAGGTACTTGACCTTGATCGGAGGGAAGGTGTCCTCAATTCCGGTTCGTTGTATCTTAGGCCGTGTCCATGCTGCCTCGTAGTCGGAGGCCTCGGTTTCGGCTCTGCTGAGCACGGTTTCGTTAATCCGCTCGACTTGTGTTTCGAGGGCCTTTTTTTGGTCGTTCAATGGCTCAACTTTATTCCGGTAGTTCGATTTCTCCTGGGGCGTTGTCCAGTCGGCAGATCCATGACGGATGCCCGCGAAGCTCGCGTAGAGGCGGTAATAGTCGGCTTGTTCGATGGGGTCGAATTTGTGATCGTGGCAGCGAGCGCATCCCACTGTCATACCGAGGAATGCTTCAGTTGTGGCCCTGATCATTTCATCGATAGTGTTGGCGCGAATCTGGGCAGCTTGAACGGCATCTTGGTTGCCGACATCGTCATAGGGGCCCGCTACAAGGAAGGCGCTGCCAATTTCAATTTGTGGATTGCCTGCCGCGATGGCGTCACCAGCGAGATGTTCCTGAATGAATTGATCAAAGGGTTTGTCGTCGTTGATCGATTTGATGACGTAGTCTCGAAACGGCCATAGATTATTAATGAGCACATTGCGTTCGAATCCGTTACTCTCTCCAAAGCGAACGACATCGAGCCAATGTCTCCCCCAACGTTCTCCATATCGCGGCGAAGCCAGGAGTCGGTCAATGAGCTGTTCATAGGCTCGGGGATCGCTGTTTGAGATGAAGGCCTCGACTTCTTGGGGGGTTGGGGGAAGTCCCGTGAGGTCATACGTGGCGCGCCGAATCAAGGTGCGGCGATCCGTAGGTGGATTTTGTTTGATCGCTTCGGCTTCGAGTTTGGCATGGATAAATTCGTCAATACTCGATGGTCCGCCTGGAGTCGCTTGCCGAAGAGCTTGAAAGGCCCACCAGTCAGTACCTGCCTTTGACGCTTCCTTCAGTCGGGCGTCTTCCGGCCAAGGAGCGCCGCTCGCGATCCAGTTCCTTATCGTTTCTACTTCGGCAGGCGATAAGGGCGGGCGATCCTTAGGCATCTCCGGTGGAGCCGTTTCTTGGTGACTAATGACCCTGAGGAGGAGGTTTTTTTTAAGCGGAGCGGGCGAGAAAATATCGTTCTCGTAGCTCGTTGCTCCTGCCTTGGTGACGAGGGAAAGGTCTCCCTTCTTGGTATTCTGGTTGTGGCAGCCTAGACAATGGGTTTCTAAGATCGGCTTTACCTCAGCGAGGAAGATGTCGGCGACTGCTGGCTGGATTAGAACCAGGAACGCCCAAACGAAGACGGTCATTGCCTTTAGCGGTTTCATTGGCTCTTTGGGTGACAAGTGGCACAGGGTAATGGAGCTGGAAGGTGCGTTCAAGTCCGTGTTTGCTCTGCGGCGATCTGCGGTCTTTATTCAGAAGGCCACAGACGTCGTTTGTTCTTTAGTCCGAATTCCTGAGGAATCTCCCACTGGTAACCTTCTTGGACCACTTCTTCGTGCAGTTGTCGTAGTTTGCTTTTTAGCTGTTCGAATTTCTCTTTGTGATTTTCGCTTTGGTCGGTTTGTTGTCGAAGATCTGAGTCGAGGTTGAATAGGCGAAAATCGTTGGGGGTGCTTGATCGGATTGCGGGTATATCTTCCCTGAGCAGCGGATGTGCCTTCGGTCGATGTGAGTCAGTGGTATCTGCGATCAAACTCCATTGGCCATCTCGTATTGCGATGGCTGGTGTCAGGCGGTAGAAGAACCAATAGAGTGGTTTGCGTCTTTCAAAACTGCTCTCTTTACCCAGGAGAAGGGGACGAATGCTTTGTCCGTCGAGAATCCGATCTGCGGGAGGTGCGATTCCGGCGATGTCACAGACGGTAGGGAGATAGTCAACGCCACTGATTGGCGTTTGGCATTCGCTCCCTGCTTGAACATGATCGGGCCATCGGACAATGCCTGGAACACGATGCCCTCCTTCCCAAACATTGGATTTCTGACCTCTTAATCCCTGGCGAGAAAAACGATTCAAGGGGCCGTTGTCTGAGGTGAGAAATACGACGGTATCCTCTTCGAGTTGGCGCTCTTTCAGCTGATTGAGAAGCCGGCCAACTGCTCGGTCTACATTCTCAACGTTCGCGTGATAGGTGGCTTCTTTCTTCGATAGCTCAGGAAACAGTCGCTGGTATTTCTTCGTGAGTTCTGGGGGAGACGCGATTGGTGTATGAGGTTCGTGAAACCAGACACAGGCAAAAAACGGTTGCTTATCATCCGCGGCCTTGGTCTCGTCCAGCCATTTTATGGTCTCGTTGACGACGATCTGGCAGGAGTAACCTTCGATTCTTCCGAGGGCTTTTCCATTGCGAATAAAATTGGAGGGGTTGTGATGGCTGGGTTTCGCGTTGTTGTTGGTTCCGAGAGAATAGTCAAAGCCTTGCTCTTGTGGCCCTGGTTGATCTGACTGAAGTCGGGATAAGTGCCATTTTCCAAAGTGCCCTGTGGTGTATCCGTCTGAGCGGAGCAGTTCAGCAAGGGTGATCTCTTCATCCCTAAGGTGCATCACGTGATTCTCCGGGATGTAGCTATAAATCCCAAGGCGTGGAGGAATACGCCCGGTCAGGAGTCCAGCCCTAGAGGGCGAACAGTTGGGAGCGGCTGAATGACAGTCACTAAACCGCATTCCTTCGCGGGCCAGTCCGTCAATGTGGGGTGTCTGAATGTTGCTGCCGTAGCATCCCAAGTCCGTCCATCCTGAATCATCGAGAAGGATAAGGAGGAAGTTGGGCCGTTCCTTCGCCAAGAGCTCGGATGCGAATGCGAGAAGGAAAACGGAGCTGCAGATGCTGAGTAGGCGTTTCATGGGTGTTCTTGAATCGCGAGACTATCTGCATTCGTTCATAATGCGAAAGGTAAAATGGAGAGCGTAGAATGAGGGGCGGCGGGATCGATATCTGAGTTTTGAGAGACTCTTGGGGGGCGTGTAACGTTTTTGATGCTTTTTTGTCTCTGTATTGTATTATTGAGTCCTGTTTCGTCCGTTTCACCGTCCTATTCGTTAGATCGGTGTGGTTTTAGGGGGAACCGTGAATGTTTCGTATATGATCAGAAAGAACTCAGATCCATTGTGCTTTGCCGCCTTCGTTGGGGCAGTGCTGTCGCTTGCAGGGCCTGCCACTGTGGTGGCGCAACCAACGGTTATTATTAGCGAATTCATGGCCGCCAATGATTCGGTCATAGCAGATCAAACCGGGAAGTATTCTGATTGGATTGAATTGCACAATTTTGGCAAGACTCCGGTAAACCTTGAGGGACTGTATCTGACGGATTCTAGAAAAAATCTCGCCAAGTTTCCGTTGCCTGCCGAATTCATTGAGCCTGGAGCCTACTGGTTGCATTGGGCCGGCGAGAGTTCTAATGAGAAAGCGGATAAGGATCAATTCCGTCTCAGTGTGAAAGGGGATTACCTCGCATTGGTCGATCGAGATGGGGAATCCGTCATTCAGGACTTTGGGAAGGAATATCCGGAACAGCAAACCAATGTGTCCTATGGAGTGACCTCACGTTGGTCCCCGGGAACATCGCCTCGTGAATACAGTGATTTTCTGCTACAGCCTACACCTGGAGAAGCCAATGGGGCGCCCTTGCTCGGCAATCTTAAATCAGTGACTCTAAGTGAAAAACGGGATTTTTATGAGGGCCCGTTTGAGTTAGAGCTCAAATCGAAGACCAACGGTGCGATTATCCGTTATACAACGGACGGATCTGAGCCCAAAATGGATTCAGGGATCGCCTACGAGGCGCCTGTTCGTATTGCGAAGACGACCGTGATTCGCGCAGCAGCCTTCAAGTCGGGTTATCTGCCGTCTAAGGTTAAAACCCATTCCTATCTGTTTGCCTCCGATGTCGCACACCAATCTCCCGATGGATTGCCGGCAGAAGGGTTTCCCTACGCCTGGGGGAAAAACCGAGTCGATTATGGGATGGATCCTCGAGTGATTGAAGACCCGCGATTCAGTGAGCAATTTGTCGACGGACTCAAATCCATTCCGAGTATCTCTGTGGTGACGGACGTGGCCCATCTCTTTGGGGAGGAGGCTGGCATCTATTCAAATCCTGGCCAACAGGGGCGCGAATGGGAACGGCCATGTTCCATTGAGTTGATTGATCCCAAGAAAAAAGATGGATTTCAAGTCGATGCGGGCATTCGGATACGGGGCGGCTTCAGTCGAGATCTATCGAATCCGAAGCATGCCTTTCGCTTTTTCTTTCGCGACGTCTACGGACCGTCAAAACTGAGATACCCTCTCTTTGGAAAGGACGGTGCGCAGGCCTTCGACAATATTGATCTTCGAACCTTTCAGAACTATTCCTGGAGCAATGCTGGGGATCCCCGTGGGATCTTCATCAGGGATCAATTCAATCGCGACCTTCAGCTAGCGATGGGACAGCCGGCCGCTCGAGGGGAGTTCTATCACCTGTTTCTCAATGGGCAGTATTGGGGAATCTACAATACCTGTGAGCGGGCAGAGGCATCCTACGGAGAGAGCTATTTCGGCGGGGATAAGACAGAATACGATGCGATCAAGGTGGATTCCGGGCGGACCGTACGTCGGGCTACCTATACCCTCGTCCCGACCGATGGTAATATGGAGGCGTGGCGAAAGATCTACGCGATTGTGGAGAAGGGATTAGATAAGAACGAAAACTACTTTGCGCTTCTGGGACGAAACGCTGAGGGGCTACGGGATCCAGAAATGGAGGTGTTTATCGACGAGGCTAATCTCATTACCTACATGATGATCATTTTCTACGGTGGTAATTTGGACGCTCCGATCAGTATGTTTGGTGGGAACCAAACTCCGAATAACTGGCATGGGATTCGGCGACGGGAAAGCGATCAAGGATTCAGATTTTTTGTGTGGGATGCTGAACACACGTTTTTGGATGTGAACGAGAACCGTACGGGGCCATTTAACACGGGGAGAGCCTTTGAACGAACTAGCCCTCAGTGGCTTTGGGAGCAGGCACTCGAAAATGGGGAGTTTCGGATGGCCGTTGCTGATCACATCTATGAGCTGTACTTTAACGGGGGGCTTCTTTCACCAGAAAGCATGGGTAAGGCGTTCTTACGTCGGGCTGAGGAGCTTGAAACTGCGGTTGTCTGTGAATCGGCAAGATGGGGGGATGCGGCTGGACAAGGTCGAGGGCGTGGAAGGCGAGTGGAAGGGAACAGTGGCCCGCTCAATCAATTGGATTGGAAGGCAGAAGTGCAGCGAATTGTTGAGCATTATATTCCTCAGCGGAGCGATATCGTTTTAGGACAACTTTATGGTCACGGAGTTTGGCCAGATCTTCTGCCCCCAAGCTTTGGGAACGCTGGAGGGAAGGTTGAGCGGGGCTACAAACTTGAGGCCCAGGCTGAGCCGGCGACGGCAAAGGTCTATGTGACGTTTGACGCTACCGATCCCAGGGAGGTCGGAGGGAGTATCTCTGCTAGAGCTATAGAATTTTCAAGTCCCATCACTATCAAAGTTGATACTTCCGTCAAAGCGCGAACGTATCTCGACGGTGATTGGAGTGCTTTAAGGCGGCTAGATTTCAAAGTGAAGAAATAAGGAATGGCTGCTTTTGTACCGCGGTTTAAGTAATTTTTCGACGCGTGTCCAATATGCTTGGCGTAAGGTAACGAGGCTCGTTAGAGATTCTTGCGGGCAACGATCCACATGTGAGACGATTGCATGTTCTTTTCCAGCGAATCCTGGAAGGGGCCGCCTCGGTCGTCCCACTCATCTAGGAGAATGGTTTTCAACTCAGGGTGGTCGGTGAGATCAAATTTTCCGGCAAGGGTTTTTTTACGCACAATTTCGGCATCGAGTCGGCCTGGTGTCATTAGTTGAAGCACTTCGAGTCCGACGCTCTCAAACAGGCATTTAAGTGAATTGGGATGGAAGAGGTTGAGATGCTCTGGGGTGACGGTGTCGGAAACCTCTCGCAGTAAATTAACATCGAATCCCTTCACGTTTGGGCACGTTACCACAATCATGCCTCCGGGTTTTGTCAGTCGTTTGCAACATTCGAGATAGGCCATTGGTGAGAAGAGATGCTCGAGAACCTCAAAGGAAACGATGAGATCGGCGTTGCCATCCCTTTCGTTGACGGATTCGACGGGTTGCTGGAGCACGGTAATGCCTCGAGCCCGACAGCTTTCAGCCGACGCCGGGGTGGGTTCAACGGCGACGATTTCCTGAAAATGGTTGGTTTCCGCCATTGATTCGCAGAACTGTCCGGTTCCGGCCCCGATCTCGATGAGACGCTCACGGCCAACGCCGAGGCGTTTGGCTATTTCTAGGATACGCTTGACTCGTGGCTGCACGATTCGTTCGCGTCGGGCCCCTTCGGAGGCGGGGTAGATATACTGATTCCAGTAATCGTAGTAAGTCGCTTCGCGATAATATTGAGCCAAGCGTTGTTCGGTGGGGCGGGGGGAGCCGTAGACCGTTTCACATTCGTTGCAGCGAACGAAGCTCATACCTCGTTTTTCACAAAAAAGCGTCGTTTCCGTCTTGCTACATGCTGGACATGAAACGGTGATAAATTCGTTCCTATCAGCCATGAGCCGTTTGGTGTCCTCTTCGAGAAGCTCGAACGATCGAGCCATGAGTTCATCTGGACGAATGGCATTCTCGGTTAAACTGCCGTATCCCATAGTTGTTTCTGCTAAAGTTGTTGTGCGGAACGGAACGTTCTTTGCCCAGCTAAGGTGGACTTGGTGCTCGAAGCAGAGACTATGCCACGGTCAACCGAGAAGAGGAGGAGGACGGAATAATAGCGATGAAGCTAGGATCTCGAGCCGAGAACGGGATGCTAATGACGGGGCTCGCTATCGATGGGCAATATGTGCCGTTTTCTGAGAGCGGGTTGAAATTTCTTGCCCCTCTAATTGCCAGGCGAAGGTCTGAGCCTTCGCCTGGCAATCTGGAGTTCTACCGGAATGCTGAGTCCTGCCTGTGGAGAGGGCGATTCAAAGAGCTTTCTCGGTTTCGACGCACCAAAGGGCTTCGTGCGTGCGAATGAAAATCTGGCCGTTCGAGAGGGCTGGCGTGGCATTGCAGACTTCGCCCATACTATTCGCTGCGATCTGTTGGAAGGTAGGACTGGCCTTGATGACAAGGGCATCTCCGGAGCGATTCATGCAGATGAGCTTGTCTCCGGTGAGGACAGGAGAACCCCAAAATGCGGTGTCCTTTCCTTTTCCGCGCGCTCGTTCCTGCCAAACAAGCGTGCCGGAGTTGAGTTCGATACATTCAGCCATGCCGTTCATCGTGAAGGTGTAAAGATGGTCCTCATGAATGATAGCAGAGGGAAGGTGACTTGAGGCGCGGTCGTTGCGCCAATTGAGATGAGTTTCGCTGACATCGTTACTTCCGCCACTTCGGATCGAAAGAGACGGGCCGCCATATCCTCCAAGGAAGATGAGATTTCCTTGGTGCTGGTTTGGTGAGGCGTAGAGCAGGGGGTTGATCCCTTTGAAGCGCCAGAGCTCTGATCCGCTTGCCGGATTGATTCCCATGATCTGTTCAGGGAATCCCATGATAAGCTCTTGTCGATTCGTGGTGTTGACAATGATTGGAGTGACGTAGGAGGAGATGGCTCCATTCGCGTTACCTCGAAAGTTGTCTTTACGGGCGGCTCCCTGAGTGGGGGCTGGACGCTCGATCTTCCATGCGATTTCGCCGGTGGCTTTGTCGAGTGCCACCAAGGCACCGTTATCTCCTGGGCCATGATAGATGATAACGTGTTCCCCATGGAGTATTGGAGACGTGCCATTTCCAAACTGGTGGTCAATCTTTCCTAAGTCCCGTCGCCAGATCTCTTTGCCGGAGAAATCGTGGCAAATCATTCCAGCTGACGAATAGCTTGCGTAAACGTGTTTGCCATCGGTGACTGGTGATCCTGAGCAATAGGGATTCAAGGGGCGCTGCCAGGTCTGCTCGCTTTCCGTGTAGGTAACGCCGGATTTCCAATGCAGTTTCCCGTCGCTGCGCCGGAAGCATAGCGTTGAGCGTTCGTTAGTTTTTGGTTCTGATTGAGTGATGAAGATGAAATCATTCCAAATAGCCGGGGTAGAATTCCCTTCAGCGGGGAGGGGAACACGCCAGCGGATGTTGGTTTCCTTATCCCAGGTCGTTGGATAGTCAAAGCCGTCCTTGACGGTGCCATCGTTGTTTGGTCCTCGCCAAGACGGCCAATTGGCTGCCTGCGTGGTGAGGAGTGATAGGAGCGTCATGGCGAGAATTAGTTTTGAGAGAGGCAGATTCATCTTGCCAAGTATCCTCATTATTTAGAGCGTTTTCGCAAGTCGGAAAACCAAGCTCTGTTTTGATCTCGTGTGTCTTCTTAGGGCGCATAGCGAATGGTTCAGTCGCTATTTGTTGACGGCATTATTGTGGAAATTCGAGAATTAGCAGAACGGGTATTGTTTAGTGCCAATCTGGAGGACAAGTTGGCACCTGCCGGTGATTTGACTGATGAGCGTCCGGGGAAGGCTGTCCTGGCTCCGAAATCTCCGGAACGTCCCTCCGATCTCCGGATAAAACGGGGTGGTGAGATGGCTCATTTTCCGCACCTTCAAGAATTGGAGCAGGAAGAGCCTCGAGCCCGTCTGCTGCATTTTTTTGCCAATCATGAGCTTTTGGCTACCGAGCTGATGGCTTTGGTCTTGCTTCGTTTTCCTGGCGCACCCAAGGCGTTCCGTCGAGGGGTTGCGAAAACGCTGATGGAGGAACAGGTTCATACCAACCTGTATCTGGATCGAATGAAAGCTCTGGGCTGTGGTTTTGGAAGCTATCCGGTAACGGGGTATTTTTGGGATGTCTTGAAGGATATGGGGTCTCCACTCGATTATGTTGCCGGATTGCCATTGACCTTTGAGCAGGCGAATCTCGATTTTTCTCGGTATTTTGGGGGGGGATTTGACACGATCGGAGACGAGGAATCCAAAAAGCTCATGGATCGAATTTATCGCGATGAGATCCGTCATGTTGCCTACGGACTAAAGTGGTTTCGAACGTGGAAGCAACCCGAGGAAAGCGACTGGGAGGCCTATCAAAACCAATTGAGACTCCCGCTGTCTCCGCGTCGAGCCAAAGGAACGGTCTACAACGTTGAGGGCCGGAAAAAGTCCGGGTTCGATCTCGAGTTCATTCAATCTCTTTCTGTCTATTCGAAATCTCGGGGACGCTGTCCGAGCGTCTTCTATTTCAATCCCTTTGTCGAAATGGAGATGAGTCGCGGTCGCTCGTTTACGCCCACCAAGCAGCAATGTGAGATGCAAAAGGATCTTGAGACGCTCCCTCAGTTCTTCGGGAGCGAGGATGACGTTGTACTGGTATCGAGAAAGCCTCGGCTCCATTGGTTGCTTGCATTGAGCCGCGTGGGAATGCCGGTGCCAGAATTTGAGGTGCTGAAGGATGGAGCGATTGACTCTGATTCAGAGTTGCTCGGGCGTAAACTAGGCTCGTTCCAACCGTGGGCCCTTTCTTCTCCCGCTCTGGCTCTCGCTGGCCCTTTGAGTCGACGTTTTCAGAATCTCGGTGAAATTGCTGCCTTCGAAAAGGGGGGGGCGAAGCGTGTGGCTTTGTTTTCCAAATCGACTGGTGCGGAGTTCTTGCGTGAGGTGGTTCGTTCGGAAGGATTGCCTGAGTGGATATGTCCGCTGGAGGACGTTGGGAGTTCAATCTCGCAGGAAAATGAGACGCGGGATACTGTCGATGAATGGCGAAACCGTGGGTTCGAGCGATTGATCGCCAAGGCAGACTATGGCGCGGCTGGCAGTCGGGCGATTCGATTGTGGGAACGGGATCTGTCTGATTCGCAGCTTCGTTGGATGGAGAAAGTGCTGCGTCAGGAGGAACGACTCGTCATTGAACCATGGCACGAGCGAGTATTGGACTTTTCAGCTCATTATGATGTGGCGGCAGACGGTGCCACCTTCAAAGGCTTTGTCAGAATGATCAACGATCAGCGAGGGCAGTTTCTAGGGGCTTCCTTAGCCTCAAATCTGACCGCGGGCTTAGATGCCGCGATTCCGAAGTTCTTGCACGGTCCAGAGGGAAACCGCTATCGGGATCTTTATTCGAGACTTGGTGATCGGGTCTTTCAACGTTGTCGCGAGGTTGGTTATGAGGGGCCAGTTGGCATTGATGCCTATGTTTATCGCCAAGCGGATGGAGCTCTTCGACTTAAGCCCGTGGTTGAAATGAATCCGAGATTCACCATGGGGCGAATGGCCTTGTCTCTGAGAAAGTGGATCGCGCCGGGAAGGGACATGGCGTTGGCGCTCCTTTCTCCCGTCCAGTTGCGAGCGCTTGAACTTGAGTCCTTTGAAGCATTAGCCGAGTTTCTTACCCAGCGCTTTCCGCTCGCAGTCATTGAAGAACCGAAACGTCGCCTTGCAGAGGGGGCGTTCTGTCTGACAGATGCAACGTTCGCAAAGCAGTGCGTTGCTGTTCTCTTTGTTGGAAGACCGAGCCTCTCTTGGTTTGTTAAAGAGGTAGCTAAGCAATGATTCCTTGCCGGTCGTTAGCCGCTAGCGCTGAGTCTGTAGAGAGCTTGGCGTTGTCGGTGCTCCGTCGGAAGCGATCCAAATAGTCCGCGTAAGCATGGCGCATCCCTTCCCGGAGCTCCGTCTTTGGAGACCAGCCTAGTGACTGGATCTTGGTGCTGTTGAGAAGCTTGCGATAGGTTCCATCGGGTTTGCTTGAATCCCAAACGATCTCACCTTGGTAGCCGACGATCTCTTGAACCATGCTGGTGAGTTCGAGAATCGAAATGTCGGATCCGTATCCGATATTGATGATATCGTCGTCGGAATAACGATTGAGGACTTCAATGCATGCCGAGGCGAGATCGTCGACATAGAGAAATTCCCGTCTTGGCCGCCCCGTGCCCCAGCATTCAACCTGCGGCAGGTTTAAGCGTTTCGCCTCAGAAAACTTGTGGAGGAGGGCGGGGAGAACGTGGGAGCGTTCTGGGTCGTAGTGATCCCCGGGACCGTAAAGATTCGTTGGCATCGCGGCAACGAAATCGCAGCCGTACTGTCTTCGATAGGCTTGGCACAGTTTGATACCCGCGATTTTTGCTACCGCATACCATTGATTTGTGGGTTCGAGGGGACCGGCGAGGAGTGAGTCTTCGGAAATCGGTTGGTCCGCACGCTTGGGGTAGATGCAAGAACTGCCAAGATAGAGTAGTTTGGAAACCCTGTGTGTATGGGAGGCGTGGATGAGGTTGCAAGCGATTTGAGTGTTCTCGAAGATGAATTGAGCCGGCTCGGTGTTGTTAGCCATGATTCCTCCAACATGCCCTGCTGAGACAATGACAACGGATGGCTGATGCGTTGCCATGAACTCATTGACGGCCGCTTGATTCGTCAAGTCGAGTTCCTGCCGTGAGGCAGTGATAATGTTGCGGAAGCCCTCAGATTGCAGTGTCCGACATAGCGCGCTACCGACAAGTCCCTTATGGCCGGTGACAAATATTGATTTGGCGGATTCTAGCATGGTTGAAGGATCGGTTTTCTGGGTTGGCTCGCCATTGTAGGATTGCCTCCACTGACAGCATTCGGTAGCGGTGAATGCGTCGGGAGAGGATGAGTGATCGAGGAGGCTTGTAGCGGCTGTTCGTTACCCCCCGTTCGGACTGGCGTCTCAACATTAAGCTGGCGCCAAGCGAAGAGCGTGACGCCTTTCACAGCGCCCTCTTGGGCTCCTTGGTCTTGTCGGTGTTCATGAAGGTGGCATTGGAAATCGAGGGCTCTCAGAGCGCATAGCAATTCCGCTAGGTGAGGGGCTTGCCTGGGAATTTGATGAACCTCAGCGACCAGATGACGAACATTCTTGAGAACGTCGGTGCTCTCCTTGATCACGTGAAACTCTGCTCCGGCGAGGTTGAGCCTAAGTAGATCGATGGTTTGTGTTCCGATAAATTCGTTTAGACTGACGGCCGGTACCTGGAGGACTGTGGGTTCCCCGATATCGGTCTGGCAAAGGAAGGGGACGGTGCCGCTATTGAGCCAGACGGCTTTATTGATTAGCTTGATATTAGACAAGTGGGCCGAGTCGAAATTGTCCTGAGCGAGCTTGGCTTTGATCGGGTCCGCTTCGAACGCCACGATGCGTGCGTCTGGGTATTTTTCAGCGTAGTAAAGGGGTAGAAGCCCTAGGTTGGTGCCGCAATCAATAATCACGGGCGTCCGAGTGTTGCATTTAAACTCGTAAGTATTTTCGATAAATATCCTCTGAGCTTCGTTTCGGAAGGTGTTAAGATCAAAGAACTGAAGTGCTCTTCCTCTAAATCCAAGTGTGCCGCGTTGATTCTTAGGATAGGCGACGGAGTGATCTTTAAGTGTCTCTAGGAGCTCCGGAATTTCCGTATCGATCGATAGGCTGGGAAAGGTAAATTGGGGCTTTCCTTGCTGAATCGCTTCGACGGTTTGAAAAAGATCCTTCAACTCGTTAGGGGAAAGGATGACGTCGGCTCCAATGGCTTCTTTACCGAGTTGCCGTTGAATTTTGCCTGAATCAGTCTCGTTAGATAGTCCAGCCTTGATAAAAGGTTCTACCAGGGGGAGATCATGGGGCGCGACTTCGCGTTGGAATTGTTCCTGATCGGCTTTGTGCTCAACTTCAAGATTGGTGAATCGAACGGGAAGCCCAAATGCGGCGGCAAAAAGCGAAGAGCTACCGATGCGATTGGTGAGGGCGGATTTGTGTGAAAGAATGATCTTCAGCATTCGCTCGACGAAACCGGGATCAAACATATGCCCTGCGGTGGTACACTGAAATCCCGCTTCAAGGTAGTCCCGGTGGCGACCTAACTGAATGTCGCGCCAGTAGAGACAGACAGTGACTGGATGTTCCTTCGGTGCGATTTGCTTGAGCCGCTCGATGAATCCCTGGTGGTCGAATGTCGCAGTAATGTGATGGGTAGAATGAGCTGGGAAGACAAGGGTGCCTTGGGCGCTGCGTCTCAATGAATCGAGCTCGTTGCCTAGCATTTTGGCAGCGTAACACATGGGCGATCCGATCACGTAAAGACTGCGATCGCTCTGTGCTTGATAAACGTTGCGCTGGGTCTCTGAGAGCAGAAATCTTGCTTTGAAGGGATGGTTCTTCTCGACCTCCCAGATCTTACTCGAAATGCATGGGCCGTGGGGGAGGACTCCCTGGATGACGTGGTCGTTGGGTAGTCCGCAGTACTTTTTTAAAACCGTGGCATGCCCATAGAAATCGTTAGGAGTGAAGGCTTCTACGGTGTGCTCTCTTCGATCCGCTGCCAACAACTCAAGGGTTGCAGCATTCATATCCACTTTAAACGACATAGTGCTCTCGTGCTTCGAATTCCGTTTCTCACCTGAGAGACCGATACCTGCCTGGCTCGGCAAAATGTTCCCAGGAATCTATGGAAACACTTCAAAGCAACAGCCGTGCCGAATGCCAGAAATGGGCTTGAGAAAAAAGTTGCTCCTTTGGCTAAGGTCTCTCGTTGGGCCTCCGATAACTATGTTGTGAACTAAGTGCGAAAGCGCGAAAACGCGACCGGCCAAAGGATTTGACCGAGTTATTGAAAGCGTTTGAAAGGCTCACAAGGGCTTAAACTCAACGGATGGAGTCTGCCATGAAAAACAGAATGGATGCTGAAAAATTTGAATCTCTCTTCTGGGTTCCCCCGTGCAGGTGGGAACCACCTTTCAGGGCTGTTCCGGCTCTGGAGTTTTCTCCCAACCGACTTTCTCAATCTATCGAGCGATCGATAGTTGTTAATCACTGTGAGGTGATTGAATGGCGCGTGGCCGCTTAGGAAAACAGCCACGAAATAGCTAAGGATAGCTGTTTCTCACAACACTACCAACACTCAACTCAAAGGATGGAGTTATGTCAGTAATCATCAATACCAATACGTCGTCTGCTTTTACCTCTCGAACGCTAGGAGAAAGCACGTCGGGATTGCAGAAATCACTAGCACGTTTGTCTTCGGGATCGAAATTGATCTCGCCTTCAGACGATGCTGCCGGAGCCGCCGTTTCGATGAGATTTGATGCTCAAACGAATCGAATCGACGCCGCGAATCACAACGTTGGAAATGCGATTTCCTTTAATCAGACCCAAGATGGGTTCATGAATAAAGTGGGAAAAGCATTAGACCGAATGAGTGAGCTAGCAACTCTGGCCCAGGATGAAACCAAGACCGACTCTGATCGAGCCCTCTACGACAAAGAATTCCAAACCTTGGATAGCTACATTGTAGATATCGCAACGAAGGACTTCAATGGCGTGAGTCTCTTCAACGGAACGGGATTGAATGTCACGACCGATAGTGATGCCAACAAATTCGCTTCAACCGGAGTCGACTTGGCCGGACACGCGAGCTACACCGCGTTGAACTCGGCTGCTGTTGGAACCACATCGGGTGCTTCAACGGCGCTGTCTGCCGTCAAAACAGCAATCGATAAATTGGCAAACGATAAGGCTTCAGTGGGATCAAATATTGCTCGACTTGAGCACACGAGTTCCCAACTAAGCGTCTTGAAAGACAACATTGGCGCCGCCAATAGTCGGATCAAGGACGTGGATGTCGCGGAGGAAAGCACCAACTACGCGAAGCAAAACATCCTTGTTCAGTCCGGCACGGCGATGCTGGCACAAGCGAATTCGCTGCCTCAGTCAGCACTGAGACTGCTCGGATAGAGCAGCGACGCGGTTCGCGCAAAAGCCCGTTCCAATTCGGCCAACTACTCAGGGCCGGCTGGGTTGGAACGGCTTCTTAAATTTTTCCTTCCTAAAGTCTTTCACCAGGCTGCCGAAACCTTAGTTAGGTCAGCTTGGTGCATTGCTGGCTGGGATGGGCGTCCTCCCATTGTAAAGGACCGCCTCGAGTCATGGATGGCTCGACCCAAAGGGCTCCAATAATTGGAGCAGCTCAATGGAAGGAGTTATGTCAGTAATAATTAACACGAATATTTCGGCCCTGAGTACGTCGAGAATGCTCGGAGACTCAACTAAACAACTGTCAAATTCGCTCAAGCGACTTTCTTCAGGTTCAAAGTTGATTTCTCCAGCCGACGATGTGGCTGGAATGGCGGTATCCCTTAAATTTGACGCTCAAATAAACCGGACCGCTGCAGCTCGAACGAATACCGGCAATGCCGTGTCGTTCGCCCAGACCCAGGATGGATTTCTCAACAAAGTCCAGAAAGGTCTGGACCGAATGAGTGAGCTCGCAGTTTTGGCTCAAGATGAGACCAAAACGGATTCAGATCGTCAATTGTACGACAAAGAGTTTCAAACCTTGGATGACTATATCACTGATATAGCGCAGAAAGACTTCAATGGGGTGTCACTTTTTGACGGACAAGCTCGAGGGATTACGATTGATAGTAACGCTAAAACCTTCTCGATGACGGGAGTGGATATGGGTGGTGGAAACTATACAGGGATTCAATCGACTGCGGTTTCGACGACGACGGGTGCAGCTTCTGCACTTACGGCGGTGAAAACAGCGATTACCCAACTGTCGACCGACCGGGCGACTGTGGGGGCAAATATCTCTCGTTTGCAGCACACTGGCGATCAGTTGAAGATGCTCGAAGACCAATTGTCTGCCTCAAATAGTCGGATCCGCGATGTGGATGTGGCTGAGGAGAGCACGAACTACGCTCGCTACAATATTCTCGTCCAATCGGGGACTGCCATGCTGGCGCAGGCAAATACCTTGCCACAGTCAGCACTTAGGTTGCTCGGCTAATCAGCCGATCAATGGTTTAGGCGGATATCAAGCGTCGGCAACGGTTGCCCAGCCGATTCATTGGCTGGGCAGCCGCGCCATTCGTAACGCTTTCGAATAGGAAACAATAATGGAATTTGCGCTTTCAGGTTTAGCTTCAGGGTTTGACTGGCGATCGATGGTCGATCAGTTGTCCGAAGTCGAGCGTGCCCCTCAGAGACGATTGCAGTTGGAGCAATTTGATCTTCGGGAACGAAGTTCCATTTACAATAGCTTGACGACCGAGATGACCGTGCTTCAGGGGCGGGTCGAAGCGCTCACGGATGAAGATTTTTTTGGGAGCCGTACTGTGACGGCGACCGATTCAGACACCATCTCGGGGGAATCAGGACCTAATGGGGCGATTGGTACCTACGAGATTAACGTGACTCAGATGGCTTCTGGCTCGTCCCTTGCCGGAAGTGCCGATGTTGCCAGCCCCTTGAATGCAACAGCCGACGTTTCGGCCCTAACACTTTCTTCAGCGGCGTTCCCAACGCCAATCACTGCGGGCACCATCACCGTCAATGGCGCTCAAGTGTCGATTAGTACCAGTGATTCCCTCCAGGATGTCTTTGATAACATTAGTACTGCGACCTCGGGTGCTGTGACTGGATCCTACTCGGCAGGGACCGATCGGATTTCATTGACCAGTGCTTCGGAAATCGTCCTAGGCAGCGCGACGGATTCAAGCAACTTTCTCGAGTCGGCCCGCTTGTTCAACAATGGGACTGGATCCATCTCGAGTGGTTCCGACCTAGGCTCAGTGCGGCAGTCCTCGACATTGGACGACGGAAATTTTGCCACCGCAATCTCCGATGGTGGCGCCGGTTCTGGGGAGTTCACCATCAACGGTGTGTCCATTGCCTTCAACACCGCTGATGACTCATTGGAGAACATCATCTCCAGAATCAATAGCTCTGAAGCAGGGGTGGCTGCCAGCTACGATTCCGTAAATGACCGGATCTCGCTGACGAATAAGGAGACGGGGGATTTAGGTATCGGAGTAGCGGATGTGACCGGGAATTTTTTGGCGGCGGTTGGATTGGATACGGGGACGTTGAGTCGGGGCGATAATTTGCTCTACACGGTCAATGGGGGAGGTGCTCAGGCCAGCTTCAGCAATACGGTGACGTCGACGAGTTCTGGCATCACCGGCTTGACCTTCACCGCCGGACAGCTCGGTACTGGCACTCTGACCGTGAGTAGTGACCGAGAGAAGATCGAACAGGGGATTAATGGATTTATCTCTCAGTTTAACAAAGTACAAGCCTTTATCGATACCAACACGGCATCTTCCACAGACGCTGCAGGGAAAGTCACAGCTGGCCCTCTTCAATCCGAACAAGAAGTCGAGGATATCGCGTCAGACTTACGATCGATCATTGTAGGTGAAGTAGGCTCGCTTTCGGCGGTGCTAAACCGATTGAGCGATATCGGAATCGATACCAATGGATTTGACAACAACTTGGAGATTACCGATTCGGAGTTGTTTGAAGAGAGTCTCATCAATGACCTGTCTCGAGTTCAGGTCCTATTTCAAGACCCTACGGATGGGATCGCGGTGCTCCTTGATTCCTTCATCGAAAGCCAAATCGGTGACGAGGGAATCATCCCCAACAAAGTGGATCTTCTCTCGGAACAGGATGCTGGTATTGATGTGCAGATTGAGCAGTTGGAGCGAGTTGTTCAGTCAAACAAGGAACGCTTGATCTCGAGCTTTGTCTCAATGGAAACGGCGCAAAGTCAGATAAACAACCAACTTCAGTTCCTCCAGCAACGGTTTGGCGGGGGGCAATAAGGATTGAGAATGAAACAGGATTTTTGGTTTATTCGATTTGGGCTTACCTTACTTGTTGGTGTCGTGTTAGGCCTTTCTTCTGGCTGCTCGACGGCGCCTAAACTTGGGGCTCGAGTGGAACCGTACCGCCCAACGAATGTTGTCACCAACGAAACGGCGATGTCACGGGTCGTTCAACGAGTAGTCGTTCTGCCGCTTGTATTCAGCGGAGAGTTTTCTGAACGAAAAATGACTCGCAACCTGATTGAGAGCGTTTTGGAAAGTGAGTTGGTAAAACGGGGTGCGTTCGAACCGTATTTCATTTCCCCGGCGGCCCTCAAGAGTCTAACCGGGGAAGATCAATGGCGGATTGGCGAGAAACGAACCTCCAGCTTCTTTCAAACCCTCGAAGAGTCCTATCAGTGCCAAGCCGTTCTATTCGCGATGGTTGATCACTATCACCCGTATCCTCCTCAGACGATTGCTTGGAAAATGAAGTTGGTTGATACGGATTCCCTCCAGACGATTTGGGAGATTGATGAGCTCTTTGATGGCGGAGATGTTACAGTAGCGAGGGCGGCGGAGGATCACTACCACATTCATCAAAGTGGGGGGACGAGGCATCGTGATGAGAGATCCGTTTTTAATTCACCTCGTCGTTTTGGGCAGTATACTGTGGCGGCGGCTTTGCAGACCTTGCCTTACTGAGTGGATTTATAGGACGAGTTCATCGAACAATTGACGTAGAAACCATTGCTCGGCGAAGACTCTGAGAGATGATGTTATTATGGAAATCAGACCAAGCTCACATTTTGAATCGACGAATCTTCGAGCGCGGGAGTCATCGGTGAAGAAGGACGTCAGTGCAACACCGAAGTCTGATGAGGTTTCGATCGAGAATACGGAGCGGTCGAAAAACCTTTTGTCTGAGAACGAGGAGGTGCGTCCCGATGTTGTTGCTCGGGGTAAAGAGCTCGCTGCTTCCTCAGACTATCCTCCCGCAGAGACGGTGGAGAAATTGGCAAGCTTTCTCGCTGATAAACTTAGCAAGACCGAAGATATTTAACAGTTATGACTCCTGGAGCGCGGCTACAGTCCTATCGTCAAATTTCTCTTGAAACGGCACCTCCGGGTGAGCTTGTTCTGATGCTCTATGACGGAGCGATCCGGTTTCTAGGGCAGGCGAGGAGTGGTTTTGATCTTGATGATCCTTTGGAACGAAATCTAGCCGTTCACAACAATACGATCCGGGCTCAGGCGATTCTTAATGAGCTGGTCGTCACGTTGGATCTTGATCTGGGTGGTGAACTAGCGGAAACCCTGAAAGATCTGTATCTTTATATGGGGGAGCGACTGCAAGAAAGCAACGTGACCAAGGTCCCTGAAGGCATTGATGAAGTGAGTGAGCGAATCACGATTCTTAGGGATGCTTGGGCGCAAATGCTTGAAGGGCAAGGAAGCGAATCCGTCTCTGATTTTGCAGAAGTGGTGGGATGAGAGATTTGTTGAGTCAGTGGAAGGATGTTACTCGCTCTGAACGGGCTTCGATTGAATCAGAAAACTGGGATGCTCTTTCGCGGCAGCACGATGCTAAGAGGCATTTGCAGGCTTCGATTGAAGCGCACCTAGAAAATCATGGGCCGGTTGACTCCGCAGATCCTTTGAATGCTGCCTGGCAAGACATAATTGAGGCAGAGAAGGGGAATGCGGCTCTCCTCGGTGCCAAACTGGATGGGATTCGGGCCGAGCTAGATGGGATGAATCGATCTTCACTACAATTGGGAAGGATCCGGCATGCGTATACTAATGAGTCACAGAACTATTGGGCTTCTTATTCCTAATCTAGGCCTGGACCTGGATCAATAGAGCTTGGATTCTTACTCCGTTCTGTGCCTGCCTTCTTACGGAGCGAATGGCTCAAGGCTTGTGAGCTCAGCGATTGAAACAATAGCCAACTCGGCGCTATTCCGGTTTCCGCCACGACCACCGCTATTCGAGTAGCCAATGTAAAGAGAGCCGTCGTGTTCGATCGCGTAGGGGTAGGCGAGGGCGGCGTTCGGATCTGATTCTCCTGGACCGATATCGATCGCGTTTCTGATGATCGCCATCCTATTGAACTGCAACGTTCCCGGGGCTCCAATTGCGATCGTTAGCGGGTATCGCCGATTCATTGAGTCTGCGGCACAATTGGCCACGAGGTAGGGATGTCCGGTTGAAAGGCGGCCGGCATAGGGCTTCGAGGCGGTCATGGGGAGATTACTTTTCTCCAGAGGGGTCCAGGTCCTGTCTCTTATACACATCTGACGCTGCCGACGAGCGATCTAGTGTA
>CAJXVR010000025.1 GCA_913061285.1 uncultured Verrucomicrobiota bacterium | reverse complement strand
TATTTAGCCTATGCCCTTCGCGTGTTGAAACGGGCCGGGCTAGAGTGTGAAGGCATCACCACGCCAGGAGGCTTCGGCAACCGCGTGCTTCCTCAGTTGGCCCAGGCGACGTTAGAATCGTGTCGTGATGTCTATCAAGCCGAGATTCCTCATTATTTCCGGCATCTCTTTACCGATGAACGGAGCGTTGCTCCGCGGGTGGAGTATGTCTCCGGTCTTGATTCGTCTGATCCTCGCTGTGTCGTTTCAATTATTGGCTGCACTGGGGATTGGTTCGGAGGGTGGGATGGGCTGACGCCTGGATCGGTCGATCGCTTTATTACGCCAGATTTGTCTGCGGGAAGAATGGTGGAAGTCATTGACCGGGAAGAACCCGCGATCATGGTTTGTCACTGGCCCGGGATCTATTACAACGGTGAAGAACGAGGGTTCAATATCTTCAAGGAAGTGGTGCGTCGCATTCACGCCAAGTATGATCATCTGCATTGGATGAAACTGAGCGAGATTTCCCGTTATTGGGCTGCGAAGGAGCTAACGCAAATCTTGATCGAGGGCCGCTCAGTAGTGTTCCAGGCTCCGTTTGCGAGCCCTGAGTTCACGGTTCGTGTCGGGTCGAACCCAACTCAGGCTCCCAGAGTGGAGAGCCTGGGAGTGACGACGCGACTTCGCGAAGTGCGGGACAAGCGAGATTTGGTTGCCAATACCTGGAGTCGGGAAGGGGACGGAACCATCGCCTGCTTCGATCTTCCCAAGGGTCAATCAGCGCTTGTATTTTGACCCGGTGGGAGAGCGGTGCGAGCGACGAGAAAGGCTTTTAGTTTTTCAGAGGTCTTCCCGCCAAATCCCGGAACCGTTGCGATCTCATCGACACTAGCGAGTTTGAGTTTTTGCACGGACCCAAAATGTTTCAGTAGGGCTGTCTTGCGGGTCGTTCCCATCCCGGGAAATTCATCAAGAAGGCTTTCTGAAATCTTTTTCAGGCGAAGCTGTGCATTGTATGTGTTGGCGAAGCGATGGGATTCGTCGCGAACGCGTTGCAACAACTTAAGCGCCCCTGAGTGATGGCTGAGTCTCAATGGGATACTCTCATTGGGTAGGTAAATCTCTTCGAACTCCTTGGCCAGTCCGATGATTGGAATTCTTGCCAGCCCTAGTTTTTTTAGTTCTGCCAGGGCGGCACTGAGTTGTCCCTTGCCGCCGTCGATGAGGATTAGCTTGGGCATATTCGACGGGACCGATTCCGGTACAGGCGTCGAGGTTTCCTCTTCTGTCTCCTCCGTTTCTCTTGCAGGGGAGGATTCTTTGGCTTCGGCCTCTTTTTTTAAGCGGGAGTAGCGTCGTCGAACGGTTTCGGCCATGCAGGCGAAGTCGTCTTGGCCGACGACACTCTTCATTCTAAACCGTCGGTAGCTAGAGCGATCTGGGCGCCCGTCTTTGAAACTAACCATCGAGGCAACCGCAAAGGTGCCACTGATGTTGGAAATATCGAAGCCCTCGATTCGTGAGGGTGGTTGATCGAGTTTGAGTTCGTTGGCGAGCTCGATGAGGTCTTCGTTCGGCTTGATCGCAACGGGTAATTTCGGGGGGAGCCGATCGTAGCGACCGCGTTTTTTGGTGCTGCTGCGAAGATCTGCGAGCATGTCCCGAAGCTCTGCTGCTTGCTCGAAGTCGAGTTTGGCAGCGGCTTTTTTCATTTGCTCCTCGAGCTCGCTCTCCATTTCCTTGGATTGCCCATCGAGGAATTCGCAGGCAGCTTCGACCTGCTTGAGATAATCGTCTCGAGTCACATTGCCGATGCACGGGGCGGTGCAACATTTGATATGAGCGTAGAGGCAGTGCTTGTAGTCTTGTTCAGTGGGGGTCAAGGGGCGACAACCTCTAAGACTAAATTTTTTACGAACGTTGGTAAGTGTGCGTCGAATCGCTCCTGAGCTTGCGAAGGGGCCGAAGTAGCGACAGTCATCGTCCTGTTTGATTCGTGTGAGAGTAAATCGAGGGATGGGATCGCGAAGGTTGATCTTGAGTAGCAAGAAACGCTTATCATCGCGAAAACTGACATTGTAGCGCGGCTTGAATTCCTTGATCAATTTGCCTTCAAGCAGAAGGGCATCCGCTTCGCTCTTGACGTTGTGGGTGTCGAAGTCATGAATGGCATCGATGAGTGCCAAGAGCTTCAGATCCCAGGAATGTCGCCGAGAGGGATGAAAGTACTGGCTGACCCTTCGTCGCAGATCGCGGGCTTTTCCAACGTAGATGACCGTGCCAAAGCGATCTTTCATCAGATAAACCCCTGGCTTGTGGGGGAGCTGACTAACCTTGTTGCGAATGTGATCGTTGACCGGCACCGGGGAACTTAGAATTCTGCTGAGCCAGGGGTGCGGGCAAAGGGAATGACATCACGGATGTTGGACACACCGGTAATGAACATAAGCATTCGTTCAAAGCCAAGACCGAAACCACTATGGGGAACAGAACCGTACTTTCGTAGATCCATATACCACCAGTAATCTTCTGGGTTCAGTTTGTGATGGTCCAAATGGGCTTGCAATTGATCCTCTCGTTCCTCGCGCTGGCTTCCTCCGACAATTTCTCCGATGCCGGGAACCAACACATCCATCGCTGCGACCGTTTTTCCGTCGTCGTTGGCGCGCATGTAGAATGGTTTGATTTCCTTGGGATAGTTGTAAACCGTGGTTGGACACTTGAAGTGTTTCTCGGTGAGAAAGCGTTCGTGTTCGGATTGGAGGTTGGCGCCGTAAGCGACGGGATATTCAAAGGTCTCGCCGGATTGAAGGAGAATGTCGACGGCATCCGTGTAGGAAACCCGTTGAAAGGGGCGATCGAGTACGAATTTCAGTCGTTCCTGGAGGCCCTTGTCGACGAATTTATTAAAGAGATTCATCTCTTCGGGGCAGGTGTTGACGATGTCTTGGATCAGGTATTTAACGAACGATTCGGCCAGGTCCATGTCTCCTTGAAGGTCGCAGAAGGCCATCTCGGGTTCAATCATCCAGAACTCGCTTGCGTGACGGGAGGTGTTCGAGTTTTCGGCTCTGAAGGTGGGGCCGAAGGTATAGACATTGGAGAGCGCGCAGGCAAAGACTTCGGCGGGAAGTTGCCCGCTCACTGTGAGATAGGTCGATTTTCCGAAAAAATCATTGCTGTAATCGATCAGTGCGTCGCTCTCCGATTTGGCGTTCTGGTCCATGGTTGTCACACGGAACAGCTCACCGGCGCCTTCGCAATCACTTGCGGTGATGATAGGCGTGTGGACGTAAATGAAATCTTGTTCGTCGAAGAATCGATGGACCGCTTGGGCGAGACGACTACGGACTCGAAAGACCGATCCAAAGAGGTTCGATCGAGGGCGAAGATGAGCGATCTCGCGGAGATATTCTTGGCTGTGGCCCTTTTTCTGAAGGGGATAACTGGAGTCGGATTTACCGACAACTTCGAGCGTTTCGGCGACAATCTCCCAGGATTGATTCTTACCCTGAGAGGCGACCAATTTGCCCGTGATCGACACGGCTGCTCCGGTATTGGCATCAACGATCTTTTCGTAGTCACTAAGCGTGGCATCGATGATTATCTGGATGTTCTTGAGCGTTGACCCATCGTTGAGCTCAACGAATGAGAAAGCCTTCGCATCCCGGCGTGTTCGAACCCACCCTTGGACTTTTATTTCGTCCATGGGGCTTGGACTGGAGAGGGCGTGTTTGACAAGTGTTCGTTTCATCGTTGTATTCTCGCCTCCTGAACCGGGGACGCTCCGTACGCTGTAAACAAAAAGTGGTCTCGGCTCCAGAAAATTTGATGAGAATTCTGGGGCGCTATCGCAAGTGGCGTGCTTTTTGCAGGCCTAGAAAGAGGCAAGCCGCTAGCGCGAGGAGTGATGAGGGGGCGGCGATCCATCGATCAATGGGCAATCTTCCTTGGTCGGACGCCTGTATGGTATCGACAATAAAGGCCCCTTGTCCCGGAAACGGTGCCGCTGCCGCGATGGTTCCCTGAGCGGTGACTGATTGCGAAATGCCCGAGGAAGCCAGGCGGAAGATGGGAACCTGGTACTCCTGCGCTCTTGCTGGAGCGATTTTGGCGTGGAGTCTGTGTTCTCTCTCGCCCCATGCGACGACGTCCATGGTAGGAATGATGAGAATTTGTGCCCCCTGTCTGATGAGTTCATCGATGACTCGGCTAAAACTGAGATCATAGCAAATTGCGATGCCAATTTTACCCCAAGGTGAGTCCCAGAGTTTTTGCGATTGAGCGGGCTCTCCGTCGTCGAAGAATTGAATTGGTTCGGATTTTGCCTGCGTGAACACGATTTTTCCCCTAGGTCCGATGACGAAGGCTGTATTGCGGTACTGAGTGTTATTGATCGCTTGTTTGCCTCCGAGGATAAGGTGTTTCTTGTTGGCGCGACACCAGTCTAGGAGGCTGGTGCTTGGCGCCGTATCAATCGTGTATTCACTTAGGACGAGAAGTTCGACCTCAGGGTGCGCATTAACGAGGCTGTTGAGTTGTCGTATGATTTCTCTTTCGCTGGGGAATTCGAGTTGAATGCCTCCGACATGTACGGGGTGTTTTAGTTCGAGGGCAGTGGGTTCGGAAGGCTTAGAAATGAACCCAGCGAATCCTAGGATTGCCGTTGAAGCAATCAGGCTGACGAACGTTCTCCGTTCTGGCTGACTGGATATATAGGCCGCAGCGAGAGCCACTAGCGCGCCGGTGCCATAAACTCCTAGATGGGCCGTTCCCCAGAAAGACTGTTCAACGAATCTCGACCCAACTGTTAGCCAGCTAAATTTCAGCGGGTAGAGTTCGCAGCGGAAGTACTCGAGTCCAAGCCAAAGCAGAGTAAGGGGAAGGAGTGTGAGAACCTTGTTTGGCCAACTCTGTAGTTGATGAGAAATCAATACGAAAAGCCCAATCCAAAAGCCGAGAATCATCCAAAGCAAGATTGCTGCGGGGCCAAAGATATTCCAGAAGAAGGTCAGGTGCATGGCGTACGAAACCGTGCCAACCAGAAAGCCGGCATAAAAACTCAATCGACTGCTGCCTAGTCGGCTGAGTTGATAGAGGGCGACAAGATAACAAAGGAGGAGGGGGACGGCGTATTGGAAGGAATGAGCGAGACCGAAGGCACAGATTGCGATACCCATCCAAGAGAGAGCTTGGGTAAAATTTCTCGGAACGCGAGACGGGTGGAGGTCCGGCGAGGGTTTTGATTCTATCGCTTCATCACTCATACGCGTCGCGTTGGTTTGCGGGGTGACGGTTAGGGGCATTGGATACCTACTAGAACCGTAGCGTACATCCCTATTCGTGCAATGGTTGGTAGTCCGCTTGGCTGTGGGAACCTCGGAGCATTGATTAGAGCGATGTCAGGATTGAGACTATCGATTTGGGAGGATGGTGACGATGACGGTAGGCTTGTCGTCAAAGCAGAAAGGGAGAGCTATGAAATCGAATGAATTGAAACGCACACTACTAAGAATCTTTATCGGATTTCTCATTGCGACGGCCTGTGTCGCGATCGTTTCGGTGTTGACCGGAGAATTTGGCGAGTTTCAGGCGAAGGTCTTGGTCACAACTCTGACTATTTCTGCGGCAAGTATTTGTTCCATGTCCTCTGCGGCGTTTATTGAAGTGCGTCGTCAGCGAATTCTCGGGGGCTTCGGGATTGGTCTCGCTTGTGCTGCTGCCCTGTTCGTCATTGGCGGTGTATGGGCGGAGGCGAGCGACGTGAACTATTGGCGAACGAGTATGACATCAATTGTCTTAGCCGTCGCCTTTGCTCACGGATTTCTTCTTTGCCTACCGAATCTGTCGCCGACTCATCGCTGGGTCTTTGTTGTGGGGCCGGTGTTGATAGGTATCTTAGTAGTTCAAGGGCTGGGGCTCTTATGGGAAATCGTTGACTCAGAGTTGTTCATTCGTTCGATGATTGTGAATTCGATTCTGGTGGTGCTTGTCACCTTGATTGTTCCCATTCTGATGCGCATCAATGATGCTAGAACAAGTGATGTGCCGATGACACGTCTCCTTAAACAAGAACGAGAGGACGTCTGGGTAGATAGCGAGGGCAAGCGTTATCGCGTGATTCCGCAGTCGGAGTGATCTGAGAGCGCCGAATCGTGCCCGATCTGTACGTATCTCATCACAGTGAGATGACTTGTCCTACGAAAGAAAAGGCTGGTTGAGCCTGGATTTGACGATCTAACACTACTTGTTGGTAGAGAAAGTTGGCAATGTCCCATCCCCGGTCTGGGCGCCTTCGAGGATCCAAGCGAGATTGAATCGAGCCAAGGTGGAGGCGCCGGTCGTGCCTCCTTCAAAGTGGGCATAGATGGAACCTTCGGTTACCGTTCCCGGACGGCCGGAGGCGAGTGATGAGTAGGCGAAGCGACCTTCGAAGAGAAGACGTTTGATCGGCCACGTTTTCCCCCCGTCGAAGCTGGCCCAGATTGTGCCGTGATGTCGCCCAGAAGGGCTATCACAGTTGCTATAAACAAGAATGTCTCGCCCCAATATATTGAGCCTCGTCAATCCCCCCATGCAGCCGTAGTTAGTATCTTGCGGGCCGTCCGGAAGGATATCGACGATTTGCCACTGTTTCCACGTTTGGCCGCCATCGGAGCTCAGTGCGGACCGGCGACGAAGGTTGTTTGGTCGCTTCTCCCAGTGGACTCGGGAGTTGTAGTAGAGCGTTCCATCCGTGAGTTCTGCCACAGCTGCCTCTCCGGTGCCCTGTTCGGGAAACGGGGCACTGGTTGTCCACCGCCTTCCTCCGTCGTCACTATAGATGGCACTGGTGTAGTGGGTTGGCCATTCTTCTCGTTTGTTTTGCTTGCCGTAGAATCGTGAAGGGCGAATGAGTCTGCCTTTGTGAGCACCACGACGCAGGGTAATGCCATGTTCGTTCATGTGCATGGAGGGAAGGTTGCCTCGACTATCGGCAATGAGCTCCGGGCGTTCCGCTTGCCAGGTGAGTCCGTCGTCTTGACTTCGATAAATGGTTAATGGTGCAGGAGGATGTTGGTCTTCGACGAAGGCCAAGATATCTCCAGACCGTTCATCAACAGTAGTGCCGCCGCCATGGAATCCAGGCTCGGCAATGATAATCTCATCGGACCAAGTCGTTCCTCCGTCAGTGCTTCGTTTGCTGCGGACTGCTTGGGAACCGAAGGTTGCGATCAGTGTGCCTTTTCGGCTGACGACAATATTAGGAAAGCGTTCGGTTTCAAATAACGGGGCGAATTCTAAAATGGCCGGCTCGAGGTAGGGGCTCAATGCTCCGTCTAGTTTCATCTCTTTCGCGGCTGTATCAACGGCGAAGTGGAGAACAAAGTTTGCGATGGCTGCAAATAGAGTGAGGCGTTTCATAGGATGATCCGTGGAGCATGTCTTACTCGAAGAATAATAATCAACCCTCTTTTCGGGGGGAAAGGTGAGAATGCCTTGCCACGCGGTTTTCAGCGTTTTACCGGAGCGGAGACGCGGAAGGAATTCATGATGCGAAAAAAACTGATCGATCCACAAAGCGAAACCAAGGTTTCGACCCCAGTACAGATAATCCCAAGCAGCGCGCCGTCGATAGGGTCCCAACCTTGCGAATGAAAGTAGGCGGCAAAGACGAATTCGCGGGTTCCGGCGCCATTTAGGGAAATTGGGATCAAGGTAATGACGCTAGAAAAAACGATTAGATCAATGGCTTCAGAACCGCCAAGATCGATTTGAAGGCCCTGAGCTAAGAGCCAGAGGGCCTGGCAGCGAAGCAATTGGATGAAGATTGCGAGGAGTCCGTGGAAGCCGCTGAGCCATGGTCGTGTGAAAGCCGTCAATCCGGCTTTGATCGTTTGATCCTTTGCTTTTCGGATGTTCCCGCCGAATCGGGATTTCTCAGAGCGAACCGAGGTGATCAAGAGTGCGAGGCTCCCGACAATCAACACGGTGATGGCCGTTCGTGCCGGAGCCGCTATTGAGGGTGGGAATTGGAACGTCGGCAATGCCAGGAGCGATGGAAAACCGATCAGCAGTAGTGCTGCCGTCATTAGGGTACGGTCCCATCGGAGCGTCGTCTCAGCTCGCCAGCGTCGTGCATTCGCGTGCTCGTCTTCGTTGCTTCCGGCGATCGGAATGCTTAGCCAAATCGTCCGCAAGGAATTCCCCTCCAGGGTGCGAGGAAAGAATGCGCTGGCGAAGTTTCCTGCGAGGGTCCAGGAGAAATAGAATCGGTAGGGAATCTTGAATCCGAAGAGTGGCGAGATCGAGGCCCATCGGAGAGCGATCGTTAGTTGGACGACCAATCCTAGAGTGAAGGCGGAAAAAAAGGCGCTGTCTTTCACTTGAAAGAGCGCTTGCAGGCTTCGTTCGCTCAATATGAAAACGAGGGCGGCACTCAATAGGGCCAGCGTGAAGAGGGGGCGAAGCCACGATGTTGTGCCTACGAGCTTCATCGGCGTTCTCGAGGGAAGTCCGTGCTGTCTTTTCTTCGGTTACTCATGCCATCATTCTAATCTCGCAACCAAGTACCCACGTCAATAAATCTCGATGCCATCAAGACTCCTCTTTTTCCTTTTGCCTAGGTAGTCGATCATTTTTAGAGCGGTGAACGGTCGATGCTTCTTAGTTTTCGAAGGCCATCACTTCCGTCAAGCGACTGAAGCTGGGAAAGGTCAATCCGTGGCAGCCCTGGGTGGCGATTTTGATCGTGTGAATTCTCTTTTTCGGAAAGGTATGTTCGACGTAATTTATCTCCCCTCGACTTCCTTTGCCGGCGCTACCTATCTTTTCGAAGGCGATCCCATCACTCGAAGCAAAAAGATCGTAGACTTCGTAGCTCTTTCCGACGGCGCGTTCATAAATGACGATTCGACTCAATTCGGCTGGGCTTACTAGTTCAATGAGAATCTCGAGGGGACTTGGTTGAGTGGGAAAGCCCAGAAAGTGGTCAAATTGATCAGTGATTCCGTTCGTCAATCGATCAGGGCCGAAGTGTGGTTGAGAAGCCCCCTGGGAGGGAGTGACTTTGCCTTTGTAGGCCCGATTGAGCCATTGTGAGTTTTCCCTTGCGAACGGGAGGGCGGGAAGCGCGAAACCCGAGATGCTTTCAAGTCTTGCCAGGCTTCGCGAGCATCGCTGTTGGAACTCATTAAAATCGTTTTCGCCAGAGCGATTCCAGGCGGCGCTCGAGACTGCCATGAATCGGGGGAGGCAAAGCGGGAGCAGGTTTTCCGCCCGACCTTCCCACCATGGCATGCAATAGCCGATAATGCCCTCTGCCGTGTCCGTCATATGGGGTGTTTCAAAGGTCGGAATCTCATGATTTATATGGGCGAAGCGTTGCGGATTCCATTCGTAGCATCGTTTGACTTCGACTGCGGTGAACATCGTGCGTGGATAGTGATCGACGATGTAGAGAGGATCCCAGGCAGCGTTGATTACCTTGTAACCTGCATCGAGCATTTGTTGGGCGGGAAAGTTAATCGTTCGCCAATTCATGTGAATCACATCCTCGGCGATTTTGTTGGCCCCTTTGCCAAGATGTGGGCCCTCCCAAACGATTGTCCGTTTTCCTTGAGACCTTACAAATTGATTGAGTCGGTTGATGAAGTCTCGTTGATCCTCTGCTGATACGCCTCCCGCTTCATCCCCTCCGATATGAACGTACGGCGTCGCCTTGAAGACACTCAGGAATTCCGTGATCAGGGTTTCAATTCCTTGCTGTGCTGTGCTGCTATTGGCTAGCACGGTAGTCGTCTTACCAAATATTTCGGGGTATTCTCGGCGTAAGATTGTGGAGTGCCCGGGAACGTCAATTTCTGGGACAATGGTCACGCCTCGGGCTTGCGAATACGCTTCAAGGGCTTGAAAGTCGTCGATGTTCCAACCTGCTCTGTCACTCGAGAGATTGGGATATGCCGTGGATGGCCAAGAGAAGAGTTGATCATCGGTCAAGTGAAGGTGAAGATAATTGGCCTTGCTAAACCACATCATATCAACGACGTGCCGCAGGATTTTTGGTGGGTGAGGATTGCGGCCCATATCGATCATGAAGCTGCGATAGGCGACGTCCGGTTGATCTTCGATGGATACTTGAGGCCAATGGGCTTCGCCATCCTCAACGACAACAAGTTGAAGGAGGCTACTGATGCTGTAGGCGAGGCCTTGCGGGGATGACGCTTTCACCCTGAGAACATCGTCCTTTGAATGAATCGAATAGCCTTCAAAGGGAATGGAGGAATCCTTGATGAAAGTGATGCTAGGCTCTCCGAGCTCGCTCGAGCTGAGGGTTGCATCATCAACTCCCATACGCTGTAAGGCTTCAACGAAGACCTTAGCTTGATTTGAGAAATCGGGGGTAGAGCAATGGGCATGACTTCCTGAGAATTGCTTCTCGAGAAACTGGGTCGCGTTCTGTGGTCTAGGTGCGAGTGGTGTTTGGCTGTTCAAGGTGACCGTTGCCGCCGAGACGAAGAGGACCACGATCGAGGAAATGAGAGTTTTCTTACGCATAGGCACGATGATGCTGGGGCGACCTTAGCATGGCGTTCTGATCCCTGGTCAATGACTATTGTAATTTCGAGAACGGATCGAATCTGTAGCGGCTGGATGTTGTTTCTCTTGTGGATTCAAAGAAGCGTCAACGGCGGTCTGGAACGTAGCTGCGGCCGCGCTCGGACGGGGCAGAGCTGATGGTTTTGATTGTTAAAACCGTTTCTTGATGATCAAGAATGTTCACTATCTACGGGGGAAGATTGCTTCAACGTCAGCGAATACTCGTTCTCCGATTTCAGTGATTATGACGTCGAGTCCTTTCCGGCGGGAAATGGTCCCTCGCGAGAGATTCTACGAGCGGTTGTTTCTAAGAGCAGACTGAAGCTTGCGACACGGTAAGTAAACCCGACACGCGGCGAATATTACCTTCTCGGGCAACATCCTCTGAGTCGAATATGTGATGCAGGTCGGGTCTGTCCGCGGATTGAGGTCGGTAGGCTCCGGCGATCGTCTATCGTGAGTAGCCCTTTCGGACTAGGATGAACCGATTGGAGAAAACAGGGGGCTGCTGCTCCGATTCGGTCTATGGTAGAACGAATATTGAAGAATGGGGATCAGGATCCGATTTGCTATGTTCCTGTCTGCCCTCCGCTTGAGTGCAATCGAAGGTAAGGGGTTGGCAAGAGCGAGCCAGACACCGGGCGAGCCCTTCTGCTAGATTCTTAGAGGTGCAGGTGAACGATTTGATCTCAAATACTGGAGCTGCGAGCGATGGTCAATTGGTGGGGTTTCATCAAACAGCGATCTCAGAGGCCTGCCGGCTAGTTCCGAAATACGAGGGAGATCATCGAGGTGCCGTGGCCGGGGTCTCCGACTGCTATTTGGCGCTCTGTAGGCTCCGCGTTGCCCGCTTGTGTTTCAGTGCGGCGTTTGCTCCTGACCTCGGATGGGAATGCCGCGAGTGTCTGGCAACGTCTCCCTGTTTGCCAGATGGCGAGATTTGTTCTGTTTGTGGCGGCGAGGTGAGCCAGCGTTTTGATGTGAAAGAAGAAATGATTGTTCTGGCGGAAAATCAAGGGTGTGAGATCGATATCCTGGACGGACCCTCCGCATCGGCATTGCCTGGGGGAGTGGCTTGCATTCTAAAACGATGATTCCCTTCTGGTGGGGGAGTCTATAGCACGGTGAACAGGAAAAGCTTTTGTAAAAGAGTGACGATTGCAAGGGGTTAGTTAGGACGACCGAGACTATGAATAAGAATACGAATCGGATTCGATCGGCATTAGTGGGAGTCGATCTCTCTCAACACGCAGCGCAAACGCTGCACTGTGCCGCACTCCTGAGTAAGGTTGCTGGCCTTGAGGTCAAGCTTCACCATGTGCGCGAATTTGTTGGTTATGGGAACGAGGCGTCGATAAGTGAGGAGGAGCGTGAAGCTCGTGATAGGGAGGAAGTCTTGGCATGGGTCCGGCGGGAGGGGTTTGATACGAAGTGGGATCTAACTTGTTCTTCGGGGGATGCGGCGGCCGATCTGACGACTCAGGCGAAAGAACATGATCTGCTGATCCTCGGGGTGAGGGGCGAATCGCACTCACGGGGCGGACTGGGGACCGTTGCAGGTAGCTGCGTGCGAACCTTTGCTGGTCGTGTGCTCCTGGTCAATCAATCCAAGCGACCGTTCCCGTTGAAGAAGGTTGTGGCTTGTCTGGATTTTTCTGATGCCACCCGCCAAGTGATTGATGAGGCTGTTTCGATCGCGGCAATGTGTGGGGCGGAGGTGGAGTTTGTTCACGTGTTTCGAGCGCCCTGGCTACAATTGCATTATCGGGCTCCGGCTGAGGCATCCAGTCCCCATTTGAAGCAGGCCTATTTGGCTACGCTACGAAATCGAATGGAAGAGGCGCTTGAAACGGCTGGGCACGAGTCGGATAAGATCATTCTTCATGCCGCATCCAGCAACGGGCTTGGTATTGTGGATTGCGCGAAGAAGGTTCAGGCTGATTTGGTTGTGCTGGGGACTCACGGAAGGAAGTCTTTGAAGGAGCTTTTTCTCGGTTCGACAGCGGAGCGCGTACTTGCGGAGATTCGATGTTCGGTGATGACTGTGCGGACGGGTTAGAATCACACGAAAGGTCAGAAAATTTCATTATGAAGAAAAAGAAAGTAAAATTTCGGTGTCATTTTGAAGATGGAAAGCAGGTGTTTTTAGCGGGGGATTTCAATGACTGGAGTCCGGATAAGACGCCTATGGGGCGAGTGCGTGGTGGCTGGTCTGTTGGGCTAGACCTGTCTCCCGGACGATACGAATACAAATTTGTCGTCGATGGAGAATGGAAGTTTGCTCCCCTTGGGGTTCTGGTGGATACCTCGTCTGAGTGCTGTTTGCTGAATCCATTCGGAACCTATAATTGGTATGTTGATGTTTCGCCGTGATTTGACTTTTTGCTTCTGAGCACAAGAAATAAGGGAGGGGTAGGTGGATGAGTAACGAAGGAGACGCTCGAGATTGGCACGGGTTGGAGTCGCAAGCGGTTGCAGATGTTTTGGGCGTCGATCTCGCTCGCGGCCTTGATCCCGCTGAGGTGCGTCGCCGTCAACTGTTCCACGGTCGGAATCAATTGCCAGCGGCGAAGAAGCGTTCAGTGGGCCTGCTGTTCGCGTCTCAGTTCATTAGCCCTCTCATCTATATTCTCTTTCTTGCTGCCATTGTGGCGGCTCTTCTCGGGCACCGCAGTGATGCGATCGTGATTTTGGTGGTCGTATTGATCAATGCGGTGATTGGTGCGGTTCAAGAAGGTCGGGCCGAACGTTCCATGGAGTCGCTCCGGCGGCTTTCGGACCTGCGTGTTAGGGTGCGGCGTGATGGGCATGAAGAGGTGGTAGAGGCTCGGGATTTGATTCCTGGAGATGTGACGATCTTTGGGGCGGGAGATGCGATCGCTGCTGACGCCCGTCTGCTGGAGACGGCGTCGCTAGAAATTGCCGAGGCGGCTTTGACCGGCGAATCGTTGCCAGTGGGAAAAAACCCCCGTTGCTTGCCGGTAGAGACCCTTCTCGCTGATCGTTCGAATATGTTGTACTCCGGGACGCATGTGGTTTCAGGGCGAGGATCAGCAGTGGTCGTGGGGACTGGGCTTGTTACCGAGGTCGGGAAGATTTCAAAACTCACGACGACGGCCAAGGATCCAAAAACACCGCTTGAAAAACGGATTCACCAGTTCGGTCATTATCTCGTTGCCACGGCGAGCGTGCTTTTTCTCTTGGTGGTCTCGATTGGACTTCTAAGGGGGCTACCACTCTTCGAGATCCTCATGATTGCGATCAGTCAAATGGTCTCGATGGTTCCAGAGGGATTGCCGGTAGCAATGACCATCGCTTTGGCTGTTGGAATGCAGCGAATGGCAGCACAGAAGGTCGTCGTGCGGCGTTTGGCCGCCGTTGAAACGCTTGGATCGACGAGTGTGATTTGTAGCGACAAGACGGGGACCCTAACTCGAAACGAGATGACGGTGACGGCGCTTTGGTTGCCAGAAGGGCGAACCTTTGACGTGACCGGTGCGGGCTATTCTCCTGACGGGGAAGTGATGGAGGGCAGCCGGGTCCTGGAGTTGCGCCGCGAGCTTGGACTTCGTCGCCTGCTTGAGGCGGTCACCTTGTGCAACGATGCTGAATTGGTTTGTCCCGATTCGTCGGATACTCGTTGGCGAGCGCTGGGAGACCCTACGGAGGCAGCCTTGCTGACCTTTGCCCGGAAGTGCGGCTTGTCTCTTGAGACGGTGCGGAATCGATTTTCCCGTCGGGCGGAAATCCCCTTTGACTCGGAATCCAAAATGATGGCGACGGAGAACGATGGCGAGAATGGCTCGCTCGTTTGCATTAAGGGAGCACCCGAGGCTCTCGCCGGTCTCTGTTCCCACGCAGTTACGACGGATGGCAAGGTGGTTCCGTTCGATAGCACTATGCGCGAGTCACTTGAACAAGTTTCAGCAGCGTTTGCTGCCCGGGCACTCCGTTTGATCGCTGTCGCGGAGGTGGAGGGGGGGACGATCGTTGAGGGAAGCGGGATGTCTCAGTTCGAGGGAAGTGCTCGTTTTCTTGGTCTGATCGGAGAGCTCGATCCGCCACGGGAGGAGGCAGTCGTTGCGATTCGCGATTGTCTAAGAGCAGGGATACGACCTGTTATGGTGACGGGAGATCACAAAGCGACGGGGCTGGCGGTTGCTCGGGCGATCGGTATTGCTAAGGACGGAGATCTTGCAATCAACGGCTATGAGCTAGAGGCCATGTCTGAATCCGTGCTCGAGGAACAATTGGAAAGGGTCGCCGTGTTTGCTCGCGTTCATCCGGCGCAAAAACTTCGGATTGTGAAGGCCTTTCAATCAAAAAAACGGGTGGTGGCCATGACAGGGGACGGCGTGAACGATGCTCCGGCATTGGCCGCTGCGGATGTTGGGGTGGCAATGGGGATCACTGGAACCGAGGTTGCCAAAGGGGCTGCAAAAATCGTCATTGCTGACGATAACTTTGCGACCATCGTCAAAGGGGTGGAGCAAGGGCGATTGGTCTATCGAAACTTAAAGAAAGTGATCCTCTACCTCTTCGCGACCTCGATGGCTGAGGTGGGCGTCCTCTTAGGGGCCTTGTGCCTCGGCTTTCCAGTTCCTCTCGTCGCGGTTCAGATTCTGTGGATCAATATTGTGACGGAGGGAACGGTGACGGTGAATCTCATTATGGAGCCTGCCGAAGGGGATGAGATGCGGCAATCGCCAGTTTCGAGGAACGAACCACTCTTGGACAAGGCGCTTCTTTCTCGGGTGCTCCTCATGACGCCGACAATGGCTCTTTCGAGCTTCGCCTATTTCGCTTGGTGTCTTGCTTCAGGGATGGACCTGGTTTTGGCTCGAACCGAGACGTTCACGGTCTTGGCTGTATGCCAATGGTTCAACGTTTTGAATTGTCGAAGTGAAACCCAGTCGGCTTTGAATTTTGGACTGTTCAAGAACTACTGGCTGTTGGGCGGCTTGATCATCGGTAACGTGCTGCATTTCTTGGTGATTTATTGGGAACCCTTAAATCGGGTTTTCTACACCGTCCCAATTCCCTTGTCTCATGTCTTGCTCATTGGGGCCGTTGCGAGCATGGTGTTGTGGGTTGAAGAGATACGAAAACTCTTTCGGAGGCGGTCCGCACGAAAGGTGGCGACGTCTCCGGTTTCGCTGACCGCATCTTGATGGAGCGTGTCAGTCCTGTCTGTCGTCCAGATTTGTCTCCTCTCCAAAGTCCTAGTGAGAAACTCATTAGGAATCTAAGAAACAAACGATGTCTATGATGCTTGTCTCGGTGTTTGATACAAAGAGTTACGACCGTGAGTACTTGATGGGGGCGCAAAAGGGGGCGCAAATCTCTTGGCGCTTTCACGAGTTTCGCCTCAGTGAGGAGTGCGTTTCTGTGGCGCAGGGTGCCGAGGCTGTCTGTGTGTTTGTCAATGATCGGGTGGACCGCCCGTGCTTGGCTGCACTCGCCGGTTTGAATATTCGTTTGGTGTTGTTACGCTGTGCCGGCTTCAACAATGTCGATCTTGATGCAGCAGATGAACTAGGGGTTGCCGTTGTACGTGTTCCTGCCTACTCGCCACATTCCGTCGCTGAGCATACGATTGGATTGCTGCTGACGCTCAACCGAAAAATCCATCGAGCTTATAATCGGGTGAGAGAAATGAATTTTTCCCTCGGCGGATTGGTTGGCTTTGATCTTTTTGGTAAGACGGTCGGGGTCGTGGGAACGGGCAAAATTGGACGCATTGCCAGTCAGTTGTTTCGTGGGTTTGGAATGGATGTGTTGTTGTGCGACCCGGTGCCGGACCAAACATGGGCGAAATCAATGGGTGCTCGTTACGTCCCGTTTGAGGTCCTGTTGGAGTCGAGCGACATTGTCTCTCTTCATGCCCCGTTGCTTCCTGATACGATCGGGATGCTGAATGTTTCGACGATTGCACTCATGAAAAAAGGGGTCGTTATTGTTAATACGAGTCGAGGAAAGTTGATTGATTCGGGTGCCTTGATTCAGGCACTGAAGTCCGGGCACGTTGGAGGGGTTGCACTCGACGTCTATGAAGAAGAGGAAGGGGTTTTCTTTGAGGACCTTTCCGGAGAGGTGTTGGCGGATGACGAACTCGCGCGCCTGCTTTCCTTTCCGAATGTGTTGATCACTTCGCATCAAGCCTTTCTCACCCGTGAAGCCCTCAGCGAGATTTCTAGAGTCACGATTGAGAATCTCTTGGCCTTTCAGCGAGGAGCGCCATTTCTGGAGGGGACTCAGGTCGAAAGAAACGGCCCGACGGGATGAAACGTTCTGACCCGATTTGACAAAGTCGATCGGAGATGGAAGGGAATGAAGGATGAAACGTTTTTTTCAATCAACTTTGATTTTTGCACTGACGCTCACGGCCATTGCCGAAGAGAAATCGCTCCACGATCTCCCAATCCATACGCTCGAAGGCGAAGCCGCCAGTCTTGGAGCGCATAAGGGGAAGGTGATGCTCGTGGTCAATGTGGCGTCTCGCTGTGGCTACACGCCCCAATACAAAGGGCTGGAGGCCTTGTATCAGAAATTCAAGGATCAAGGACTCGTTGTCTGTGGTTTTCCCTGCAATCAATTCGGAAGACAGGAGCCAGGCACTGCGAGCGAGATTCGGGAGTTCTGTTCGACGACCTACAATGTGAGTTTTCCAATGTATGAGAAAGTCGATGTGAAAGGGGCGAATCAGCATCCGATCTATTCCGCTCTTTCGGGCAAAGATGCCCCGTTTCCCGGTGACGTGCGTTGGAATTTTGGCAAATTCTTGGTCAGCAAGGACGGGAAGGTTTTAAAGCGATTCGGTTCCTCGACGGATCCGATGTCGAAAGAGTTAACTGCTGCCGTTGAGCAGGCTTTAAATTAATCGCTAGATTTCGAACCATCGCCTCTTCCGATGGGATCCGCGAAAAGAGATCTGTGTTGAGGTGACTGGGGCCCAAGGGTTTCGTTTCACTTTATTGGGTGAGATGAAGGCCTTGGGGTTTTTTGTGACCAGTCCTAGTGGTGTGATTCGTGTCCTTTTTTCGTTCGAGTCTCAGCGTCGTCGTCTGGCTTCCATTGGAGAGGGCATCATTGCTAGGGGAGATTCTTAGCGTTTTATGTCCGTGATCTAAAAGCAATCGAAACGTTTTTACATGATGGATCGGGAGTCGATCGAGATGCTCTCCGTTCGGATAGCGGGTTCGAATATGCTCGTGTTTTTTCAGGGTTTTCGGCTAAATTCGGAGCCAACGTTGGTGGCTCTACCAAAGTATGAACAACAAGCCGAATTCCAATCCGATCCAGAGTGAACATCGAGAGGCTCGGCAACTGGTCCAATCCGCCTTCAATCTCGCGCAGCAGCTGAGCATTCGTACTGTAATTATTCAAGCAGACGAAATGAGTGATGTTCGGCTCATTCAAAAGATGGAGCTGACGCAGCGATTGATTTGGCTTGTTCGTAAAGAAGAGTTCGACTTGCCGGCCGATATATCAGCCGAACAGAAACAACTACAAATCCCTGATACGGGCTTGTCTCGGATGAGTCAGATTAAAATCGGTCTGTTTCTAGCAATCTTTAATGGGTTTCTTGAGATCGAAGAGACCGTGCTTTGTGTGTGTGGAGTCGCTGGTTCAGAACGTCTGGATACGATTCTCATTGCTAATCCGAAGCGTGACTTTCCGTGGTTAGAGAGCGTGAAATTTGATGGCCGGGTTCCGTTGCTAGCGACCAAGACCTTTGCTCGTTTGATTGATATTGCACTCAGAATCGCTGCCGAAGGGCGCGAAGGACGTCCCGTGGGAACGGCCTTTGTTCTAGGGAGCCAGAGTGAACTGCGCCCACACTTACGGCAACTCGTGCTAAATCCCTTTGCCGGGCACCGTCCAAATCGAAGGGACGTTCAGGCTCCGAATATGGTGGACACAATTCGAGAGTTCGCAGCATTGGATGGGGCCTTTGTGGTCAGTCGAACGGGTAAGTTTATTTCTGCTGGAACCTATCTTGACGCTTCGTCGAGCCGGATCAAACTAAGATCGGGTTTGGGGGCACGGCATCGTGCGGCAGCTTCGATAACGGCCGTGACGAATTCGGTCTCTATTGTTGTTTCCAGCTCTTCCCGTCATGTCACCGTCTTCCATCAAGGACGAATCTTGCTTGAGTTGGAAGAGGCTCGTGACAAGTAGGGGTGGGTTTCATCTGTCGCGTTTGATTTTGTTCTTCTTTAACTTCTAATTTCCTTGGCTGTTTGCGCTTTTACAGAACAGACGCGAGAGATGGTAGAGTAGATTCGCCTTCTGAGGTCTTTGCCGCCGGTGGCTGGCGAGCCTCATACTTTCGATGGGGCATATCCCGGTGGATCTCCTTCATAGTACCGAGTGGGCACCCTTTGTCGGTCGTAAACATCTCCGATGATACAATACTATGTGGATGGGATGGGATGGGATGGTGAAGATTTTCTCCCTTTCGAGTTTGGAATTCAAATCAGCAACCTTGAAACCTATGATCCGGGTTTCTTAGACATTTTCTGAACATTCTCTCCAAGGGCGTCATTTCTAGCCGAGGCGTTCTTGTCAAGAGTCCTAGGTTTAGAAAGATTCTTCGATTTTGGTGTGCTTGTTTCGACGTTACCGAGATTCAATCTCTAGTTGTTGCGCGGGTATTAGCGGCGGAGACTTTCATGATTTTCTTCTGATGAGTTTTTCGTGGGCCCTGCTTCGTTGGGCGGCTGCCAAAGCAATGCTGTTTCTTAGGGCCTCGAGATTTGTTGGGAGGTTCTCTTCGCTAGCCACTGCCAGTCCTCGTTGCCTTCGGAATCTCGATTGTAGTGGTCGTTTGGCGTTCTACGGTCGGTCCACTTGTGGGCCTCGATGTGTCCGTCGGCGAAGGCAAGCACCCCTCTGCTGCCGTGACGCGTCGCTGGGACATCTACCCAACGGGCCGGTTGATCTTTCTGAGGCATCTCCACGGCAAAGGCAGGGTCGTTAATCGTGATCTCACTTTCATCAATGAATATGAAGCGATCTGATGGTTCCTGGATGTCCGTTGAAAATCGATAGGTCTTGAAAGCCTGCTGCCCGGGGCGGGCGAGGGCTTTTGAAGGCAACCAAACGGCGTAGCTTTCATAGCCCATCGCCTGGTTCATGGAAACGCTACGGAGTCTTAGATAGTCGATATTGTTGATGGTCTCCAGGCTTTCATCCGCAGGGCAGTGATACACGGAAGCGACATCGATGTAGGGTGCAAATAGCGCTTGTCTGTGATCGATGAGGTTGAGAAGATTGGTTGCCCCGAGACCTCTCACCGATCCACGGACCCAGCCCGTTGTGAGATCTAGATGGACATTCGAAACCAGGCGCTCTTGGTTGTCTCCATTATAGAGTTCCCAGGCTAAGATCATTTGATGGAAATTGTTTTCGCAGGCGATTGTTCGGGCCTTTGAACGGGATTGAGCGATGCCTGCGACCGCTAGTGACGCGAGAATGGCGATGATTGCTACGGCGACTAAGAGCTCCATGAGTGCGAAGCCCTGGGTGTTGTGCTGGGTGCTCTGGTAACTCATCCCGTGATCATTGGCACTATCCGATGTGGGCGAGAGGTTGATTGTAAAACGTCCGGAGATCTCGCTGACTTGAGGTGGTATATCCATTGTTTTTCATCCTGATGTCTTCGTGTTGTACGTTTCGAGGCCGGAGTTTACTTTGGTTTTGATTGTTCAACGTGGGCATCGGCGAACACGACGTTTTGGATCCCCTGATGCCACGGCTCTTCATCCGAGATCAAGGGCTCTGCTGCTTGGGGCTGCCGACGATCGCTATCGATGAGTCGACCGTTCATTCTCTGGTTCCAGCGGTAGGATGAGTGCGTCGCTGTGAGTGGGCGGCTATCGGCGCGACAATGGAAGAGGGCAGTGTTATGGTCAACGTAGGGGCTGATCGTCTGTCGGAAATGATTTGTTTGATGGGGTGTGGTGCTTCTCAAGACTGGATACCGTTCTTGATTGTTGTCCGCGTATAGTCTCGTGGCGAGGGCCAGTTGACGAAGATTGTTGGAACAGTGGATTCGATAGCTTCGTGCTCTGACCTTTGTCAGGCTTGGTAGCAACATTCCCGTCAAGATGGCAATGATTGCGATGACGGTAAGCAGCTCTATGAGAGTGAACCCGTTGCTAGCGGGTTGCGGTGCCATGCTGATCGAGTGCGGTTTTATATTTTAGGGCTAAGTAAGGTTTAGATGAGGTGTGTGAGGAAAACGCTGACAAGATCCGACGATCTCGAGAGGCCGAAGTAGGTGCCGCAGGTGCCGATTGAAAGAGCTAGAAAGACTTTGCGCCCCACGGTGTCGATGATTGATTTCTGAAAGACTTTGCTTTTCTGGCTTTCCATACTCTTGAGTATCCGTATTTAGCCGCTTGCGCGGACTGGTAATCAAACGCGGCGAATACCCGAAAAGAAAGATTCGTACCGATTGTTATCAAAGCCGTTTAAGATCGGTGAGTAAGAGGGCCGTTTGTTCAGGATTGCCTCCCGGGCGAGAACGAGGCCACCTGGAGATCTTCAGAGCATATCCTCCTCCTGGGATTTTCGGTAGGACTTTCGATGGTGTTTTCCTTAGTTGTTGATTTGGAGTAGTTTGTGGTGGTGGTTTAATGTGGAGTAGGAGTGAGCTGGTGGATCGCTATTGCCTCAGTTCAGTTGAGTTTTTTGATAACCCGCTCGGTGAATGTTTCGTGGGAAGCACGACTGTTTTTTGGGACCAGAAAACTTTTGATAAGAGAATCGCGGAGAATGATTCTTCGATTTATTGGACTCTCGTAGGCGCTAGTAGACTCTACTAGCTTTGGGGCAAGCAGCGATATCTTTCGTTCAGTGGCGTGAGCGAGAACCTTGATAGGTTTCAGAGCTGTTTCTTGCGGAGCGGTGCGGAAAGTGGTCTGGCTATGAAGGCGAGAAAACCGTCCATATTGAAGTGAATGGTGCCTTTGCAATACTGATGAATGCGTTGATATGTGCGCCGTTGGGGCCTGTCCCTAGTTCTCGTGTCCTAGTTCTCGACTAACGATTTGAACGAATAGGTTTTGTAGGTAATCAAACTCCGTTTGTTGAGAGGCAAGAATGAAGGGGGTGTGTCGGTGTTGCCTGCTACTCTCGTTTCTTCTCTTCGATTATAGGGCAGGGGAAGTGTATCTAATCCGAGAAGAGTTGAGTTCGTGCGGGATATTGATCGTGAGAGGGCGGCTGGTTACGATTGGGCGTGGTGAACTCGGATTGTCCACTCAGTACCAAATCCGGGGCTCGATTTTAGGGAACAAGCACCTTTGAGAATGGCAACCCTCTCTCGGATGCCGCCAATTCCGAATCCTTGGTTCTTATTGTGCTGTTCTTTTTCGAAATCAAACCCGATTCCGTTGTCTTTGATGCGTAGGGAGAGTGTGCGTTCGTTCGCTACGAGGCTCACGGTAACCAAGTTTGCGTCGGCGTGTTTGAGGATATTGTTTAATGCCTCTTGGAGGATGCGATAGAGATTGATTTTCAATTCCTGTGATAGGCCCTCAGGCATGGGTTCAATCTCATGCTCAATGGTAAGGTCGGTTGAGCTGGCAATCTGGTTGAGCATGGATTGCATGGCTTTTGAGAGCCCGAGTCGGTCGATCTGGTAGGGGCGGAGATCGTTGGCGATTTGTCGTACTTCATGGATGGATTCAGAGCTGATCTCCGAGATCTCTGTGAGGGCGGTGGCCATTTTTTCCTGACTCGGATTCGACTGTAGCGTGAATGATGCCCGGTTTTTGACGACGAGGAGGTTCTGTTCCAAACTATCGTGCAGCTCTCTGGCTATGCGCATACGGTCTGATTCCTGGGCTTTGAGGATCTCTCGAGTGAACCGCTCCTTCAGCGCTTGTTTTTGTTTCAGTCGCTGGAATCGAAGGTAAAGACTGCCGACGAGCAGGGCGATTGCAAGAACGGCACTTAAACTGCGGAACCAGGTCGTTTGCCAAATCGGGCCTTCGACCTGTAGCTTCAGCGACACTCCCTCTTCGTTCCAGACGTCTCCTTGATTGGCTGCGGTCACCCGAAATTCGAGGGGGCCTTGTGCGAGATCGAGAAAGACGACGGACCGTTGTGTTCCAAGTTCGTTCCAAACTGTTCCTGCTCCGCCTAGCTGATAGCGAAACCGAACTTCATTTGGAGCCGTGAAGTTGATTCCGGTAAAATGGATTTCTACTCGGGAGGTTTGAGCCGGAATGGTGAATGTTTCATTCTCTTCGACTTGAGAGAGGTCGTAGACTTGTCCGTCCAAATGAATCTCGGTCAGATGGACATTGGGTGGTGTTTCGTTTACCGGGAGCGAGTTCGGGTCGATGTAGTTGATCCCAGCCACATTGCCGAACCAGAGCCTCCCGTCCCGTGACCTGAAGCTTGCTGGGTGTCCAGAAGTGCACTGCAGTGTGGTGAGTCCATCTTCCAAGGAGAATGAGTTGGCAAAAAGATGTTTGGTCTGTCCCTGGGAAACCCGGTCCATACTGTCCAGTGAGACCCGATGAATGCCGTTATAGGAGCCAAACCACAGGTAACCCAGACCGTCCTCGATCAGTGTGCTGATCTCATTGACGGGTAATCCGTGTGCTGTAGTGAAATTGTTGAAGACGCCATCCTGATATCGGTAGATTCCATGTCCCCCGGTACCAAACCAAACGATTCCGCTTAGACCCACGTGAATCGCACGGATATTTGTAGCGCTCAGGGCCTTCTCGCGTGATAGGTGTTCAAAACGATCGTTTTGAAAACGAAAAATGCCCTCGTTCTCTGTTCCGATCCAAACCGCTCCGCTGAGATCGCAGGCGAGACTCAAGATGCGAGTTCCTGGTTGATTCTCATAGTTGTCAAACTGGATCACCTGTTCCTGATTAACACAGGCGAGACCGGCATCACTGCTTCCAATCCAGGTTCGATTTTGATGGTCGTGGCAAAGAGCGACGATTCGACGACCGGAACGACGCCCGAATCCGTGAATGGGTTCGACGGTGTTGCGCGTGAGTTTGAACGTCTTTGGTTGGTTAAGATGGTTCGTGGCTTTTAGGTTGTTTTGATAGATTCCTCCGAATATCTCTTCTTCTCGGTCGATTGCCAGGGCCCAGATGTTTCCGGGCTGAATCTTTTCAGGTTGGAGTGGGGTGTCCGAAAACGTTTGTTCGAACGGAATTCGATAGAGACCGGTACTGGATCCGAGCAGAAGCTCTTGTTGTTCCGTCTCAGCGATCGAAAGCACCCTACGGATCATGGTGCCGGCTGTGCTTAGGTTGTGGAATTTTCGCTGGCGGACGCGCGACAATCCTTGGCTACCAATCCCTCCAGCCAACCAGAAAGTGCCTTCAGAATCGATGATTGATTTGCCGCCTGGAATCGTGAAGGCCCTTGTGCGGGCGTACCGATTGTCAATGTCTTTGCTGAACTTTTCATAGCGGTTCCTTCTTCGCTGAATCCAGAGCGAGTTTTCGCCTCCCGAAAGAATTTGATGGACATCGTTTGGAATCTCGTTGGTGATAAGTCTATGCCTATCGTGTCTCATCACTTCTCCATCTACCAGGAGCCAGATGTCTTCCATCCCTTTGTTATCACTGCAGATAGAAACGCGGCTCCCTTCGTTGAAACGATGGCGGATCGTGACTTGTTCACCCTTCAGAATGCCAAGTCGATTGCCATAGGCCCACCAAACTGTTTGATCGCTGGACCTTGCAGCACTGAATTCTGAAAATACTTGGTTCTGCGTGATGCCGGACAGTTCCGTCTTGGTTGAATCTTCCGAGTTAAAGAGTAGAACTTGTTGTCGCTTCGCTGCTCGTTGGGTATCCGAGTAGAGGACCCTGCCGTCCGCTGTTACGAGGTGAAGTTGCAGAGTAGACGCGTTTGGATCGCTGAGAAGATCTGGATACCGGGTGAATTTGCCGCTTTGATAAGACACGAGTTCCTTGCCCTGGCTGAGCCACATCCTCCCCTTGGGGCCAAACGTAATATGAAAAATTGCTCCCCGAGGTAAATCGTGATTGATTGGGTCGAAAACAACGAATTTTTGGCCATCGAATCGCGCAAGTCCATAGTACGTGCCAAGCCATATATGTCCGTCAGAGGACTGTGCAATGCTGAGAATCTGAGTTCCTGGGATACCGTCTTCGACGTTCCATTTATCTACAATGTAACCGCCGGGAAGATCAAAGAAGGATTTCGCAGCTCCGCTCTGCGTTCCTACCGCCCCGCTGACTAGCGCTAGGCAAAGGGCTGTAGCAATCTGTCGTGAGCACCAGCATCTCAGTGCCAGTCGTTTTAACGATGAGATTGTGATCATGGATTGATCGGAAAGGGTTGAATAGCCCTTAAAAAGTGAGCTTACAAGAATATTGAGGGCCCGGATATAGGAATGAATCCCACCCCGGAAAAATAGGCGAGCTGATCAGTAGTGACAAAAGTGGACACGGGATTCTCTAGGAGAGAGGATTCAGAAATGAAGAGGCGACGGTTTACGACAGAATATAAGCAAGAGGAAGCGAGGCTGCTGATCATCGACGGTTTGAGCGCAAAGGAGGTATCGGATCAACTAGGAGTGCCACAGTACCTGTTATACCGGTGGAAGCGGGATCACTTTGACGAACTTGAGGCTAGCAAGCCAGCGGGGACTCAGTGCCCAAAGGTGATGTCAACGGAGATTAAACTGCTGCGCAAGCAGCTGGCCAAGTCCAAGTGAATGAATGAGATACTAATAAAAACGGGGTTCTTCCACGAAATCAGTGGAAAGGGGTAGCTTCGAGCGCAGCCCTTCTCAAAGTGGCTGCGGCATCTTGCCGCAGTTTCCCCCCATTAGGGATCAGAATAGAGACGCCTCAGCCATTGTGCCCGGCATGGGCATGAACGAATCATATGAACCGAGATGAACGGGAGCTTTGACAGCAACCGTAGAGAAGGACAAGTCCGCGACTGTGATGGGAGCGAGCTGAAAGCAGTCTGGATCAAAGGCACGAAGTAGGAACAAGAACAGGCAACGAGGCAGGGGGGGGCGATGAGCATGCCGGCAAATGCGAAATCCGAATGTCACCGAAAGCCATATCAAATAGAGCCTGACCCTACGGGGCGAAAGTTCATGCACCTTACCCGGGGAGGTCTCAGTCATGAGAGTGATTGAGGAGTCAGCAGAGGCCATAGTAGTGAGAATGGCCATCGAAAGATGGCTGGGGCGAAGAGCCGAAGAACCAATAGAGGTCAACCGATTTCCACCTTGGATCGAGCCTGGCGAAAAGGGATCCGATACCGGCGGGCAAACATTCGGCGGGTTTCTTCGGAAAGATTCCCTGGATGGGAGAAGAGAGGAAAGGGATGGGGCCCCTGTCAAGGACGGCCGCGGAAGGAAATGACAAAGGTGCCTAATGAAGGCTTACCGTGCGGTGAGTCTTCGCTAAGGCAAAGAGATGGCCTTGGCTGGGTTCAACCGCCGGATGCAGATCCGCATCCGGCGGTGTGGAAGGGTTACGGGGTGCAATCCCCGTAACCCCATCCGATCTTTTTGGCGTTCACCTAGCACAGCTGTCAGCGGTCGAGAGCCATGACTCTCTTTAAGTATCCACTCAAAACGCTGAGGAACCGGCTTGGTTGTTATTAGAGGGAATCGTTCTTGGCGCGGCAAGTATTGTAATCTTTGCGTCTCGAATCGATTCCGGGGACAAGGGCCCTGTGCTCTGTAGTCTTCGGCTCCTGAGCCTGCGTTCTTCCTTACTCAAGATGACCGGAAGCGAGGTAAGGCTCACGCGGTCGAACTCCTGACTTTGGGTGGTTTCAATAACAAGGGAATTTTCGCGCAAAGAATTAGAGATTACGAAGTATCTCAGATTGCAATTTCCGTCGTGCTTTGCCTGGCTTGTCTCTTTACAGGGTGATAAGTCGGGTTTCTATTAGTTTACTTGAAAGGCATCATTGGGGCCTATCCCTCGTTCTTAACCTGTCCCTTATTCTTCACCTTATTCTTCATTCACAGATCGATTGATCATGATTCCTTTGCCCCAATTCCTTTGCCTGAGATTGGAGCCTGTCCCTCAAGTTTCTTGGAAGCAATCCAGTATGCGGAGGAAATGCTTGGTCAGGGTGCTTCTTTTCTCAAGGCTGGGTGTGGCTAGTTTTGGGGTTTGTCTTTTTACAGGGGTAGTAGGGCGGATTTATGAAAAAACTACTAGCGCCCTGATTGAAGCTAGCAGCACGCTAGTAGTTTTAGATTTTGAGTGTTCGGTAAAAGAAGTAATGGGGGTTTGTAAATATTTCTAAAAAAAGTTTGCTGACTCTATATGGTCGTAAGTATTTGGTGTGTATTGGGTTGTGATTAGTGCAAGGCAAAATTGATCTCTTTCTGGTTTCCTTGAGTTTATTCTAAAGGGGCTGTTGGCATTCTGCTAGCTAGAGGGGCTCCCGTTATGAAAAGGGAGGAACGTGTGTCTTTGTTTGGCCAGGTATTTCTTGGGTGGAGTGTCGGCTTTTCTGATTGGGTGGGGAGCTGCTTGCGTTGGGGCTTCCTGGTCTGACACGGGCAGCGGAGCCGCCTGCTTGGTTGGATCAGACTCGCTTTGAACGTTTGTTGCAGGAGGCGCCGCTCTCGCCGGAGGAGGAGGCTGATTTGGCTGAGGTGGATCAGACGCCTGAGGCGCCATTGGCGTCTGCGGATCCTGGGGCGCCTCTAGGTGATTCGCCCTTGGATGTCCAGGACCCAGCTTCTCGGCCTGGTAAGGAGGCTGGCTCTAGTCCTGCCAAGGTACGCCCCGGAGTCTTTGAACGCGGGCCGCATCACCAGAAGGTGCGTCAGAAGGTAGATCGCAAACGACAGGAGAAGGGGCGGAAGGACCGGCTCAAGGCGCTCGAGAAAGAGATCAAGGATTTTGAGAAGAAGCATCGCGAGGTGGTTAAGTCGATGGATGCGCCCACGATGCCCGATCCTTTGAGCTCGGAGCAGCGAGCTTGGATGGCTTTGATCACAGAGCAGGAGGATCTTGAGGCGGAGATTAAGGCACTGAAAGGAAAGGGTGAGGAGGAGCTCGAGGCGTATACTGAGTTGGCTTCGGGCCTGCATTATTGGAGTCCTTCCAAGAAGAAGTGGCGTCGGAGTAAGGCGAAGATTGAGTTGATGGATGGCATTGGCGTGGCCCGTCAGGGGCAGCAACGGGTGCTGTTTGCTCCCGACTTGAGTGCGGAGGGATCGATCGATATTTCCACCTCTGATGGCAAGCGCTTGAAGGCGACGGTCTTGGGCTTGGCCTATGTGGATGCGACAACGGGAGAGGACGCCATCATCGCGACAGTCCAGTCTACAGTGGGTGAGATTGTTGGGGAGAATCAGATCGTGTATGTGGATGCGTTTCAGGGGATTGAGGCCGATGTGGTGTATACTTACGAAGAAGTGGGTTTGGAGCAGGACGTGATTTTGAAGTCTCAGATTCCCGGGCCCGAAGCCTTTGGGATGGATCCTGAAAAAGTTCGCTTGGAGGTGTTGACGGAGTTTTATGATGCCCCTCTGGTCGAGAAACGAGCTCAGGTCCTGCGAGAGGTTTTAGAAGATGCTGCGGGCGCTGAATTGGAACCGGCCCTAGTCGATGAAGCGTTGAGCTTCGGATCGGTTGAGATTGCGATGGGAAGCGCCTTTTGGCGGCAATCTGAGAGTGATAAGGATCAGGGCAAGAAGAAGGGGAAGAAAGATAAGGATACCTCTGAAGAACGTCCAATTGGTCCCAATGGGTTGCCAGCTGGACTAGAGCACGAGTTGCCCCGTCTCAAATATCCCGTCGCCAAGCATTGGCTGGAGCAGGATGGTCGAACCATTCTCTGCGAAGGCGTTCGTTTTGCGGCGGTCAGCGATATGCTGGCAGAGTTGCCCCAGCCCAAGAAAGAGCGAGCGGATCTCCCAGCTCCTTTCCCTGCTCAAGGCAGGATTGTTGCAAGCGCTCGCTCTGGAGGACGTCAGATTCCTCAATTGCATCCTGCGTCGGCCCTAGATGAACAGATCGCGAAGATCCAGTATGCCGAACCAGAGACGCTCTTGGCGATGTCGGCGCCAGGGTTCGTGATGGATTATCAAACGCTCAATACGGCTCCCGCCTATACCTTTGAAGCGGGACGAACCTATTTGATCCAATCCGATTTGGTTATTCGTGGGACGACCTTGATTGAAGGCGGTACGATCATCAAATATGCTCGATCCACCGACACTCGAAAGGTTCAGTTGCGTTGTCTGGGATCTGTTGTTTGTGATACCGAGCCCTATCGACCAGCGATCTTCACCGCCAAAGATGATCACCAATACGGTGTGAGCTTCTGGTCCAATTCCCCTGTTTCTGGCTACTACGCCCTTCGGGCCCTCTGGATCGAACCGAGTGGTGAGCCAGTCACCATTGAACATGTCCGGATTAAGTATGCCACGAATGGACTCTTTTTTGAGAACAGCCGCGGCGCCAAACTTCGGCACTCACAAATCATTGGTTGCCGCCATCCGGTCGCGACGCAGCATCAAGATCTGGAGGTTGAGAATGTCTTGATCGATGATTTTGGAAAATACGCTTTTTGGGCCATGCATAGCTGGCCGCCAGAAACGATCCTGCCTGGACAGGAGGTGAATATCCACGCCAGTCACGTGACCATTAACAACGGACCTTGGCTCGCATGGAATAGTCATTGGAATGGCCACATGGGGACAACTGAGTTCAAGAACAGTTTGATGGTGAACGTGAATGGAGGCATTATCGGTGGGAGCTTCAAACGTGGGGATATTGGTGTGATTCTCAGTCATAGCCACTTTCTCCCGAACGTGCCTCATGTCTCGGTATTTGCTTCTCAGGGCCTAGGAGCCTTTTACTTACCCTCGGGAAGTCCCTATCGGGATGCCGGGCATGCTGTGGTGGATCCTCTTCTGCGATTGGATCTTGAGCATCGAACGACGATGGCTCCGAATTTCGTTCAAGGGCAGGTGTCGGGTTCGATGGGCCCTTTTGTTGCCCTGGATAATGACGGTGCCTTGGATTTGGGCTATCACTACGCCCGAATTGATCACGCCGTGAACTACGCCAACGTGTTCGGAACCGTCACGGTCGGTCCCGGGACGGTGGTGGCTTGTTCAGGACCAGTAGGTGTATCCATGGGCTCCCGCATCTGGTACGCGCCCCAAGTCAATGTCGTGCTCCAAGGCGAACCAGGTAATCATATCCTTTGTGTGGATGACGATACCGTTCAAGAGCAGCGTCCACCGAGTAATGAATATTACACCTCCATGATGCGCTTCAATGATGGTTATCGAGCCAGTAACTTCAAGGCTGCCTTTACGGATGTCTACGCCATTAGCCGGCATGCTCCCGTTTCTGCTCAAAACTATTCTCGACTTAATGGAAACATTGAATTCCGAGACAGCACCTTTCGGGGGGCTCATATCAATCTTGGGATGGCGACAAACTCAGATCAATTTAGGGCGATCAACTGTTACTTTGATAAAAGTTTCGGAATTTCATTCGGAGGGGGGAATGGCACGGTTCGCCTGATCAACTGCCTCTTTCACAAAAGCCCGCTCTACCTGTGGGGCGATGGGGGCTCGCCTTGGTACTGGTGGATTGAAAACACGGTCTTTGATGAGAGCCGCTTGGTTGGTACCCGGCTCGACGAGATGGGATCTTCTCAATTTCGGAGCAATGCCGTGATCGGGCCCTTCTCCTCCAGAGACTGGCCCTACTGGAAAATGCAGCCCCTACACATCTTGTCGGCGCCATACCCTTGGCGATCAGGCCCGCTGGGAGAGTTCTATCAACCCACGAGCAACAACCCACTCCTTAATGCGGGGTATTATCCCGCCAACTTGGGCTGGAGTGACTATCGACTCTTTCACCACACCGTTCGCGAGGATCTCGAGCCTGAAGGTAGCTCCAAGATCGATATTGGCTACCACTACGTGGCCACCGACACCAACGGCAACGCACTAGACGACAACCTCGATGGCATTCCCAACTACGTGCAAGACACCAATGGCAACGGCGTGGTAGACAATGGAGAAGTCGCCTGGACGACCTCGCCGCTGGACCCCGATGGCGACGAAGACGGGGACGGCCTGACCAATTACGAAGAAACCCAACTCTTCGCTCAATACAATCTGGATCCCCACAACCCCGATAGCGATGGCGACGGGATTTCCGACGCCCAAGAAGACTTCGATGGGGATGGGCTCAGCAATGGCTACGAACTCCGTCGCTACCAAAGTAGCCCGACCAACGCTCGCAGTCTCGATCCCGCCGGCGTGGCGCTCGACAGCCAAATCATCTTCGGTCGCTCCAGCGCCCCCTTGGACCCGAGCAGTGCTGCTGCCCTGGCATCCGCTCTTGCTGCCAATGCGCCCCCATCCCAAGCCCCGCCACAACAGTCCCCGGTCGCTGGCTTCACGGATGATCGACCGATCTCGTTTGCTCAGCCCTCGAGTAGTCCTGGCTCGCCATCTTCTGGTAGTAGAGGGATCTATACTCGATTTGAGGGAGTCGAGAATGCTGGTGGTGTCGATTACCTAATCTTTTCCATTCAGGGAGGGACAGCTGGTGAAACGTTTGATCTGTTCTCTCGAGGTCAGCTCGGTCCAGGCGGCTATTGGACACTCCGGCAACGTGGGGTTCGGTCCGGGGAGGAAATCTGGATTGAGATTGATAATCTTAGTGTTTCGGAGTTTTTCGTCGCTGCTTTGGATAGCGACGTGGATCAAGACGGACTGCCCGATGGGTTTGAACTGCTTACCAGTGGTTGCGTTCTTGGTGGTGACCCGAGGGAGGGCGAACGAGATTTAGATGGAGACGGTTTGACTAACCGCTATGAGGCGTTCATTACGAGCAACGTAAGGGCAGCGGATTCCGACGGAGATGGTGCTAGTGATCACGCCGAGGTCGTCGGTGGGGGGCATCCACTCAAAGGCCACATCAAGCCTATCGACCTATCCTCAGGTCATTATTTGGAGATTCCGAAAACGGTGTTGCAGATTGAGGCTTCGTCTAACGCAGATGGGCATGCGCCAGCCGATGCAATCGATTCGCAGTTTGAACCGTTTGATAATTACTGGAAGAGTTTAGCGGAATCAGGACGATGGATCCGTGTCGATTTGGGCGATCGAATCCCACTCAAGCGTTTCAACTATCACTCGGCGATAGAGCCCGAAACCTGGAACTTCCCCGGTACTTTGGAGGATATCACGAGCCTTCAGGCTTACTTGACCGACAACGATTCTCTCAACCCTGAGGATTGGGGGCTATCTCTTAATCGATTTACCCCGTCGAGGGATTTTGTTGGCAACGTTGAATTCGGGCAGGACGGAGACGTCCGCTATGGCCGTTATTTGATCTTGCATGATCCCAATCCCTCTGCCATCGGTGGTGTTTCCACGCTGTCAGAGTTGTCTGTGTTTGCTAGTCTGGAGCCTGTCATTACGCGAATCGATCCGATTCGAACGGAAGTCAATCGCTCAAGTCTTCCTGTCGAATTTGAGATCGGGCACCTCGATCACTCCGTCAACTCACTTTCATTGAGCGCGAGCAGTAGTAACCCGCAATTGGTTTCGTCGCAGGGCATCGAGATTCATGGAACGGGTGCTCGTCGGATCTTAGTGATTTCGCCCGAACCCAATCAAAGTGGTACCGCAACCATCACATTGCGGCTGGTCAGCGGTTTGCAGGTGACGCAGCAGGACATTCATGTCTCGGTCGAACCGGTGGTTGATGCGGATGCCGACGGTCTGACGCGCTACGAAGAGGAAGTCCTGATTGGTAATTCTGATGCCCCGGTTTCAGGAATCGATTCTGACAAGGATGGGGTCAATGATAGCCGTGATCCCGACGGTAACTGGTTTCCTCTTCGAGTTCACATCGACCAATCAAATAAACCCCTTAGCATCGCTCTGAATGGTCAATTAGTGACCCTGACTCAAGAGTTTCTGAATCCTTCTGTCGAATCGGCTACGGTCTTCGTAGACCTCGGAGAACTCGTCACGTTCACGCTCCAATCGCCCAGTGGCGTCACGCTAACCGATCAACAATCCGTTTTATTTACGAATGTGGACGATTCTCGCAGAGAGATTCCCTGGATTCCGAACGGTGCCCAAGTGGTGGGAAATCAGCTTAAGCTGTCATTTATTCCCTATCGGGTTCAATTCGATATCTACAACGATGCCACGTCAAATCTAGGCCAGCTAACAATGGCCGCCAGCGATCAACCGAGAGAGTTTGGCATTAGTGGTGTCGTTATTCTTGCCGGCGCCCTCGGCAATTCCAGCTACCTGGAATTGCAGCCAGGGTCTCGCGTGCAATGGCAAGTCTTTGAGAATGACGTCGAGAAGAGTAGCAGCCAGCTGGCCTTGGTGGGTGACACATTAAGCACGACTCATCTCGTTTCTCCAGTGGCTGGAAAACAGTACCTCTACCAAGTGACAGCGAAGCAAATCCTATTTCAGGACCCGGTCACTGGTGTTGTGGTGGATACTGACATCCATACACCAGCGTTCACGAGCAGGACGAAGTTGATCGAGGTCATACCTGCGGAAGCCACGCATTTGACGGTCAATCAAAGCAAGAACTCACTGGTTTCAGACGGGAATGATCACGTGGACTTAGATATCTTTGCTCAAGACCAATTCGGCAACCCAGTTCCTCAGACGACGGTCGATTGGTTTCTGGAAACATCCCCGAACGCTCGTTTTGAACGCCTGGACGAGACGACTCGCAGCAATGGCCGTGCATACGCGACGCTGAGGGCGGGCGTTCTCCAGCAAGATGTGCGACTCCAGATTAGCGTCGACTCTATCTCAGCTACGATTGATATCCCCGTGGCAGGAATTCAGGGAGGCCTGACATCGAATTCCAGGGTGGCGGACGCCCACCTCAACCAGACCATTGAGCTCACGCTCAATGCGGGCAACGCTACCGACGGAGCCCCTGTCTTTTGGACAAGTAGCAGCGGAGACATCGAAGAACGGAGTCTTATAGCGCAAGGAGTCGCGACTGCATCATTGAGAGCTGATCCCGACCATGTGGGGCCAATCTATGTGATGGCAGCCCTCGGTGATCGCGTGTTTCTCTGGAACGGGGAATGCACCTCATCTGCACCGCTCTATTTCAAAGTTGAGAATCCGACACTCATTCCAGCCAATTCCGATCCGAATGGGAACGCCTATATTGGTCCGGATGGCAGTCCTATTGATCTCCCACTAGTCAATACGACCACCGTGGAAATTCATGGTCCGCCGAACAACTGGGTGACGGTTTCGTTTCCGAGCGGACTCTCCCTAGCCAATGTGGTTGGGATGAACCCTGCCAATCAGCTTCAGTTCAATGTTCGGATTGGGGCACAAGGATATACTGCCTTCCAACTGCAAGCGGAGCCGTTGCTCAATACGATAGAGGTTCCTGGAGGGATTCATGAATTCTTTGAACAAGGCTTGATCGATATCCGAGCGGATCTTAGGCAAGCGACGGGGGGGGACTTGGTGGCTGAAACCGATGTGAAGCTTATCGATCCCGGGACGATGGCCCATTTGAAAGCGCACTTTTACGACGGCATGCTCGGTTTCGTCGGAGGGGATACCCTGACAGCGACAGGAGCCGTCTTTGCGATTGGTGGTGGGTTCTTCGCGGTTGCTGACGTGGGCGCCATCGTTAAGAACGCGGCCCGATACGCGCATTTTTCCAGTGCAGCACCGAACGACCTAGAGTTTGCGATATCGATCATTGCAATCGTTTCCAGCCTTTATCCGCCAGCGGACCCATTTGTTTCAGGGCTTAGAGTAATTGCCCAACGGCTTGGTACGGCGAAATCACCCTTGTTGGGCGTGCTCGAGAGTCGGTTCATCGAGATCTTGAGTCACGTTCGGGATGGTATGAGTCCGTGGCAAACCATGGAACGGCTTCTGATCAAGGGAGAGGTTGATTTCGTCCTTCGACTCGCGGATGACGGAGCGCTGACATCAATCTGCGGAAAGTTCTGCACGTCGGAAGATCTTTGGAAGGCGACGGTGAAGGCGGTAGACGATTTTGGTGATCCATTTATCGATGTTCTGAAGAGTCTGGAAAATAACGAGGCTTTGGCGAAGAAGTTTGTTGACGTTGTGGGTGGGTTGAAGCCAAGTGCGGTGGCAGGGCTTCGCGCGAAAGGTGCCCTGGATGAGGTCTTGGGAACGACGCTTGAACTCCTCTCAGGTCGAGTGCGGCCCGAAAATCTCAAAAAACTACTCAACAACGAGATTGCGTTTAGCGGCAGATACAAACAGGCTGACTTCCTGCTTGATGCTAAGACGGTTATGCAAGGGAATCCTAGCGTTGGTGGCTTTCAGGGATGGGTCGAGGAAATCTCCCGGCAGCGAAGTCTTCGTTCAGCTAATGGCTTAATTTTTGAAATGCAAATTGGATCCCATCTCACTCGCTTAGGTGAGTATATTGTCAAAATCTCGACGACGGGAACCGGGCGTGATGCGATTGACATGGTGAGTAAGACTACGGTTTACACTGCGAAAAAAAGTTTTACTGCCTTGGCTGGTCCTCCAAGTTTCTCAGAAATCCAACGAGTAAATAGGGCAAAAAATGCCCTCGGACCGGGGTTCACTACGGCCCTAAGAGAGGGGAAGCCGTTTAGTCTTGCGATTAAAGCGGGGGAAATCATACCACAAGAGTTGTTAGACTGGATGGCTACCAAGAATCCGCCAATTACCGTTAGTTACTTTCCATTTAGCAACTAGACAAAATAGGAGGAAATTGTTTTGGAATTGTACATTCACATGAGATTTCCCATGCGGAAAGTCGACCAGGAGTTTATTGAAATGATCGATGTAGCATTCGAGGCGGAGGCATTTAATCTGGTTGGTTGGCCGTTTGGCAAGGACGATGCCATAGGGGTCTGGATTCAAGAACCAGTCGATGATTTGGTAGAGTACCCGACTGAGAGACGCTACGATATTCCGTCGAATGCTAGACTTCTAAAGATCCGCTTTGAATGCGAAACACCAACTCCACGAGACATTTGGGTAGATATTTCACTTTCTGAGTCAAGGTCTGGAAGGGGGTATGAATCAGATTACGTCAAGCTTGGGTCCAAACAAATCACAATGGGGCAGGATTCTTTATATAAGCGGGACTTCGCCTTGCGGCGCTATCGCATCGCGCAGTTTCTACACCGGTCATTAGGTGCTTACGAGACGAAGGCGTGCCTCAGCGACGATGGGGAGGAAGAAGAACCGTGCTATGAATTCACTTCGACCTCCTGTCCTGATGTTTCCGAGGAAGATTTTCCTTTGGATTGATGGAGATCGCCGAACGGATTGACATGGTGAGTATGCCTACAGTCTGCCTTGCTGGAGCCTCGGAGTTGAGAAGAAGTAAAAAGCGCAAATAACAGAATGTTTTTGAAGGCCGCTAAGTCTCACGATTGAAAGGGCAGAAGTTCTGCCCCAAGCATTGTTAGACTGGATGGCAAGTAAAAACCCGCCAATTACGGTCAGTTACTTTCCGTTTAAAAACTAGACAATAAAGGAGGAAGAGGCGATGGAATTGCACATACACATGAGATTTCCAAAGCGGAAGGTGGATCGTAAACTTTTTGAAGTGATCGACAAGGCCTTCAATACCGAGGCGTTCAGTCTGGTTAGCTGGCCGGTAGGCGCGGGGGATGTGATAGGAATATTGATTCAAGAACCGGTTGCTGGTTGGGTAGAGTATCCGGTATCCAAGCGGTGTAATATTCCGGCGAACGCTAGCGATTTAACGGTTCGCTTTGAATGTGAAACGCCGACCCCGCGTGATATGTGGATCGATGTTTCGCTTTCAGAATCAAGTTCGGGGCAGGGTTACGAATCGGATTATCTTTGGCTTGGCTCTAAACAAATCACTATGGGGCAGGATTCTTTAGAGAATCGGGACTTTGCCTTGAGGCAATATCGCATCGCGCAGTTTCTACACCGGTCGTTGGGTGCTTACGAGACGAAGGCGTGTCTCAGCGACGATGCAGAGGAAGAATATCCACGTTATGAATTCACAAGGACCTCCTGTCCTGATGTTTCCGAGGAAGATTTTCCCTTGGATTGATAGGGATTCAGATAGCACGAAGAGAATGTTTCAAACGAGGGTGCTTTTGTCGAGGAATGCCCTCTGAATTACGATCGGAACTGAAGATTGGGAAAATTGAAGACTAACGATAGCGAATAGAGGAAGGTGATGAATGAGTGAGGATGTCGCGTTGCAGAAAAGGATCGAAGATCTAGGAGAAGTATGTATCAATACGGCTGAAACAACATTGGGCATAGAATTGGAGTTTGACGAATCCTCGCTACTGCGGGTCGATCAAATCATTGCCGATGCTTGGAACAATGAGACGCCATCAATGTTGGAACAAATGGTTTTGATTTGGGGCAGTTACTTGGGGGAGAGTATACGACGACTTAAAGGTGGGTATTGGGTGGAGAGCGATGAATATGGGACGCACCTTTGTGATGTTGGTGCTCAAGGGGTCAAGATCATGCCTTACAATCGGATCAGGGCGCGATTTGAAGTGGGGATGGAAGAATCGATCACCTATTACTACCAAGCGCTTTGTAGTCTGATTGAGGAAGAGCGATCACGGTCGGAGGGAGACTGAGCTGGCTCTGAAGTAGCCGCAGAAATGTTGGTCCGAATGGCGCTTACTTACGGATGGAACGGTTTCGCTTATTCGTGATTGCTCGATGGATGCTTGCTGCCTTCATTGCTGTTCTTGCGACATGAGAAAGCATATGGGGTCGAGTCTCGTGATTTGAGAAACGGATCCTGCTTGCCGAAGAGGCGGTATGAACGAGATAGGATAGATAGCGCGAGAATATTTTTAGGAGATGAACAGAAGGCGGACTGAGTAGCGGGCGCACATCTCGAATCACGAGATGTGCGCCCGCTGTGATCGCCACGACGCGTGAACTCCTCTCAGGTCGAGTGCGGCCCGAAAATCTCAAAAAACTACTCAACAACGAGATTGCGTTTAGCGGCAGATACAAACAGGCTGACTTCCTGCTTGATGCTAAGACGGTTATGCAAGGGAATCCTAGCGTTGGTGGCTTTCAGGGATGGGTCGAGGAAATCTCCCGGCAGCGAAGTCTTCGTTCAGCTAATGGCTTAATTTTTGAAATGCAAATTGGATCCCATCTCACTCGCTTAGGTGAGTATATTGTCAAAATCTCGACGACGGGAACCGGGCGTGATGCGATTGACATGGTGAGTAAGACTACCGTCTACACCGCGAAAAAGAGTTTTACTGCTTTGGCTGGGCCCTCAGGCCGTCCAGAGCTTCAGAGAATAAATAGGGCAAAGAATGTTTTGGGACCGGCGCATCGTACTGCGCTAGAAGAAGGGAAGGCGCTAAGCCTGGCGATTGAAACGGCAGAAGTACTGCCCCAAGCATTGTTGGACTGCATGGCTGGCAAGAATCCACTGTCCACCAAACTCAGGGCACTTCAGCTCGATCAGTTCATTGCTGATGCATGGGGGAATGAGGCTCCCTCGACTTTGGAGCAGATGGTTCTGATATAGGGAAGCTACTTGGGTGAGTGTCTGCGCCGACTTGAGGGCGGATATTGGGTGGAGAGCGATGAATATGGCGCGCATCTTTGTGACGTCGGTGCCCCCGGGATTAGAATCATGGCTTTCAATCGTATCAGGGCTCGATTTGAAGTCGGGATGGAGGAATCGATCACGTCTTATTACCAAGCGCTTTGTCAGTTGATTGAAGAAGACCGATCACGATCGATAGGGGGCTGACCTGGCTCTGAAGTCGTCACAGAGCTATTGGCCCGAGAATCGTTCACCGTAATAGGGAACGACGGAGCATTTTCGGATTGGGTGTTGGCCGGAATTGGCTCCCGAAGCAGATGACAGTGATTTTGCGGTTTCCTGTACGGGCCAAGTGGCCCATTGGGGACAATTTCGTGGGTTGAGAGCGCGTAACGGCGCTCAATGGTCCCGATGCTGGGCTGAGTGTTGCAAAGGCAACTCGGAGGTTTTTTGTCGTTTTATGCCGAGCGTGAGAGACCTTGCAGAGCAGTGTGGGGATCGAGAATGTTTCTCGATTTGGTAACTTTCTTCACTGTCTCGTTACTTGACAGGAGTGTTGGGGGGGGATTGAGTCTCGGGAGATCAGGCCCTTGTCGAGTGGAGAGCGCTCGCGATGGGGCACAAGGATCACTGAAAAAACACTATGGGTGCCCTATTCCGCCGGGTTTCGGTTTTTGCATTGCTATATGGCGTCGTTCGTGTCGCTCTCTTGGGTGGGGTTCAGTTTTCGTCTGAACACTACGAGATCACGGAAGATGCTTCCGAGCTGGTATTACGATTTTCGCTGGACCCTGATGATTCGCAATCCTCAATTGTTCACTTTGCGACCATGGATGGGACGGCTCTCTCGGCCGTCGATTTTCTCCCCATCGGCGGAACGGTTGCCGTGTCGGCGGAACAACCCGATGGGGAGTTCACCGTGTCGCTTGTTGATGATCCAAGGATCGATGGTGCCAAGGAGTTTTCCGTGCGGCTCTTTGAGTTGAGCGAGTCCCAGGAGGTTGTCATTCTTGACGAAGCGAGGGTGCTTATTCATGACAACGAAAAGCGGCTCGTTCTTGATCCTCGTTTTCAGGAGGCAGAAAGTGGTTTTGATGCGCTCGCTGTTCAGTCGGATGGGCGTTTATTGGGGACCATGAACGGGGTTCCGGTGCGGCTCAATCTGGATGGTTCGCTAGATCGCTCCTTTGATGTCGATTTCGAACCAGAGCCTTCTGAGACTGTCTCTTATACACATCTGACGCTGCCGACGAGCGATCTAGTGTAG
>CAJXVR010000024.1 GCA_913061285.1 uncultured Verrucomicrobiota bacterium | reverse complement strand
ATCTACACTAGATCGCTCGTCGGCAGCGTCAGATGTGTATAAGAGACAGGATCCAGACAAGGACGGCTTCAATAACTTGCTGGAGTTTTTCTACGGATCAAACCCGCGAAGCGCCGATCGCCCCAATGGCCCGCTTAGAATAGTCCACAATCAAGACAGTCAAGACCCCTCGGTGACCCTCGAGTTTACCCATGCCTGGCCGATTCCTTCGGGGTTTTGGATGGTAGAAACGACGATCAATCTAATCGAATGGCTTCCCTTGCCCCCCTCAGAAGCCATTCAAGTCATCAACAATGCGGATCAAACTCGCACCATCCGCCGCCCCGTTCCGGACAGCGCCAGGCACCAATTCTATCGATTGTCCTTGGTCTTGCCGCCCGAGACCCCCTAGGTCGAGTGTTTCACTCAAGCGCAATGTTAGTCACAAATCGCTCTAGATTTCTCGTTCAAAAAGTGATTTGAAAAAAGAGCTCATTCGTATTCCCTCAAACAACTCCGGGAGATCCAATTCCAGGGATTTCAATTCTGAGCTTTTCAAGGTCACAATAAACCCGCATTTTGAGCGATGCCCTCTTGTGGGCAATTGGCACCTATGGGAAGGGACTACATTCGAATCGGCGGCGCACGGGAACACAATCTTCAGAATATTTCTGTCACGATTCCTCGCGACATGCTGGTGGTCTTTACCGGGCTAAGCGGATCCGGGAAATCATCCCTGGTTTTCGACACCATCTTTGCTGAAGGCCAACGAAAGTACGTTGAATCGCTCTCAACCTACGCCAGACAGTTTCTCAATCAATTACAGAAGCCCGATGTCGATTTCATCGAAGGGCTCTCCCCGGCGATCGCGATCGAGCAACGCCTTGCGGCGACGAATCCACGCTCAACGATCGCTACGACGACAGAGCTCTTTGATTTCTTACGTCTTCTCTACGCCCATATCGGGCAAGCTCACTGTCCGGACTCCGGGTGTGAAATCTCCCAGAAAACAACCACCGACATCGTCGAAGAGATCCTATCACTCCCGACCGGCAGTCGAGTGATGTTGCTTGCCCCGGTAGTCAACCAACAAAAAGGTGAATTCCGCGACGTTCTCAATCGGCTCGGGCGGGAGGGCTTCGTCCGAGCACGAATTGACGGCGAGCTCCTAGAACTCAGTGGCAATGAACGAATCCGACTGAATGCCGAGGAATCCCATCAGATCGAGGTGGTCGTCGACCGACTTGTCATTGACGAGAAAATCCGGGTCAGACTTTCCGATTCAGTTGAGACGGCCCTCAAATGGGGCCACGGCGTGCTCATTGTCCTGCGACAAGCATCGAACGCCACATCGAAATCAGAATGGACCGAATCCTACCACTCAAACAAGCTCTACAGCCCAGCAACAGGAAAGGTATTTGATCGACTGACCCCGCGTCACTTTTCGTTTAACTCTCCCCTTGGAGCTTGCGAACATTGTCTCGGGCTCGGTCAGATCCCTGCATTCGACGCCGACCTTATCGTGCCTGATTCCAAAAAATCTCTCAATGCCGGAGCCGTGGCGCCCTGGAACAAGGGAGGCAAAAAGCTCAAAGCGCACTACCTAGCAATCCAACAAGCCTTGGCCAAGCAGTTTCAGGTCGATATGGACACGCCCTTCGATCGCTTACCAAAGCCGTTTCGTCAGACGCTTCTCTACGGAGTTTCCAAGACCTCAAGTGGCAGCTCCCAGGAAACCGAATTCGATGGCGTGATCCCCCAACTTCAGAAGGTTTTTGACGATACCGACACCGAGTCCACCGCGCAAAAACTGAAGGCATACATGCGCCCAGAAGTCTGCACTGTCTGTAACGGCAAACGCCTTCGCCCTGAAATACTCGCCGTTCGACTCGACAGCAAGAACACAGACATCCCATCCATTGTTCAAGGATCCGCCGAGCTCCCCGGCCGTTCGATCATGGACGTCTGCGCCATGAGTATTTCGGAAGCCCATCAATTTTTTTCTCAGATTTCGCTCTCCGAAACAGAACGACAGATCGCAAGCGAACCGATCACCGAAATCAGAAACCGACTACGATTCCTCGAGCGAGTCGGGCTAGGCTATCTCAATCTGAACCGCGAAAGTGGCACGCTCAGTGGTGGAGAAGCGCAACGAATTCGTCTTGCCACTCAAATCGGTGCGGGACTAGTCGGCGTGCTCTACATTCTCGATGAACCGAGCATCGGATTGCATCAAAGAGACAACGAACAACTCCTCGAGACCCTGATCCATCTCCGCGACATGGGAAACTCCGTCCTCGTCGTTGAGCATGATGAAGACACGATTCGCCGGGCCGATCTTGTAGCTGATGTTGGCCCTGGGGCCGGGAGGAATGGAGGAACCATCGTGGCCATGGGCACTCCAAAGGAGCTCGAGGCCGACAACAAATCGCTCACGGGAAAATACCTCTCCGGTGAGTTCATGATTCAGCCTCCAAGCAAACGCAAACGCCCGTCCCCAGACGATCTTTGGCTCGAGGTGCTCGGAGCAGAAGCGAACAATCTCAAATCAATCGATGCGCGCTTCCCCCTTCAATTCCTAACCTGTGTTACTGGGGTGAGCGGATCCGGCAAGAGCACTCTAGTAAACGAAATCTTGAAGAAAGCACTCTCTCACAAGTGGTACCAATCAAAAGATCGCCCAGGGAAGCACCGAGATATTCGAGGTGAAGAGAACTTAGGAAAAATCGTAACCATCGATCAGACGCCGCTAGGACGGACCCCTCGTAGCAATCCCGCAACCTTCACCGGAATTTTCCAACACATCCGCGATCTCTTTGCCAAGCTTCCAGCCTCACGCGTCCGGGGATTCGGGCCCAGCAGGTTTAGCTTTAACGTCAAGGGAGGCCGATGTGAAAAGTGCCAGGGAGACGGCGTCATCCGCATCGACATGCAGTTCCTTCCCCCGGTCTACGTCACCTGCGAGTCTTGCGGAGGTCGGCGTTACAACCGAGAAACCCTAGAGATTTCATACAAGGGAAGGAATGTCGCCGATGTGCTTGCTCTGACCGTCGACGAGGCCATTGCCTTTTTTCGTACGATTCCAAAGATTCGCGATATCTGCCAGACCTTAGCCGAGGTCGGTCTGGGCTACATCCAACTAGGGCAACAAGCTACGACCTTGAGCGGCGGCGAAGCCCAACGCGTCAAGATCGCAGCTGAGCTCAGTAAGACCTCGAGTGGAAGAACCCTCTATATTATGGACGAGCCCACAACGGGACTCCATTTCCACGATGTTGCCACGCTGCTCAACGTGCTCTTTCAACTCCGAGACGCCGGGAATACTCTCATCGTCATCGAGCACAATCTAGACGTCATCAAGTGCGCCGACTGGGTGATTGACCTCGGCCCTGAAGGCGGCCACGAGGGAGGCCATATCGTCTCAGCGGGGACACCAAAAGAGCTTACCAAAGTCACCAATAGCCACACGGGGCGGTTTCTGAAACAAGTCATCGAACGCGATACAGCCACCCTCAAACGTGACCGGGAGAAAAATAACTACTAGGCCGAAAGAGCACAAACTTCACTGGATCGAAAGTCAGTTTTCCGGCAATCTAGACACGATGCTACGACGTCTCACATACAGCACCCTCTTACTCACACTCTCGACCTTGCTCATCGCTGCGACGTCAACCACGGAGCGAATTGCTTTCGAAGCCGCGGTCAGGGCCTTTGAAGATCAGTTTTACGATCGTGCAGAAACACAGTTCAAAGAGTTCACCGAGCGCTTTGCTGACTCCGATCGGTTCGCGGACGCAGAGGCATTCTTGTTAAGAGCAAGAGCCCACAATCTCGCTGAAAAGAATGACCATGGAGCGGCGGCGCGAACATTCCGTGACCTGCGGCTGAGATTCCCAAATTCACCAAATCATCTCGAATACGTTATCGGGGAAGCTTGGAGTGAATATCATCAAGGTAATTGGGACACCGTCACCCAGTTGCTTGGAGAAACGAAAGATCCCGAAGCGCCCAAGTCCCCCTTTCAACTCGCCGCTACCATCCGCCCGAATGATCCTATCGCCCTTCCCCTGCTCGTCAGTGGACAGCTGCTCTTGGCTCAGACGTATTTAGATCAGAAGGCCTTCAACAAAGCGGAACAAATCCTGAATGGCGTCACCGACTGGGATCTTCGAACAGAGTTTTCATGGAGGCGACGGATGATCACCACCCAACTCCAACTCGCCAGTGGAGATCTTGAAACGGCGTTAAAGAATGCCGACGGGTTGATGTATCTCGCCACAGCCACCGGCAACAGGGAGTGGATCGCCGAATCAGCATCCATCTATGGAGAGCTTCTGGTAGCGAACGATCAGCCGGAAGCAGCAATCGTCAAGTATCAACAAAACCTCGCCCCCGGAACACCTCCCAAGAGACACCGCGAAGCCTGGCTTAAGATCATCGAACTAAATCTCGAGCAACGAGATGCGAAGGACGTGATCGTTCAGCTGAGAAAATATATTTCCGAGGCCAAGGACGATGACGCCTTGGATGTCGGCCTGCTGACCCTAGGGGAACTCAACATCCAAAGATACTACGAGGAAAAGAATAAACCAGAGAAGCCAGAACCGGCTGATGGGACATCCGCAACGGATTTCCTTAACGAATCTCGAGTTCAATTCGAACGTCTGTTAACAGAGTTCCCCAACTCTCCCCTAGCCCCATCCGCACAATACCATCTTGGCTGGTGTTACTGGGAACTCGGCGCCTCCCAGGAGAGCGTCACCGCCTTCCAACAGGCTGCCGAACAACTCCCCAAAAGCTTCCTCGCTGCGGTCGCTCGATTCAAGCTTGCGGATGGATTCTACGTTCTTGGAGAGCATCAAAAGGCTCTCGACAACTACAAGAAGCTCATTGAGGTCTACGAAAATGTTCAGCGAGTCAAGGAGACCTTCCTTGATCAAGTGCTCTATCAAACCGTTCGTGCTTCTGTTGAGGCCGACGACATGGACTCGGCCCGCATGGCCATCAGTAAACTCATCGGCAACTATCCAGATAATCTCATCGCCAATACGAGTCGATTACTCGTAGGTCAGCACATGATTCATATCGACAAGGTCTCGGATGCCCGCGGTGTCTTCTACGAGATGATTGAGCACTTCACAGATTTCCCACTAAAAGCAGAGGTGGAATTCGCCATCGCGTACTCGTTTGAACTGGAAGGCAATTGGGCGGCATCGGCCTCTCTCTACAAAACGTGGATTGATGACTTCCCTGAGCACAAAAATCTTCCTCGCGCTGCCTACGCGCTTGCATGGTGCACCAGTCAGGCGGGCAAGAGCAACGAAGCCCTGACCCTCTTTCGAAGATTCGTCAAAAATCACGGGAACACAATTCTCGCTCAAAAGGCTCGCCTCTGGATTGGAAATCACTACTTCAATCGAGGCAATTTCGAACTAGCCGAGCGTCAATTTGGTGTCCTTCGCCGCGACCAGAGTTCAAACAAGGAAACATTGCGGCATCAAGCCATCCTCATGGCAAGTCGTGCCAGTTTCCGCCAGAATAAGATCCCCCAAACCATCAACTATCTCGAGGCCCTGAGCGACGAAATCAAGGAAAAGGAAACGGTCTCTCCCAACTTCAAGGCTGAGGTCGAACTCAGTCTCGGCGACGCACTCTTCGAGCAGGGGCGGCAAGACACGGGCGCTCAAGACGAACTCATTGGTCAGGCAAGACTCCGGTTCGCAACCGTCAGTGCCCTGCATGAAGGAAGCCGGCTCGCCGCGATCGGCTACGGACGCTATGCTGATGCCAGCTATTTTCTTAAAAAATATCCAGAAGCAATCGAGTCCTATGAACGCGTGATCAATGATTTCGCCGAAGCAGACATCTCGATCCGAAGTCAAGCAGAGGTCGGGCTAGGGATGGTCTATGAAAGGCAAGCGGAGCAGGATAGCGCCCGCGCCGACAACCTCCAAAAAAAAGCCCTGGAACACTATCTCAATATCGTCTACTGGAAGAACCTGCGGACAAATGAACTCCCAGATCCGTTCTGGCTAGAAGAAGCAGGAATCAAGGCCGGGCTCCTGGTTGAAGCCCGACAGGATCACGACACCGGAATCAAGCTGTATCAACGCCTCGCTGAATTACTGCCGTCTCTCCGTGCCGACTGGGATCAATTGCGACTCGCCCTTCTGGAGAAGAAAAACCAGGGATTCCAACCCTAGGCAACTCCCCCCAGGAAATGACCGATCATGCCCGGTCTCGGAGAAGACTCTTAAAGAGAATCGCTCCATTTTCCACGACCGCTTCAATCGAAGAGCCCGCAGGGAATTCCCCTTCGAGAATTCGAATGGCGAGAGGATCCAAGAGCAGAGACTGAATCGTCCGCTTTAACGGACGCGCCCCAAATTGAGGATCATATCCTTCTGCCGCTAGCAACTGGCGAGTTTCAGCTGAAACTACTAAGCGAATCTGTTGTCCCTCGAGTCGTTTCTCGAGCTGTCCCAGTTGGATCTCAACAATCGAATCAAGATCAGCGCGACTAAGAGGCTCAAAGATGATACGGTCATCGACGCGATTCAAAAATTCAGGACGAAACAGCTTCCTAAGCTCGAGATCGACCAGTTCCGTCAGGCGAGCATGAGTCTCAGCATCACCGCTTCCCTCCTGGCAATGTTCCTGAATGATCGGAGACGCCACATTGCTTGTCATGATGATCACGGCATTCCTAAAATCAACTGTCCGGCCCTGACCATCAGTCAGACGACCGTCATCAAGCACCTGCAACAATAGATTAAAGACATCTCCGTGGGCTTTCTCGATCTCATCAAAAAGAACCACTGAGTAGGGACTTCGGCGAACGGCCTCGCTCAGCTGCCCTCCCTCTTCATAGCCCACATATCCAGGAGGCGCTCCAACCAACCGAGCCACGGAGTGTTTCTCCATGTATTCGCTCATATCGATCCTTACCATGGATCGCTCATCGTCAAAGAGAAATTCAGCCAATGCCCTAGCTAACTCCGTCTTCCCAACCCCGGTAGGGCCAAGAAAAATGAACGAACCAATCGGCCGATCCGGATCCTGCAAACCACTCCTCGCCCTGCGAACAGCATTGGAAACCGCACGGACAGCCTCCTTTTGCCCAATCACACGATTGCTAAGCCGTTGCTCCATCTGAACCAATTTTTCCCGTTCACCCTCCATCATTTTACTCACCGGAATTCCAGTCCAAGAGGCAACCACCTCCGCAACATCTTCCTCGGTGACTTCTTCCGAAAGCAATCGCCCGCCACTCGGCTGCTGGTTCAAAGCTTTCTCCGACTTCTCCAATTTCTCCTCGAGTTCCGGGATAGTGCCATATTGGATCTGAGCCGCCTGATTGAGATCTCCCCGTCGCTGGGCTTCCTCCATTGCTTGACGTGCTGCTTCAATCTCGCTTCCAATGGCTGAAGCAGCATTGATGACCGCCTTCTCGTTCTGCCATCGAGCTCGCAGTTCAGACGCAGTTTCCTTGAGGTCCGCAAGCTCCTTTTCAATCCGGGCAAGGCGCTCCTTGGATGCCGCATCTTTTTCCTTCCGCAAGGCGGTCTGTTCAATCTCAAACTGAAGAATCTGTCTCTCCATCTGATCGATTTCCGTCGGCACGGAATCCAGCTCCATTCTAAGACGGGACGAAGCCTCGTCCATCAAGTCCACAGCCTTGTCGGGAAGAAAACGCTCGGTAATATAGCGATGAGAAAGCGTGGCAGCGGAAACCAAAGCCGCATCCTGAATGCGGATGCCATGATGAACTTCATAGCGCTCTTTCAAGCCACGAAGAATGGCGATCGTTGCTTCAACACTCGGTTCATCGACCGAAACCGGCTGAAAGCGCCGCTCCAAAGCAGCATCTTTTTCAATGTACTTTCGATATTCGTCCAAGGTCGTGGCCCCGATACAGCGAAGCTCCCCGCGAGCCAGTTGTGGCTTGAGCATGTTTGCGGCATCGGCGGCACCTTCTGTCTTCCCTGCCCCTACAAGGGTGTGCAGCTCGTCGATAAACAGAATCACTTGACCTTCCTGCGCCGTCACTTCCTTGAGAAAGGCCTTAAGACGGTCCTCAAACTCGCCTCGGTATTTGGCTCCAGCAATCATTGCTCCGAGATCCATCGCAACGAGTCGCTTGTTGCGGAGAGAATCCGGCACATCGCCCGCAATGATTCTCCGCGCCAGACCTTCCACAATGGCCGTCTTCCCCACACCCGGTTCCCCAATCAACACCGGATTGTTCTTAGTACGACGGGAGAGCACTTGCATCACTCGGCGAATCTCATCGTCGCGCCCGATCACCGGATCGATCTTTCCATTCCGAGCCAAGGCAGTAAGGTCTTGGCCATATTTCTCGAGCGCCTGAAACTTGTCTTCTGGGTTCTGATCCGTCACTCGTTGCCCTCCCCGCACCTCAGCCAAGGCTTTCAGCAGGTCGCCATGAGTCACGCCGCGCTGCTTCAACAGCCCGCCCATCTCTGAACCCGTCTTCTTAGCGATCGCCAACAAGAGATGCTCGGTGCTCACATAATCGTCTTTGAGTTGTTTTGCTTCCGCTTCAGCGGCCTGAAACACATCCCTCAAATCACTCCCCAAGAATAACTTATCTATATCAGATACCTTGGGGAGCCTGCCCAATGCGTTTTCTACAGCCGACAACGTACCAGGAACATCTGCCCCCAGTTTTCGCATCAAAGCAGGGGCGACACCATCGGCCTGATTCAACAGGTTCCACAGCAGATGTGACGTTTGAATTTCCTGGTTCGAGTACTCCCGAGCCACTGACTCCATCCCTTGAATTGCCTCTTGGGCCTTAACTGTGTATCGATCAAGTTGCATATTCTACTAGAAGTGTAGCATCCATTGAGCTCGCTGCTACAACGAGCGTTGTTCGAAATTAAGCCTGTTTTGGCCCTCGAACAAAACGTAAGGTGTTTTCACAAGTTTTGAATTATAAAAACTAATCAATGTTATCATTCATATCACGTAATCTAATATTAGCAAGTGCTCTCATGCTGCCCCTGCAAAGCACAGCAAACGCGGCACCGTCGTTCGGAGAACTTCTTGGATGGGCCAAGGATGAAGTGATTGTCATCCTTCATGTCGATGATGTCGGCATGTCTCATTCTTCTAACTTGGGCGCGATTCAGGCTACCGAGAAAGGTGTGGCAAGTTCCTTTGCCATCATGATGCCCTGCCCTTGGGTTCCGGAAATCGCCGCCTATCTCCAAGATCATCGAAACGCTGATAGTGGACTCCACCTGACACTCACTTCGGAGTGGAAATCCTATCGCTGGCCACCCCTCGCCGGGCCAACCGTTCCCGGTTTGATCGACCCCGAAGGCTGCCTCTGGTCTTCCGTCGCCCAAGTGATTACGCAGGCCACGCCTGAAGAAATTGATCGTGAAATCCGCGCACAGCTCGCCCGCGCCCGAAATCTCAACATCCCCATCACCCACTTGGACTCTCATATGGGAACGCTCTTTGCCCGGCCCGACTATTTTGAAAAGTACGTCGCCCTAGGAATCGAGGCCCAGATCCCGATCCTGGTCGCTGGTGGGCACCTTACCCACACACTCAAAGAAAACCCAGCAGCAGCCACTCGACTCAAGACTTGGATCCCCAAGATCTGGAACGCCGGCCTCCCGGTCATCGATGATCTCCACACCGCCACCTATAATTGGAATGCCGACGAGAAGGAAGCCAAGCTGATCGAGCTATTGAAACACCTGACCCCGGGAATCACCGAGATTCTATTTCATGCCTCAGATCCGAGCGATGTCTTCCCCCTAATCACCGGATCGAGCGAATCACGCCAAGGAGATCTCAACGCCCTGTTAAGCTCACAAGTCAAACAAACTCTGATCGATGAGAAGATCCAGGTTACGACTTGGAAAGAGCTTATGCAACGCCGCCAAGCGCTCGGCAAGGCCGATCTAGAAACCCTACGCAACAAACAGTAGCAGCACCGAATGAGCAAGCGAATCGTCATCACCGGAGTCACCAAGGGACTCGGCCTTGCAATGGTCGAAGGCTTCATTGAACGTGGATACTGCGTCTACGGTTGCGGCCGATCCGAAGAGGCCATCAATGCCCTTCGCGAACGTTTCGCCGCACCCAACGAATTCGAAACGCTCGATGTTACCAACAATCAAGACGTTCAGGACTGGGCCGAATCCATACTTTCCACCGGCGTCTCGCCAGACATTCTTATCAACAACGCCGCCATGATCAACCGGAGCGCCCCCCTCTGGGAAGTCCCTACTCAAGAATTCTCCGATGTCATCGACGTAAACATTAAGGGAGTGGGCAATGTCATCCGTCATTTTCTTCCCGCAATGATCGAGGTCGGGCATGGGATTGTTGTCAACTTCAGTTCGGGTTGGGGACGATCCGCGAGTGCAGACGTTGCGCCCTACTGCGCCACCAAATGGGCAATTGAAGGCCTCACTCAAGCCCTTGCCCAAGAACTGCCCGCAGGACTCGCAGCCGTCCCCCTCAATCCTGGTATCATCCACACAGAAATGCTTGATAGTTGTTTCGGCAATGATGCGAGCACCTTTCCAAAACCATCTGCATGGGCGCAAATAGCCGTCCCTTTCATCCTCGGATTGAGTCCCGCAGACAACGGGCAGTCTCTCTCAATTAGCTGACCGAACCATCATCCGAGGCCTTGGGAATTCCGTAAGGAGGCCAGGGTCAAACTCACCTCAAAGCATAATAAATACTTTACATCATGTAATGTTTACATTACCTATAAGAATCGAATATTCAATCAGGAGAAAGACACATGAATTCAGAACAGAAAGTTGCTTGGTTCACGATTGCCGTTTGCTCTAGCGCTCTGATCGCCTTCGGCATTCTCAACTCACTCTATGGCATGCCGGTCGCCTTCGCCGCGTTTAGTTTGCTCGGGCTCACAGGCTTCAACCCGCTTCTATTTCGGCAGCATAGGAATCTGAAACGGGTCGAGTTTGATGAAAGGGATCTTTCCATTCAACGGAGAGCCAATGTCACCGCAGGTATGTGTTCCTACCTGATCTTTGTTATTTCATGCATGGGAGTCTGGTTCATTCAGTTCCAGGCCGGCAAAGAAGAAGTCGGCATTAGCGTCTTTCCCATGATTGTGACCGTCGGTGGCATTATGTTGTTCCTGACTCGCTCGGTCGCCATCATCGTTCTCTACCGAATCGGAGGGAGTCATGCCGAAGGATGAGATCAAGAATCTTATTAGGAAATTGCGCTTCGAGCACAACGAGATGACTCAACAAGACCTCGCCGATCGGGTTGACGTGACTCGGCAAACAATCATCGCACTTGAAGCCGGAAAATATGTCCCATCCCTCGCCCTCGCGTTCCGTATTGCCCGGGCCTTCGATCTCGACGTCGAAGATGTCTTTCACTATCCCAAATAGGGAATCGACATCCCAAGGGCCCTCTAACGACGGCGCTATATTTGAGGGCCTCTGCCCGCGCTTACCAGTGAAGATTCACACTTGCCGTAGATGCAGCAGAGGGGTCAGCCCTATCTTCGAGGGAGCGACGAATCTCTTCCACTGATCGTTTGACTCTACCATCGAATCGGACCGATTCATTGACCCGGACCACGAGCGGCTCGTCGAGATTCAGGAGTTGATCTGAGAGTCGCAACGTGAGTGCGTTCAGGGACTCAGCAGCCGCCACATGAATCGTCTGCCCTACAATCCAAGCAGATATCTTCTGCCGCGCTTCAACGTGTTCTTCGGCAAGCTCTAGCCAATAAAAGCGTTCATGGGTGACGTCATCCTGCAGCCACTCGATCCGCTTGGGCCAAGGATCGCGCGTAAAGGCGCTCATCCAAGGAAGGGCTTCCCGATCACGGCGATTCATCCAATGTCCAGTGTCGGGATAGATCCGAACAAAATGCCGATACCCTAGCGGATCCGAATCACGAAGCTCACCAAGTAGCGTCTCCCACTGAGCGGCCTTCTCATTTCGGTCGTAGGCAGCATCATCGCCGCCCATAAACAGGGCAAACCCAATATTCCTCACCCCTGCGGGCTTCGTTTCATTGGGATGTCCCGCCATCATGGCTGCGGCAGCCCAACGATCAGCCATTCTTGGTGCAAGTTGAAACACACCATCCCCTCCCGCCGAATAACCCATCAGATAAACCCGATCCGGGTTCACCCCGCGGCAAATCACATAGTTTTCAATCAATCGCTGGAAGAGTGAATCAATGTGCGCTTGGTGCCACAAATTCCATGTGTCCGTTGGAGCTCTTGGGGCAACGTAAATCCCCTCTTCTAGTTCATAGAGACCTATTTGATTCTTCCACTGACGATCATTCACTTCAGGAGGGGCTCCACCGCCGCCGTGCATCGAAATCCAAAGCGAGTGGCCCCCTTCAGGTTCGGAACCAAACACTCGTTCTTCAAACCGCAACTCATGATCACCGACCTTTAAGGCTTTCGCGGCAAGTTCGTCCTTTCGGCGATTCGATTCTCGAGCTACCAAGTCATTCCAAAGGCGTTCGACCGCTTGGCTGGCGTCGGTCTCAGAAAGCGCCCCCTCAATCACGCTCGCCGGGATCTGTTTCGGACGAACCGAGGCAGGAACGGCCAACCAGGTAGCGACACCTGCCAGCTGCGAACTCGCAGCCGTTTGAGCATCGGGAAGGGCGTTCCAGGCTAAGTCGAGCGTGACAGCCCCAGTGCCATTTCGGCTAATAGGAACTTGTTTGGTCTCATCCCCCTTACTTAAACGAAGCCACATCGTCGCATCGGGCTTACAGGAAAGGGCCGCAATGTCGTTCATGTCTGCTCGACCGGCCTTCGTCACCACACCAGAAACAATTTGGTTCAACTCGTCCAACAGCTCTGCTTTGACCTCAATTCGTTTCCCACCCGTATCTTGGCGCACCCGAACTAGGAGTTCGTTTTCAGTCTCCTCATTCTGTGGACCGGTGGCATATCGCTCCGTCACGTTGTAGGCGCTGACGGAGGTGTCGTCTCGACTCCAAACCATTGGGAAATGAGCATCCGCCGGTTTCCAGGAGCTTGAGTATATCGAGTACTTTGGATCCGTCTTGTCAGCCTTCGATGCCGCACCGACAAACCAACCACGATTCAATCCTTTGGCATCGTACTCATCGGACCCGGTGAAGAACCACTCCTTGTCCCAGACTTCTGTCCAGGTATGATTCCCGCGATTATTCGTCCACAAGGGCGTTCCCGTGATCCGCGCTGGAATCCCCACCGCGCGACAGGCATCGACCAAGATGATTGAAAGCCCCGTACACGTAGCCCGGCCCTGCTCAATTGATTCATCAGGGCTTTGATTCGGACGTTTCCGTCCCGTGTTATAGTGAACATTGATCTCGTTAAACAGCTCCCGATTGAGTGCCTGAACCGCTCCTGTAATGGTGCGTTCGTCTTGAACGATTCGTTTGGCCCGCTCATAGAGGCCTGGCCGCCAGCGTTCCCGGGATTCGTCTAACGAAGCGTAAGGAAGGACATCGTTGAGAAAGAGCGCCTCCGGAACCTGCGCACTCCAAGCGAACTCTTCACGAGCTTTGAGGGCGAACGCGAGGTTCTCGTCCAAGAATTCCGATGATAGCGACTCGAGGTCCTTCTGAGGCATGTAAGTCACAAGAAACTCCGAAGCACGCTTTCCAAACTCACCGTGAGTCGCCTGGGCGTTTTCGATGAACCGAACAATTTCAGCCCGATTGCTTCCCGCCTGATCCAAGGCTTCCGAATAGCCCCCCGACTGCGCCCACGAAGCCACAATACCAAGGCTGCATGAAACCAACCCTATTAACACACGCATGGTCCCAGATAATTCAATCGACATTCCTTAGATTCAATCGCTCCAACGAAAATAAGGCAACCAGATTAAAACCGAGCACAGCGCCAGAACGGTCAATAGTTACAAGCCGGATCGACCACCAAGAAAGGCACCACTCAAGGCCCGACATTCCGCAGTCCCCAAACGCTTCACCCTTGTCACAGGCCTCTTAGCCCCTTATTTTCCAAACCTTATGAGCACATGCGAACAGGGCTTCCTAAGAACCATATTCGGTCAAACCAAGGCAACCCGACTCAATCGCCCTAAAGCCATTCTCGGCGTGCTCACACTCGCTTTGACGCTATCCCCCGCCGCCATGTCTCAAGACCTCAGCAAGCAACGTTCCGAAACCCTTCTCAAAGACTGGACGGGCCCCCACGGAGGCGTCCCCCCGTTTGATAAGATTGAGGTCGAACTTTTCGAACCAGCATTCCACGCAGCCACCAAGCGGCTGCTCGCTGAAGTCGACACCATTACCAATGATAGCAGCGCTCCGAACTTCGACAACACGATCGCGGCGCTCGAAAGGACCGGCAAGGCCTTAGACAATCTGAGCCCCCTATTCTTTACCATGACGAGCAACATGAACTCTCCGGAGTATCAGAAGCTTTCCGGGATGATTCGACCAATGCTCTCTGGTGTTTACGATCAGATCAATTTCAACAACAAACTCTTTCAGCGCGTAGCGACCGTCTACAAGGAGCGCCATGAACAAAAGCTGGCGGCGGAACAAATACGCCTCGTCGAACAAAGCTACGAGGGGTTCATTCGGCAAGGCGCCCAACTAAATAGCGAGCAGAAAGCGACGATGGGGCGCATCAATCAAGAACTCGCAAAGCTCTTTTCTACCTTCGTCAACAACGTTCAGGCTGATGAGGATACCTGGACATCACTCACGGAGAGCGATCTTGGCGGTCTGCCCAAGCCGATGATTTCTTCGTATCAAGCAGCAGCAAAAAAGCGCGACCTAGAAGGCTACGCCGTCGTCAACACCCGATCAGCAGTGGACCCCTTCCTCACCTTTTCTTCAAACCGCTCCCTCAGAGAAAAGATCTGGCGTGCATTCATCATGCGAGGCGACAACGCCAATGCCAACAACACCAACGATCTCATCAAGAAGATTGTCAAATTGCGGGCAGATCGAGCCAAACTTCTCGGTTATCCCAGCCACGCCCACTGGCGAATGTCCGACACCATGGCAAAAGAACCGAAAAAAGCGATGGAACTTCTCAAACGCGTTTGGCCAGCGGCGGTCAATCGGGTCAAAGAAGAAGTCGCCGACATGCAGGCACTCGCCAATTCAGAGAACGCCGGGATTACGATCGAACCATGGGACTATCGCTACTACATGGAAAAGGTGCGTCAAGCAAGGTATGACCTCGACCAAACGGAATTCAAAAAGTACTTCGAGCTCAACAACATGATCCGCGCTTCCTACTACATGGCGGAACGACTCTACGGTTACACTTTTAGCGAGATCACGGGACAAGTGCCGACCTTTCACAAGGATGTGAGAGTTTTCAAAGTGAGCAATAAGGCTGACGGAAGCTATGTTGGGCTCCTCTACCGTGACGACTTCGCACGACAATACAAACGATCTGGAGCATGGCAATCAACCTACCGAACACAACAGAAATTGGATGGCCAGACCGACGCGATTGTTTCCAACAACAATAATTTCGTGAAAGGGGCCGAAGGGGCCCCGGTTCTCATCAGTCTTGATGACGCTGAAACGCTTTTCCATGAATTTGGACACGCCATCCATGGGCTTGCCAATGACACCACCTACCCTGGGCTTGCCAGCACCCCGCGTGACTTCGTCGAGTTCCCCAGTCAAGTCCACGAGAATTGGGTGCTTACCCGAGAGATCCTAGACCAGTTCGCGCTCCACTTCCAGACGGGTGAAAAGATGCCTCAATCACTTATCGACAAGATGAAGAAAGCAGAAACCTTCAATCAGGGATTCGCCACGGTGGAATACATGGCCTCCGCCTTCATCGACATGCAGCTACACATGGACGAGAGCGGTGAGATTGATCCGGCCGCATTCGAAAAAACCGCCCTCGCAGAGATCGGCATGCCCAAGGAAATCGTGCTTCGGCATCGATTGCCTCATTTCTTACACTTGTTCTCATCGGACGCCTATTCAGCGGGATACTACTCGTATCTCTGGTCCGACGTCATGGCGGCCGACGCCTGGCAAGCCTTCGAAGACACAAACGATGTCTGGGATCCGGGCGTAGCTAAGAAGTTCTTTGATGTCATTCTCGCAAGTGGCGATGCCATTGATCGGGCCGAGGCCTATCGCCAATTCCGAGGACGAGATCCCAAGGTCGAAGCTCTACTCAAGAACAGAGGTTTCCCAATCGGCCAAGCGGAGTAGACGAGTACCGGCGAGACCGTTCCTTATCGATCTGCCCCACGCCCTCCAAAGAGCGACTTGTTCCAACGAGCCTCCTTGGGGGGGGAGGAAAACAAAGTCCACAGCGGTCAACTCAGGGAACGAGATTTCCAAATGGGTCTCTACGATGCTTCCCTTAAGCTGTGAAGAAGCGATTCTACGTAGGCCTTCTTTCAAATCGGCACGCGTTCGACGGATCCATTCTGCGGACACCTTCTGGCCTGTCGCCCTCAGCGTGTTCTCGATCATCTCATCAGTAATTTCTGGAAAATCGATTGGCTTTTGGCCGGCATCTCTCTCTAGGGAACGCGAAATCTTTCGAATCAAGAAATCACCCTTTCCAACCCAGACAGTCAGCTCTTTCGTCATGATCGAAGGGCCCGTTAGTACGTAGCAGATCTCTTTGCCAAGCTGCTCCTCTCCGGTCAGTTTCAACTGCTCCCCACCGGTAAAGATGGTCCCGCCACCAAAGTCATTGAGAAACAACGACGGAATCGTGTTGGCAGCCCCGAATGAAACGCCCGTCGCTGCTGCCAATGCCATTCGCCCGGAGGCCATTTCTGAAATGTTATTGGTTGCCCGCATATAAAAAAATGCCTCTCCCTTATCAACCCATGCCGCGCCTCCATTGACACCCACAGCATTCGCCTCAGCACGATCATTCCACGTGAAGCGAAACAAGCCCGGTTTCATTAACCGTAAGCTGAACGACCTCACGGTGCGATGACTGGTGTCTCCCATAATACTGTTGGAAACAACTTCGCCATGAGCCTCGTAGGACTCCAGAGCCGCATAGGCTGCCTCAACCTTTTTGATAATCGTTTCCGGATCCGGATCCTGGGCTATCAGAGATGACTGAACCAATGCCGCAACAACTCCAGCTACCAACCTCATTCTTTTTCTCATAGACATACCCCACTTCCATCCATCCCGAACGAAGACAGCTGAGCGTATCAAAGTCACGATCAAGGCATTTTGAAAAGCCCGAGACGGGCAGCCTCCTTCACCACACTAATCGAAACGGGCAAGGCCGATGCCGACCCATATCCCCCGTTCTCAACCACGACGCAAACCACCAACTGCGGCAACTCAAAGGGAAAATATCCAGTAAACCACGAGTGTGAAGCACCCTGGGTATTTTCAGCGGTCCCGGTTTTTCCCGCGAGAGCCCAAGGGAGCTGACTCGCTTTCTTCGCTGTCCCATCGGTCACCACACGACGCAACATCACACCCAGTTTATTGGCGGTCGCATTGGACATGAAGCGCCCGAGTGGCTTTGGTTTCTGACTCGCCAACAAACGCGGCAAGGGGGCAACCCCTTCGTTCGCAACGGCCGCCGTTATCAAAGCAATATGCAGGGGAGTCACCGCGAGCTGACCCTGACCGATTCCCATTTGAGCCAAACCGTACTGGTCGACGGACTTAAGCCCAGGCAAGCGACTGGCCGTCGACTGGACCTGCCCGTCAGCGCTCTCAACCACTGAGATCGGCCGATTAAAAAACATCTTGTCGGCAATCCACCGCAAACCGCCGTGGCTCGCCTGCACGCCCAGCTTCGCGAAATAGACGTTCGATGACTCGGCAATCGCAGTTCCGAGCCCGATTTTTCCGTATCCTCCCCAGGACCTCCCTTGCCGTTCCCGATCATAGTAGACATGGTCACGAATTGGCTTAACACCGCGAGAAGTAGCAAAGCCCTGTCCACAATCAATCAGATCTGGCAATCCGTGCTCCAGAGCGTACGCTCCCATAGCGATCTTAAAGGTCGATCCAGGAGGATAGAGTCCGTGTAGAGCTCGATTGAGCAAGGGAGCCTGCCGGCCGGCTTCCAAGAACGTTTGGGCTTTCAATTGATTCGGATCGAAACCAGGGCGACTGCTCGCGGCATAGAGCGCCCCAGAGCGTATTCCCATCACGACAACGGCGCCCTTACGATCGCCTAACAGATCAAACGCCGCCGATTGAAGTCCGGCATCCACCGTCAACCGAATATCCTTCCCGCCTGGCGACCGCTCCTGGGTAAGAATGTTTCGTCCCAGTTGCTCCCAATCATCCATCGACTCGGCACGGGTACCAGCCAAAACCCCATCAAAGGCTTTCTCAATTCCGTTTAGTCCATAGACGGGATGAAAATAACCGACGAGATGTGCCATCTTTTCCCCAAAAGGATAGCGGCGCTTGATCCCAGCGGCAGCCTGTTCGTTCTCAGCCAAGACAACGTCATTGCGATCCAGAATCTTCCCCCGATCCAATTGCCTGGCCGGATTGAAGTGACGTCGGTCATACTGCTGCATGAAGCTGACGAACTTCGGTCGAAAAATCCCCATCAGCTGCCAGGTCGCTTGATAGGCTAGAGTCGCGAGGAAGAGCGCCGCCAAAACCCAGTAGACCAGGCCTACATAATGAACCGATACCTTCGCCTTCTTTTTCTTCGGCGCAAACTGAATTCGACCCGTCCGAAACGTCAGCCAGAGAACACGAAAAGAAGCTAAGAAGAACAGCACCTGCAGGCCAAAGAGAAGATTCGCTTGAGTCGCCGAATCGAGGCCTTTGAGACCATCACCCACCAGACTTTCCATTCCCCCTGGTCTAACAGAACACTTCTCCGAAGAGGAGGAAAAAGACATCCACGACATACCCTCGGGTCCGGGATAGGCCCGCCTGACTGATTAGATTCAGACGAGCCTGCCACTGCACAGGGCGGCAATCTTCATCGTAAAGTGAGTTGACGAAACTTCATTGAGATGGCTTAACTAAGCGCAATAACCACCGCTTATATGAACAGAGAATTACTTGCGAAAAGATTGAGATCAGGTCAGTCCATCAGGGAAACGATTTGGCGTGGAGGATTCACGCTCATCGAGTTGCTGGTAGTTATTGCCATCATTGCCATTCTAGCTGGAATGCTGCTTCCCGCGCTCAGTAAGGCCAAGCAGAAGGCAAAAGGGATTCAATGTCTCAGTAATCTAAAGCAAATGCAGCTTTGCTGGGCGATGTATGCAACCGATCACCAAGGCAAAATCGTACCCAATTTTCTGGGAACCACTGACGCTTGGATTGGCGGCAGTGTGTCTTCATCTCCAGGTTGGACGAACGAGCTCGATATCATCAACGGCAAGCTCTATCCTTACAATTCTTCCCTAGCGATTTACAGATGTCCGTCTGACGTGGCATTCAAAGCCGGAACACGTAGCATCATCCGTGTGCGAAGCTTTTCGATGAGCGGCCGTTTGAACGGCAGCCAAGGTGCCCAGTTCGTCAACCCGACACTGAATTTTTGGACGACAGAAGATTCCATCAACAGCCCAGGACCATCACAGGCATTCGTGTTTGTGGACGAAGATAAAGACAGCATCGATGACGGATTTTTTGCTGTCCGAGCTGATGTTCCCAACAGTGGTTTTTGGCAAAACGCGCCTGCCAGCCGTCATGGAAACGGAGGACAGGTTTCTTTTGCTGATGGTCATGCTGAATCTTGGAGGTGGTCGGAGCAAACGGCAACTAAGGTCAAAGGGCTGAATACAACGACCCACGCAGGAGACCGAGATCTTGAAAAGTTTCGCCTAGCGACCCACATTCCAGCTCAACCTTTCTAAGGCCATTCTGCTGAAAAAGGGATCCCTTGATAGCGATCAAGCGCGAATGAATTTCTAGAGTCGGAATTCACTTCACTGGATCAACTCACCTCACATCCTTTTGCTAGAACTGAAGCCTCTGTCCCTACGGAACGGCTCGAAAGTTCAAACAGGCCGGCCTTGGATCCCAGGGTTCGGCCATTTTTACGGAAAGTTGCTCATTCGCAGTCTGACGTTTGGAGCGTGGACGCCGTGGTGATTGCCTAACCGATAAGTCTTGGGTCTCGGGGCTTGCAGAAGGGAAAGAAGGGATCCCCGTTTTCTGTCTTTTGGAGGACGGCTTGACTCTAGAGCGATCGGGCCTGTTCCAGCAAGTGGCCCAACACAGAGCAGAAACGGTTGAAGAAGGAGAATTCCTTAGGTCGTGCCATCGCGATTTAGACAACCGGACCGGCTGCCTTGACTATGCTTAAACCAAGGACCAAGGCCTTCCAATCGGAAGCGGGCTCATTGAATCAGGTCACAAGTAAGTTCTCCAGGCGCGGCTAGTAGAAACGCAGAGAAAACGACCACGGCTCGCGTGGTCAATGCCAACGGATCTTGGTCTGCAATCTGGAACTGGTAATCTTACCGCCCCCCTTTTTGAATTGGCCCCGTCAAACGCAAGCCCCCGGTTATCCGGATCAAGCAACTCGCAGGGGGGCTCGCCATAGAACGCCACTCCCGCAAAGACAAACGAGGGCACCCAGCATCACCGTAAAAGGAGCCCCCATCCATTTGGCAATTCCCCCGCCCAAAAACGCACCGAATGGGACCAAACCTATAAAGCACAAGGTATACAAGCCCATGATTCGACCACGGAACCCATCCGTCACCTGCCCTTGAACCAAGGTGTTCGTGGTCGCAAAAAACAAAACCATAAACCAACCAGAAATAAGGAGGATCACCATCGCGACATAGACACTTGGAGAGAGGGCAAAGCCAATCATCGTGCAGGCAAAACCGGTCGAGCCAATTTTTACCATCAGATCGCTCCGCTCGGAGTGACTGAGAAATGCGAGTGTCACTGAGCCCAGCAGTGCTCCGACTCCATTCGCAGAGAGCAAGGCTCCAAGGCCTCTCGGCCCGACATTCCAAATATCCGCAGCGAAGATGGGCATTAGCGTTGTGTAGGACATCCCGAAAACGCTGGTCAGCGCAGTCATCCCCAGAAGCCGCCGGAGAATCGCATTCGATCGCACCTCGCGAAGGGCCGCTCCTATCCCCCGCGCTTGAGAATTCTTTGATTCCGAATGACCTTTCTTGGCAAGCCGAAGACTCGAGTATCCAAGGATCACAAACAAGAATGAGCCCGCATTGATCAAGAAACAATAAGCCACGCCAACGCTGCCAATAACGATGCCAGCAATCGCAGGTCCGATGATTCTGGCTGCGTTAAAGACGGATGAATTCAAAGCAATGGCATTCATCAGATCGGGTTTCCCGACCAGATCAACAATGAAACTCTGTCGAGTGGGGATATCGAAGGCATTTGCAATCCCAAGGACGAGAGCAAGACAACCGACGTGCCAAAACTGCGCCTTCCCACTGAGTGTGAGCCAGAAAAGCAACAACGCCATAACCATCGCCACCGTCTGAGTTACGATCAGAACACGACGCTTGTCATAGCGATCGGCCAGCCCCCCGGCAAATACCGACAAGAGCGTCACTGGGATCGTATGAAGAAATCGAATCGCACCGAGAGCCAGCGCAGAACCTGTCAACTGGTAGACCAACCAGCCCTCCGCCACGAGTTGCAACCAGGTCCCAGGAAGACTCAGAATCTGGGCCCCGAAGAAAATCCGATAGTTTCGGTGACTCAAAGCACTCAAGGCGCGTGAACGGCCAGGCGGCGACGTCTTAGCACGTGCCTTTGCCGAGGCATTGAACTCGTCCCTGCTCAAGCTGACTTCCTCGACATCATTACCCACGCGTCACGGCAATTCATTCCGTTCCCGTCTATTTCGAGCCTGCGTTGTGCTTGAAACATCAATCACCAGGTGACTCTGCCCAATTCTTCGAATTCACCCAAATCAAAATATCCCCGAGAATCCAATTGACTCTAAAGCCGCGGATCTCCTTTCTTAGGAAAAGCGATTATGAGCGAAGATTTCCACAAACGTGTCGAGGACTCGATTCGAAACCCGAAAAACATGGGCGAAATGACCGATGCCGACGCGATCGGCACCGTTGGGAGCCCCGGCTGCGGGGATATGGTTCGAATGTGGCTCAAATACAAAGTCGAGAACGGTCAAAAAATCATCGATAAAGCCAGTTTCCAATCCTTTGGTTGCGAAACGGCCATCGCAGCTGCCAGTCTCGCCACAGAGTTGATTCGAGGAAAGACCCCCGAAGAGGCAGCCAACATGTCTGGCTCCGAACTCGCGGCCGATCTCGGGCCTCTGCCCCCAACGAAGATTCACTGCACTCAGCTCGTCGAGGATGCCCTTCGGTCAGCCCTTGCGCCTGGGAAAGAGGCCTCAAAGCCGACAAGCTCTGAAATCAAGGCGGATTCCCCATCAAGCCTCATCGATAGCTTGAACTCAGACTCGCCCAAGGAGTCAGGGGTCAAACTCGTCTTTCTCGACAACGAAAGCCCCTCATAGTCGCTCTCGCCGCAACGCTTGTTACATCCACGAGCGGAGGCAGAGAACGCATTGCGAGCCGGTGACTTCCCAGGGTGGCAAGGTTCGTAGCAATTCTACCGAGCTAGCCCGTTCGTTCTCTTAAGAACAGCGAATACAAAACGGGACAAAGCACGAGCGTCAGCAGGGTCGCGAAGCCAAGTCCAAACATCATGGCGTAGGCCATCGAACTCCACATCCCACCACCGCCTAAGGCCAAGGGGAGGAGTCCGATGATGGTGGTTATCGTCGTCATGATGATCGGCCTCAAACGTGACTTAGCGGCCTTCACAATCCCCTCCGTCAACGACTCGCCACCCTGAATCTGGCTATCCGTCTCATCAATCAGAAGGATCGCGTTGTTGACAATAATTCCCAACAGAGCGATCAAGCCTAGCAAGGTCATGAATCCAAACGATGATCCCGTCACGATAAGCCCCGGGACAACACCGATCAGCATCGGTGGTATCGTCAGCAAAATTATCCCTAACCGCCGCACACTATTGAACTGAGCGATAAGAATAAGCATCAAGATCGACAAGGAAATGGGCATCGCCGTGGCGATTCCTCCTTGGGCCTTAGCACTCTCTTCCTGCTCACCTCCGTACTCAATCCGGTACCCTTCAGGCCACTCGTCCGACGCGATCAACTCGGCAATCAAGGGCTGAATCTCTGCTAGCGCTTCGCTTGAGAACCGCCCGTTCACACGCCCTTTGATCGTCATCACACGCAAGGTATCCTCTCGCAGGATCGATCCCGGAAGAAAGTTCAAAGACAATTCAGCCACCTGACTGAGGGGAATGGCTCCAAACGATGAGAACACCGGCAAATCATCCAAGCGTTCAGGATGCTCCCGAAAATCCTTCTGCGAGCGTAGCAACACCGGAATCGATTTTTCACCGTCCCGAAACTGAGTCAATTCAAGACCGGAGAATTGAAGATTGAGAGCACTCGAAATACTCGAAGTTCGCAATCCAAGCCGAGTAGCACGGACCGGATCTGGATCCACAGAAAGCTGTTTTATCCAAGCTCCCCAGTTGTCACGCAGGTCAAACAGACCGTCAACATCATCAATTGTCTCAACAATTCGATCACGTAATGAGTAAAGCGTGGCCATCTCTTTCCCGTACAAACGAATCTGAATCGGATCGCCAACCGGCGGCCCATTCTCAAGGACTTTCGCGGTAATACGGGCATCGGGAAAATGCCCAAGGGCGTGCTCATGCACCAAGTCAACCATCCCCGCAACCGCCACCGGATCTTCCACCTTGGTCAAGACCGAGAGGAACGAATAATTCGGGTTGGGAGGTTCCGGAGAGAGGGACAAATACCAACGCGGCCCCCCATTCCCGATCCAAGCCGAAACACTCTCCACCATGTCTGGATGGGCCGAGAGAAGCCATTCTTCAAGCTCCCGCACCTGTTTCTCCGTCTCCTCGATATCAGTGCCAAGCGCCAATTCAAAGTCGATAACGAACTGCCCCCGTTCATTCGGCGGAAAGAAGATGTTCGGGACGAAGCGAAACCCCATTCCGGCAACAATAGTCAAGACCAAGATAACGATCGGATACGCCCAACGCCCTTTCAGAGCCAAACGAAGCAAGCGCTCATACGGCGCGTAGAAGGACTGAAGCTGACGCCCTACCCAGGTTTCCCGCTTCAGAGGTTTTAGAAAATAGAAGCAGAGCATTGGAATAACCGTCAACGACAAGACCCAGCTGGAAAGTAAAGTCAGTGATACCACGGCGAAAAGACTGTACGTGAATTCGCTCGTACCGCCCGAAGACAGAGCGATCGGAGAGAATGCAGCAATCGTTGTTGCACTCGCTGCAAGCAAGGGAATTGTCAGCCCCGCAACCGCATTCTTGATGGCATCAAATCGAGATTCACGATTCCCCAAGCGGACGAGAATTTGCTCACTCACAACCACTGCGTTATCGACCAATAATCCCAGCGCAATGATTAACGCGGCAATTGACATCATTTCCAGCTGCACCCCGAAGGACGGCATCAACGCAAAACACGCCAATGTGGCCGAAGGCACCAAAACTCCCACGACAACCGCAATACGCCATCCGGCGAACAAAAGCATCACCAAGACGACAAAGAAAAAGGCTTGCCCGAGGTTCTCGAGAAAATCACTCACCGACTTCGCAACGTAAAGTGGCTGGAAAAACATCGTCTCGACTTCAAGACCGTGAGGCAGTGTCTTCTGAATTTTCTGGATACGTTGCTCAATCCGTTCACCGATTTCCGTCACAACACCACCCTTAACCATTGTCACCGCCAAGCAGATGACCCGCTCTCCATTAAAATGGGAGATCGACTTGGCGGGCTCAATATACCCGCGACGAATATCAACAATATCGTCCAAACGAACGCCAGCCGCCTCTCCAGCCACCGAAAGTCGAAGCGACCGCAACTCGTCCAAGTTTTCAAATTCGCCCTGAGTGACGATATCGATTCGTTCCCGCCCCACCCTGACACGACCACTTGCGGCCGCGACATTCTGCGACGAAACTTGGTCAGCAAGCTGGTTCGGAGAGTACCCGTAAGAAGCCATTTCGCTGCTAGAAAACTCGAGAAAAACGCGCTCCTCCTGTTCGCCATGAATCTCGACCTTGCCGACCCCTTCAACAGCGATGATCTCATCGCGAATATCTTCAGCATAGGAAAGCATCTCCCGGTAGCTGAACCCATCACTCGTTAATGCGTATACGTAGGGCGAGACATCCCCCACATTGTCATCGACACGAGGACGCATTGCCGAATCTGGTAAGCGAGTGGCGGAAACCCGGTTGCGTAAGTCTGACCAAATGTCTTCCATGTCGAAGTACTGCTCCTCCACTTCGACGGATATGATGGATATGCCGGGTTTTGAGGTCGACTTAATCGTATCCACTTCCGGTAGTTTACGAATCGATTGCTCGAGAGGCTCAGTGACTTCCTGCTCAACCTGCTCACTCGTACGCCCAGGATATTCTGTGATGATTTGAGCGCTACGAATTGTGAATTCGGGATACTCCAAACGGCCGATCGTGAGAAAGGTGGCAATGCCAATGAGCAGCGTAAGCACGTACAACGTCCACGCCGTTCGATTGTTCTTCAACGTCCATTCTGCAGGATTCATCGTTCTAGATATTCTTTCCGGCGAGTCAAGCTATCGACTCAGTCCAAACGCACTTGCAATCCAGCTTCAACCCGATGCACCCCACGCGAGACAAGTACATCCCCTGTCTCCAAGCCGCTGATTACAGCAACCTCCCCATCAGGTCTCAAGTCACCAATAGAAATCGGAGCGCGCTCAATGATCCCGAGATTCAATGTCGTCGCGCGAACAAGCCACACGAAGGGTTCCGTTCCAGCCTGTGCAACCACGCATTCAAGAGGAATGGTAACGATGCCCCCTCCCGCCAAGGGGAGCCACACCTTAGCAACGCCGTCCATCCCGGCCCGGATCCGTTCATCTTCGCCCTCGAGTGCAATGGTGACAGGGTAGGTCGTATTGGTTGCCATCTGAGGCGAGATTTCGGTTACCTTACCCGTATAGCTCAAGTCATCCCGGCCACTAATTGTTATCGAGGCAACCAACCCGTCCTCGATTTCCCCAACTAGATCGGCAGGCACACCAATCTGAAATTCCAAGCCTTCGTTCCCTTGAATAGAAACAATTTCCTGCCCGGCGCTCACCACCTGCTGAACTTCTCCTGCGACATTGCCGATTAGTCCAGAATAGGGCATTACCAAGACACAATCCCTCACCCGCCGTTTGGCCTGCTCAAGGGCTGCCTCGGTGGATTGCTCGCGAGCATTCGCGCTGTCAAACTGGCTCCGGCTGGCATTCCCGGCTTCGAAGAGCCTTTTGGTGCGTTGGAGCTCCTGCTTCGCCTGCGAATTTTGTGCTTCGGCATCCGAGAGTTGGTTCTTGTAATCTGAATCATCCAGCTTAGCGAGAACTTGCCCCTTCTCGAGTCGTTGCCCCACTTTCACGGCAAGCAGGACGATTCGTCCCCCCACCTGAAACCCGATTCCGGTGCCTTCAGAAGCATTCAGCTGTCCGGAAAAGACGCGCTCGTAGACGCTCGCCGGCTCGGCAACCGTGATCGTTTTGACCGGACGTGGTTTCATCGCTTCTGGCGCCTCCTTACTACAAGAAGCCCCAATGAACGAACTGATCACGACCATGATCCCAAGAAGAACCGTATCGCATTTTCCGTTTGATCTCATGTTTATCAATGTCCCTTTACCGATTGAATGATGGCTGCGGCTCTGCCACGAACGTCTCGTCCCAACCATGAACTGTTCGTCGCGCTTTCCAGAAACTCACCCGTTTCAAGATAGTGTTCCAACAAGTTGATCCAGGCTTCTTTTTCCTCGGCGGACTTGTCAAATTCAAACCACGCGATCGCACGTTGAACCCGATGAATTTCAAGCAAGTATTGATAAACGGCAAGCGCCGCCTGTTGACGCTGAACGATGAGTGCCTGCTGGGCATCGAGCAGGGTCAGGTAGTCGGTCGCCCCTAAAGAATACTTCTGAAGAACCGATTGATAGAGATTCTCAGCCGCAGTGAGGGAAACTCGATTCAATCGAATATTCGGGTGGGAGGAGCCAATATTGTTCTTGGCAGAAAGAGCCGCAAGTTCGAGCTGCTGAAGCGCTTGCTCTCGTTGCTCACTGAGCTGACGAATCTGAGCTTCCTGCTTCTTCACTTCCGCACGACGCGCCCCCCCGGTGAAGAGCGGGAATGACAACTCAATTCCGAAGGTCATCTGATTCTCCCGATCTCGTTGTTGAAAGGAGGAGCGTGATTGCACTCGATCAGCCCCAGCAGAGAGCACGACATCAGGAACGTAGAATCGACGTTTCTTTTGGCGCAAGAGGATTCCCTGTCCCACCAATCCAAAGTCAAAACTTGCCAGTTCTGGAGAGGCCCGTACGGCATACTGCCTCAGAAACGAACCAAATCGTTCAAACTCAGAAAGATTCCAAACAAGATCCTTCAGCCGGTCCCCTAAGAAGTAAAATTCATTGTCAAGAAGATTGATATCCTCAAGTTCCCAAACCTGCTCTCTTGGCGTGCCCATGACTTGATTCAGAGCAATCATGGCATTCTTCACTTGGTAATCTCGTTGGATAAGCGCCGCCCGGTTTCGTGCTTGATCGCGTTGCCAACGAAAAACCTCTGAGGGCTCGGCCGCACCAATATCAAGCCGGAGTTTTGCCAGCGACAAATTGTTCTCGGTCAGAGTTAAGTTTTCTTGCTCGATCGCTCGAAGGGCACGAGCGCTCAAGACTTCGAGATACGCACCAACCGCCTCAAAGATCACATCCAACCGTCGCGATTCGAGTTCTAATTCGGCCGACTTGACGGCTCGCTTCTGAGCCCTCCAAGCACTGATGACCGAGTCACTGTAAAGGAGTTGCCTCAACTGTAATCCCAAACTGCCTTGCCGAGCATAGTCTGGCGTCAGCATCGGGTTAATAATATCTGAATAGCGCGTGCCTCCATAACGCGCGATAAGGTCTGCGGAAGGCAGCAAATTACTTCGGGTAATGGCGAGTTCTTCACGGCGAATCACCGGGTCTTCCGTCGCAATCAACACAGCAGCGTTTTCATCCCGCGAACGTTCCATGGCCTCTCGAAGCGTCAACGGAAGACTATCGATATTCGCTTCGGTATTGATGAATTCTGCCTCAAACGAAATATCATAATCAGGCGACCAATCGGTAAGCCGAGCCGTTCCCAGATTGATCACCTTTCGGTCTTGGAGAGGAAGGTAAACAGGGAGAGAGTCTGTCCCCACCCCCTTCAGCAGCTGGTGGATATTGAGAGCAATCCGCCGGGCTACAGCCGAACGCGTATCCGATTCCATACCTGCCATCGCCCCGAGCTTTACATCGAGAAGGCCCCACATCGAGACAGTGGGAATCCCCCGTTTCGCCAATGCGAGAAAGAGAGCCTCCCGTTCTGAGTCAATCATTCGCGGTTGTAGCGCCACATACATGGCTTCGATATTATCCGGTAAAGACTGAAGCGTTTCTTCAGCGGTCAACGCGGCTCCCACAACCTTCAAGGTCACATCTAACTCTGATTCAAAATGTGCGGTCCCGGCCTTGAGGACGCTCAATCGCTCGATGATTGGTTTATCGATCAGAATATGAATTGTCTCCGGAGCTACAAGGCGCTTCAAAAACTCGAGATCTGCCTGGACCCGTTGCGGGTTCGTGATAAACGTATAGTTGTGGAACCCTGACGCACCTCCCTTGGTTATCTTCATCAACGAGAGATCCACCATCTGAAGCGCACCCCCGATGACCGGTTTCACCCGCTTGGACGACTCCATGCTTGAGACTAACTCAGTGGCAATCACCCCAGCCGTATAAATGAGGTCGATCTCAGAATCTGCCATCGCCTGGTCGATCATTCCTTCAATCGCCTCGAAATCGCCCTTGGCATTGAGGCTTTGATCAAAAGTAACGAGGTAAGAATCCTGCGCGAGAGGCATCAACTCGCCGATAAATCGAGTCACCATGGCATCGAAACACCAAGAGTCATCATCGCGAATGATGGCAACGCGATGTTCAGGCAGATTCGCAGACCATAGGTCGCCAGCGAAGAGCGCCACGAGAAGCATCCCGATCAAGATACGACCACGGCAAGGCGCACCTCCAAGAGATCTTCGATTCGGCAACAAGCAACGATTAACGACACTTTCCACTAGCATGATTAAGGGTTCTTAACAAAAAGGGCCTTACTTAGTCACGATTCTTCCTTGAAATCGCCAAAACACCCCTTCAAGTTCTTGCCTATGAGTCTAATGCCTCGTATCCAGTCAACGTTGTTAACAGCCCTTGGCGCCTGCGTCGTCATGGGCCTAGGGTCCACCGATTCGGCACTTGCCGCTAATCCCCAGCTTCTCATGAAAACATCTCTCGGGGAAATCACCCTTGAGCTCAATGAGGAAAAAGCGCCGATATCTACCTTAAATTTCATTAAGTACGCTCAAAGTCGATACTATGATGGAACGATTTTCCACCGCGTCATGCCGACCTTCATGATCCAAGGCGGTGGATTTAATAAAGAGATCGACAAGAAGACCAAGGGCATGCGCCCCCCCATCAAGAATGAATGGAAGAACGGGCTCAAGAACGTCCGTGGCTCAATCTCTATGGCTCGACTTGGACGCCAACCCGATTCTGCTACCTCCCAATTCTTTATCAACGTCGTGGACAACGCGATGTTAGACCAGCCCAACGACGGTGCTGGCTACGCGGTATTCGGCAAAGTAAGCAAAGGGCTCGACGTCGTCGATAAGATCCGCAATACAGAAACCGCATCCCATCCGAAGTACGGCGGCGGAAGATCCAAAGTCGTCCCTGTCACTCCAGTCGTTATCGAATCGGTACGCCTCGTCGGTGACTACGACATCACCCAACTAGAAAGCAAAGTAAACAAAGTGGAAGAAGAAGCAAAAAACGCCATCGCAAACGCCGCAGAACAAGGAAAAGCCTTTTTGGAGAAAAACGGAAAGCGTCCTGACGTCAATACCACGGCCACTGGCTTGCAACACCGCGTGATTACCGCGGGAACCGGCGCCAGCCCTAAAGCAACGGACCGCGTAACGGTCCACTACCGTGGTAAGCTTATTGATGGAACAGAATTCGACAGTTCCTATAGCCGAAACGAACCAGCCACATTCCCTCTAAACGGAGTGATCCCAGGTTGGACAGAGGGGCTTCAATTGATGAAAGAGGGTGGCAAATCAGAGCTCTTTATCCCATCTGAACTCGGTTATGGCGCTCGAGGTGCCGGCGGAGCCATCCCTCCTCATGCAGCGCTCATTTTTGAAGTTGAGCTGTTGAAGATCAACTAAGAGTGATCGAATCGGGATTCACGTCCCAAAATGCTATGAACGAGCGGCCTTCTAGAAACATCTCTGGCAGGCCGCTTTTCATTGAAGGAGAGAACCTCGCCTCCGGAGGACAAGACAACAGAGGCCGCTTTTGTCTTCTTTTCGTCGTCGCTTTTCTACTGATTGGCTCCGTCATCGGCCTGAGTGAACCGATCTCGTTCTCCCCCGTTCAAGTCGCACTCGTCAGCGACCATCGAACCATTGAGCCAGGCAAACCCTTCCTGGTCGCCATCCACCAAGACATCCAACCGGGATATCACACCTATTGGAAAAATGCGGGAACCGTCGGACTTGCTTCGTCGATAAAATGGATTCTTCCAGACGGATTCACTGCCGGCCCACTCCAGTGGCCGATTCCAGAAATAAGCCAGATGGCAGACTATCGCGTTTGGGCCTACCGTGATGAAGCCCTACTCGTAACAGAAATCACGCCACCAGCTGACCTCCCACTGAACCATGAATACACTCTCAGTGGTAAGGCTTCTTGGATGTGTTGTGGCAAAAAGTGCTACCCTGGATTTGACACCATGAGTGTCACGGTCACATCTGGGAAAACTGCAAGGCAAGCCCTCGACTGGCAGCCCCGTTTCAGACGCGTCTTGAACGAGCAACCTAGCCCCGCTGAATCGTGGTCCCTAAAAGCGGAACGACGAGGGGAACACTACCAGCTTACCGTAACCCCCTTAGACCCATCCCAGGTGTCCAACATTCGTGACGTGTTTTTCTTCGGCTATGAACGCCAAGTCAGTTCAGACAAGGCCCAGAAGGTCACTCTGACACCCACGAGTCTCGTCATCACAATGGAGCACGAGGAATTCAGTGGTGAAGACCGGGACCGACTTACAGGCATGCTCGTGTCATCAACGCCCTGGCAAGCCGCGTTCCCTCAGAGTCCACTACTCGTCGATGTCCCCCTCGTAATCAAGGACGATTCCAACGAGTGAGAATACGGCTCATTGGAGCCATGAGCGCAATTATAGCAAGGAGGTAGCGGCAGTGAAATCACCCACCCCCCTTCTCCTATCCCTTCTTGGTCTCTTAATTCTCGCGGGCGCGTTCGGCCTTTTCACCTCAAGTGAACGGAAGCAGCCCAAGGTTCCTGAGGCGGAATCAAACACACCTCCTACCCCAGTCGACTATGAGATTCAAAGTGCTCAGTGGGACGCCAGCGTCTGGGCTCCAGAACTCTTAGGGCAAGAATATGGGGCGGTCATCGAACGCTTATGGGATGCATTACGATCCGATAACGCACCAATTTCAACCCTCCTTGCACTCCCTCTCGACACGCTCGAGTTCGGGACTTTCTCTCCAACTGAGTCCATCCAGCACGAAATTCACCGGCGAGAATTACAAGCGAATCCAGAGGCATCACCGCGAACGGATTGGAGAACAGCGTTTCAAGAAATCCACGATCTCGAATTCGATCTGGAGCAAATGGAGTTTCGCCACATTCGCTTCTGGCTCAGCCAAGATCAGGCCCCTCACTCACACATTTCATTCACACTCCACAGTCGCAAGCAGGAATCGGAGACCCGTCACATTCTTCGCGGAATAATCGAAATCCGCTGGCGCCCCAAGATCGAACCGTCGCTCAGTGCACTGCATTCCGCAAAAATCATCAGCGCGGAACACCTATTCCGAATCGGCCCTCCCCCCTTTGGTCATGTCATTCCTGCCGATCTCACTCCCAGCCGGGATTCACAAGTATTGGAACCGAACCTTCAACTTCATGATCTCGACCACAATGGCCTCTCGGAAATCGTCATCGCTCGAATCAATCAGGTTTACTGGAATCAGGGACAAGGAAAATTCAACAAGACCCCACTCTGTGATTTCCCCCTGCCCTTTCTCAATAACGGTCTCTTCGAGGATTTCGATGGCGACGGGACCACGGACTTTCTAGCGTTCAACGCTACCGGCCTTGCTCTTTTTGTTGGCACGGAAGACGGCCGATTCCCAACACCGCCAATCGAGGCCTTCACGCCTCCCGCCGAACTGAAGAACCCATTCATGCTCACCGCTGGGGACGTGGACGGAGACGCGGACCTCGATGTTTGGCTCGCCCAATACCGAAGCCCATATCAAAACGGACAAATGCCGAGCCCGCCTGACGATGCCAATGACGGCTATCCCTCGCATCTCTTGATCAACGACGGGAAAGGCATGTTCTCAGATCAAACCACTCAAGCAGGCCTTGCTTCAAAGCGGTTTCGCCGAACCTACAGCGCTTCCTTTTTTGACTATGATAACGACCAAGATCAAGATCTGATCGTGATCAGTGATTTTGCCGGGATCGATATCTATCAAAACCAAGGCGCTGGCGGATTCCTCGAAGCCAGTCCATTGATACACTCCGATCGGCATGCCTTTGGCATGGCACACTGTTTCGCCGACTTCAATCTCGATGGTCATCGAGATATTCTCATGATCGGAATGAATGCGCCCACCGCGACACGCCTTGATCACCTTCAACTCGAGATTCCGAGCACGAACACACGCCGAGTGATGAGAGCAGCAATGAACTTCGGGAACCGGCTATACCTCCAGAACGAAACTGGCTTTCACCAGAGTGAACCGGGACAGGCCCTAGCACAAACAGGCTGGTCTTGGGGTGTCGCCCCCGGTGACTTCGACAATGATGGGGATGAAGACATCTACATCGTCAACGGCCATATCACGGCACAGTCGGTCGCAGACTATGAAAAAGATTTCTGGCTATACGATATTCACCTCGGGAACTCGGATGAGAACGAGCCCTTGGCCCAGTTCTTCGAATCAAAGCAACAGAAAGCACGCAGTACGGGTGCTTCTTTCGGCGGGCATGAACTAAATCGATTCTTCCTCAACCTCGGAAATAGCAACTATCTCGAAGTGGGCTATCTCATGGGAATGTCCTTGTCTATCGACTGCCGAAACTTGGTCGCAGATGACCTCGATGGAGATGGGAAACTCGAGTGGCTTCTGACCAGCTTCGAGACCTGGCCAGAAGCCAAACAGGCGCTCCACCTTTTCCCCAACTTCACCGAGACTAAAGGAAATTGGATTGGCGCTCGGCTTCGCGGGGCAAGGGATGTCCCAGTTTCGGGAGCGGTTGTCAGGATTCAGACGTCCGCAGGCACTCAAGAACGGTATCTGGTCAATGGAGACTCGTACCGCAGCCAACGAGCCAACACCGTTCATTTTGGAATCGGAGCAATTAATACCGTCGAGACGCTTTCAATCCGCTGGCCAACGGGCTTAGAGAGTATTCTGCCCGCCCCCCAAATAAATACCTACCACGAAATCTCGGCGGAACAATCGCCTCAGAGCTCAAACTGATAGAGACCGCGGAGGCGAGCCGCATGTTCGTCGTAGGCAGCCTCAAACAAATCGGTCGCTCGTTCGGCACCAACCAGAGCACTGGCAGTCAGGACCTTCGGCGGTTTCCCCCCTGCGACGAGACGCTCTGCCACTTCAGCTTTGATCGCATTGATGACTAAGCACCCCCCGACGGTCGAGCCCGGACTTACGGGAGTGTCAAGACCATCGATCTTCACCATCGCGTCGCCTGCCGGCGCCCCCGTATCGAGCACGAGATCCGCACAGTCCTGTAATTTCTTTCCACTCGGATGCCGGCTTGACGACACGTCGGCATGCTGCTTGCTCACCAAGGCCACCACCTTGACCCCTCGCTGTTGGAAGCCCTGCGCCATTTCAATGGGCACCACATTGCAACCGCTCGAAGAAACAACCAGTGCTGTGTCTTGCTCCGTCACGGTGTAGTTACGGAGAATACGATCCGCCAAACCAATCGTGTTCTCCAAGAACATCGCCTGACGTTGTCCGTTGGCTCCAACGACACCATTGTGAAAGGTCAGAGATAGCTCAACGATCGGATTAAAGCCAGGAAACGAACCATACCGTGGCCACATCTCCTCGACCATGATTCGACTGTGCCCCGAACCGAATAGATGCACCATTCGCCCAGCCAATATCGATTTTCCGAACCAATCAGCCGCTTGTTGAATTGCAGCCTCCTGAGCGGAAACCGTATCGACAATTTCACGTGCCCGATTGATGTATGCGGCAGTTGCTCCCATGAAAAACCCTTCTTCGAATCGCCTTTTTCTTAATGGCTCCAACTCAGGAACCATTCATACAAGGCAGGGTTGTCATAGGACTCAGTCCAAGAGTTATGCCCCACACCCGGGTAAACGGTTAGTTTGATTTCGCGGGCCCCACGCTCTAGCAACGAGATCATCCGATAAGCCTCAGAGACCCGCACCACCGAGTCGGCTCCACCATGAAAAACCCAAATAGGAAGCGCTTTCAGAGCTTCCTTGTGCGCTTTTGTTCCCAAGACAAACTCAATGAAATTTCCTCCCCCACAAATTGGCGCCGCAGCCGCAAAGCGCTCTGGTGCTCGGGCAATCAAACTCCACGTTCCAAAGCCACCCATGCTCAGCCCAGACACATAGATCCGATCCGAATCGACACGATATTGATTTTCGATCGAAGTAATCAGACGGAGCAAGACTTCCGCATCCCAAATCTCACCACTAGGACACTGAGGGGAAACAACGATAAACGGCAACGAGTGCCCAGCATCGACTAATTTTGGAGGTCCGTGGGTCTTAACGAGATCGAGATTGTCCCCTCGTTCTCCGGCACCATGGAGAAAGAGAAGCAAGGGGAAACCTTCGCCCCTCGGCTTATAGTCCTCGGGAAGGTAAATTAAATAGTCATAGCTAATTGGTTTGTCGATCGCAGCAACGAACGAACCCGCACTTTGCTTTCCTGGCTCGGCCGCAGAAAGAAAGACAGCGATGTTTGCGATGAGGAGGGGTAACAACAACCTTATACCTAATGGGCGGAACATGACCACTTCTTCGCGAATCCCTTCCCAAATGTCAAGCCAGGCCAAAGAACGCACAAACCATATTTGACGGTATCGCTTCAGACCGCTAGATTTTAGCCAGTCGCAACTATGATCGCTTCGCGAACCAAAAAAAACACCACGAGCACTGCCGGATTTCGGGTTGGGGATGAACGCCTCATCAAATTGACTGACAGTGCCGGGAATAAAGTCAACTCTCTCCTCACCAAGCAAGGACGTCCCCAAGGCGTGCTCCGCGTGGCTGTAATTGGCGGCGGATGTTCCGGTCTGCAATACAAGATGGATTTGCAAGATGCCCCAGCAAATCGGGACATTCTTGTGGAGTCTTCTGGAATCCGGGTTGTTGTTGACCCTAAAAGCGCGCTCTACGTCACGGGCTCGGAATTGGACTTCGTTGATGCCCTTCAAGACGGAGGGTTCAAAGTCAACAACCCAAATGCCGCCACGAGCTGCTCCTGCGGCGAAAGCTTCAGCGCCTAAATCGTGACACTTCGCTCTGCTTCTCTTTTGCACTCTTAGGCGCAACGCAATGCATTCGCAACCTGAACGCAATACCGAGAGAAACGCATTTGCGATCCTAGGGATCGCCAAGAGTCCATGGATTGATCCTGCTGAGATTAAGGAACGCTATCTCGAAGCAGCCAAAAAAGCCCACCCAGACAAGCAGGAAGGGCCACCCAATACCGTGGGCGGCTCGGAACCGATGTCCACGGAGGTTAACGAGGCGTTTAAGATCTTGGAGAATGATGCCACTCGAATCGCTCATCTCGTGAAGCTCGAGACCGGAAGTGATCTTTCTCAAAGCAGACAAGTCCCGGAGGATCTAGTCGACCTATTTATGACCTTGAGCCCTCTGTTTCATGAAGCAGACCAGCTCATTAGAGCCCTAAAATCGGCCGAATCCCCTATGCTCAAGGCCCGACATTTCCTGACTGCAAGCCCCTTAACATCAAAGCTTTCTGCAATTCAAGAGCAGCTCAATGAACGGCTCCAATCCGTCCAAGCCAAACTCAAGGAAGTCCATCATTTATGGATCAAGCCAGAGCCTCAGGAAAAATCCGAGCTCCTCGATACTCTCACTCAGATCCATAGCACTCTCTCCTACGTCCAACGCTGGCGAGACACCATCAACGAAAAGAGCTTCGAGTTGACCCCGGGCTGAGCTCCTAGGCCGCAAACGTTCCGACATAAGAGACAAAAAGTCTCAAACCGGGTCAGATCTGCGCCTTTATTGTCACTCTGGGCAATTCTGAATGGATCAATCGTCGCCTGGTTTCAGACATGCCGGACTAGCCTTCCCGATGAATTTTCCCAAATCACTTGCAACGAACAATGAGGAATCAACCTAACCCCTAGAGTTTTAAGATCTTAGGTTCAACAAAATAGAAAAACTCACGCTTAGCGCCAATAAAATCTCAACAAAAATCGCAGTTGGCATCAACTCTGCTACCTCTCAGGCATGGACAACGTGCTCAACATACAATCATTCGAAAGAACCGATTCGAGCATGCCAGCCTTCGGCGCCCTCAGCGCGCTGAATAAAAAGGCCTATCTATGTCCCACTTCGCACTGGACTTGAGGTTCAGTGTCCTGCTTGAGATAAGAAATATCGTCCGGCGATTTGACGATCCATCAAATCGCCGGATCTTCTTGTACACAGCTCACATTCTCAGAATACATCGTTGAAGCATCCCTCTGAAGCTTCAACGAGAGAGCGTTGGACGGAGATAGTGATAACGCTCACCCCATGCCATCACCATCAAAGGATATAGCGATTCGAAAAGGCGATTGTAGGTCAGCCAAAAGGGTTCTCTGTGATCAATGGTATGTCCCATTTCGTTCTCGTGGCCCGGAATAATCAATTGCGGACGGAATCCATCGGCCAAACGATGAATATCCGTCGACCAACAATTGGGCATTAGCACATCAATGGCATAGTGTTTGTGAATCTCATCGATCCACACAAAATCATTCTCATTTGATTGATCGCCGGTTTGAACAAACGAAAATCCCTCAGGAGTGATGACAACCGGAACGTTGTTTTCAATATCAGAACCTTGATGCCCCGGATAAACCGTGACCTTGAGTGACACCGCTCCTCCCTTCACCTTAAGCAAATGCTGCTTGTGAGGAATTCGATCCAGATGGGTAATCTCCGTGTGAATGGGTTTTCCCCGCCAGATCTCGGGCGGGGCGACGACGGGTTTGCCCTGATCTAAAAAAAGTCGCGCCACCGATTCGTCAGCATGATCCCGATGACGATGACTGATAAACAGCACATCGCAGTGCCCGGCGATTTTTGCCACTAAATCGTCAGGCAGCCCAAATCCCTCAACACCGCGTAGGCGCCCCCGCACCAAATCAAACGCCAGGGTCACCGAGGCCGTTCGAATAACGAAGGTCTCATTGTAGAGTTTCCAAATCATTGCCCCTTTCGAAACTCTGGTTGTTTCGATTTCGCGAAGAGAGCGTTCGATTCGATACCGTAAGAATTCTTGCACAGAGGCTCGTTTCGGAGCGTCTTGCTCATGCATGACACCATCCAACATATAGAGAGCCATCTTCCGCTCCATTGGCTCTGGCAACTGAGGTGGATACTTCACGAATGCTTGGTCAGCAAGGTCAAGCGTCCGCCGCGCTTGAGCTTCGAGAAATCCATCCACATCTCCCCACCAGTCGAAGCGATCATGCACCTTCGGATCATAGAGTCGCCCAGAGGGTTCTGCTGCAACCAACGAACCTCCCAAGGTAGAAAGGAGCAGGAAGGCTTTGATGCCCCGTCGAATCGTATCACTCATTCCACGACTATCTCATCAATGAATAAAAGTTCAATCCTGCCGAATTCGCCATACGATGCCAAAGTCACGAACGACTACGCTAAGATAGATTGCACGACATCTCCGTGCACATCGGTCAATCGAAAATCCCGACTCGCATAGCGATAGGTCAAGCGCTCGTGGTCCATCCCCATCAGATGAAGAATCGTCGCATGCAAATCATGAATGTGAACAGGATTCTCAACCGCCTTGAATCCAAACTCATCGGTCGCTCCGTGCACCGTTCCACCTTTCACCCCCCCCCCAGCCAGCCACATGGAGAAGCCGTAGTGATTGTGGTCACGCCCCATCTTAGAAGCATCTCCGTTGCGGGTTTCGACGGTGGGCGTGCGACCAAACTCTCCCCCAAACACTACGAGCGTTTCGTCCAACATGCCGCGCTCTTTGAGATCCGATAAAAGCGCGGCGATTCCCTGAGAACACTCGCGGGCAAGCTTTCGATGGTTTTTTTCGATCTCGTCATGATTATCCCATGGTTGCCACTTCCCGTGCCACACCTGTGTAAATCGAACCTCTCGCTCGGCCAGGCGCCGGGCAATCAACAGCTGACGAGACTGAACGGACGTTCCATATCGATCTCGAGTTCGCGCGGATTCTTTCGACAAATCGAAGGCATCAGAAGCCTCCATCTGCATTCGGTAGGCCTGTTCAAAGCTCTGGATCCGAGCTTCCAATTGAGGATCGAAACCTCGTGCCTCCTGGTGCCGCGCGTTCAAGAACTGCAACAGATCCACCTGCCGACGCTGCCCCTTAAGATCAAGACGGGGATTGCGAATATTCTCCACAAGTTTCTCCACCGTTTCATACTGGGTATTGACATAGGCGCCTTCATAAATACCAGGCAGGAACGACGAGCGCCAATTGTCAGGGCCCTTGACAGGGTGCCCTTCAGGGCACATAGCAATGAACCCTGGCAGATTTTGATTCTCAGTTCCCAGGCCGTAGGTCAGCCATGACCCCATGCTCGGCCGCGAGAGCGTGTTGTCTCCGCAGTTCATTAGCATCAGCGCGGGTTCGTGATTAGGCACATCCGAGACCATGGATCTCAAAACGCACAAGTCATCTGCATGCTCCCCTAACTCAGAAAAAAGCTCACTGATGGGCAACCCACACTGCCCATAGCGCTCGAACGAAAACGGCGAACCAAACGCAGCCCCTGTCGGTCGTTCCGTTACCAGATTCGGCGAAGGCAACGGCTTACCATCGTGGCGAGACAGCAGGGGCTTGGGATCAAAGGAATCGACATGAGAAAGACCGCCATTGAGAAAAATATGAATCACCCGTTTGGCTCGCGGAGCAAAATGAGGCGAACGGGGACGAAGCGCGCTTTCCGTCTTCGCTGAGGCCAGGGAAAGATTCGATCCGAACAAGGGCCCCAAGCCCAACATGCCAAACCCCATTCCGGCCCGCCGAAGGAGGTCCCGCCGAGAGAAGAGAGGGGATGGATTAGCAACGGTTGCCATTACAAGTCGATTAGTTCACGAAAAGAAATTCGTTGGAAAGAATTAAGGTCTGCGCCAAAGAAACGAGTGGATGCGAGGGAAGGATCGCTTCCTCGCTGGAGCTGTCTCTTATACACATCTCCGAGCCCACGAGACCTCTCTACATCTCG